>NZ_JBITTW010000015.1:0-103512 GCF_044542195.1 Pseudomonas sp. NPDC079367
CCCGGGCGCCAAACACATCCTGTGGGGGCGGGGGCTTGCCCGCGAAGGCGGAGTGTCAGTCAGCAATGATTTTTTTGACCCGCCGCTTTCGCGAGCAAGCCCGCTCCCACGGGGATTTTGCGGCGGGATCGAAATCCAGCGTGGCACACAGATCCATTGTGGGAGCGGGCTTGCTCGCGAAGGCGGTGGGTCAGCCAAAGTGGTTTTGATTGACCCACCGCAATTGCGGGCAAGCCTCAGCGCAAGACGAAATCAAACGCGGAAGTGGCTGACCATTTGCTGCAACTGACCACCCAGACGCGCCAGTTCAACACTCGACGCGGCCGTCTCATCACTCGCTGCGGCGGTCTGCTCGGACACGTCGCGCACGTTGATGATGCTGCGGCTGATCTCTTCGGCCACGGCGCTTTGCTGTTCGGCGGCGGCGGCGATCTGCTGGTTCATCGACTGGATGTTCGACACCGTGCGGGTGATGTTTTCCAGCGAGGCGCCGGCCTTGCGCGTCAGGGCGACACTGCTGTCGGTCAGCGCGCGGCTGTTGTTCATCACTGCAGAAACCTGCTGGGTGCCGTTCTGCAGACCGGCGACCAGACCTTCGATTTCCTCGGTGGATTTCTGCGTGCGTTGAGCCAAACCGCGCACTTCATCTGCAACCACGGCGAACCCACGCCCGGCTTCACCGGCACGCGCTGCTTCGATCGCGGCGTTGAGCGCGAGCAGGTTGGTCTGTTCGGCGACAGCCTTGATCACGTCCATAACGCTGCCGATCTTGTCGCTTTCCTGTTGCAACACGCTCATCGCTTCGGTCGAACGCACCACTTCGCTGGCCAGACGTTCGATCTGCGCGATGGCTTCGTTTACAACCTTGTCGCCTTCACGGGCTTCGCCGTCCGCCGCAGCGGCGGCTTGCGATGCTTCTTCGGCATTGCGCGCAACTTCCTGCACGGTGGCAGTCATTTCGTGCATGGCAGTGGCGACCTGATCGGTCTCGACTTTCTGACTGTTAACGCCGGCGCTGGTCTGCTCGGTCACCGCCGAGAGTTCTTCGGCGGCACTGGCGATCTGGGTGACGCCGTCACGGATACCGCTGATCAAGTCACGCAGGGTCACGCCCATGCGCGCAATGCCTTGCTGCAACACGCCGAGTTCGTCGCGGCGAGTGACGGTGACATTCTGAGTCAGGTCACCGCTGGCGATGCGCTCGACCACGGCGAGAGTTTCCTGCAGCGGGCGGGTGATCTGACGGGTGATGATCACCGCCGCAATCACGCCAACCAGCAGCGCCAGCAACGTGCTGATCAACTGAAAGGTGCGCGCCTGAGCACTTTCGGCGTCACGGCGATCAAGCTGAATCTGGTACAGCTGCTCGCTCAGGGCGACGATGGTGGTGCCCTGATCGGTCATTTCCTTGCGCGCCTGCACGGCATCGGCATTGGCGTTCTTGTACGCCATCAACGCACTGCGATAGCTGGTCAGCGCGGTTTCCAGTTGACGCAAGGCGTCCTGTTGAGTCGCGGCAAATTGCGCATTCAGTGGCTTGAGGCTGGCGATGGCCGCATCGATCTGGCCGACGGCTTTCTGCTCGGTCTCGGCGTTGCTGGTCGCGGTGTAACCACGCACTTCATAGCGCGCGAGGATGAACGCTTCCTTCGCCGCAGTAACCGCCTGGAACTGCTCGAAACGCTGATCGCTCAACTCCATCTGCTGCACGCGCTGGCTGATCGACTCGATCAGGTTGTACGCGGTCTGGGCGTTGGCGCTCATGGTGTCGCGGGCGCTGTTGCCGGTGCGATAGGCGTTGCGCATTTTGTTCAGCGAGGTCTGGTATTCAGCGATGGTTGCCGCTTGCTGCTTGAGCAGTGCGACGTTCTCAGGACTCTTGAATTTGCTGATCAGCGCCTGCTGCTGTGCGGCGAAACTTTCAAGGGTGGTCTGCACATTCTGTGCGGCGGTTTCGTCGCCGTTGGTCAGCATGTATTGCAGGCGCACCACGCGCAATTTGGTCAGGCCGGCGTTGAGCTGGGTGATGTCGCTCATCCAGTTGCTGCGGTCGATCAGGCCGCCGAGGCTGGTCCAGCCGGTCAGCGCCAGAATGCAGGTCAGGGCCAGCACGAGGCCGAAGCCCAGGCCGAGTTTCATGTTCACGCTGATGTTACCGAACCAGCTATTCATGCAAATCCTCCAGAAACGTTGGGTTTCTTGGTCGTCAGTTAGGCTGGAAGATTGTTGTTCTTTTGAGCCAGCAGGGGTGTTAGCAGGTCTGTATCGGCCGCAAACCCGAGAGCTGAAAGGATTTTGTCAGATGGTTTGGAACGCCTCAGCCCAGACGCCGCGACCAACGCTGATCCGGCGCCTCGAACCCGGGATTGAGCAGCGCCGTCAGCACATGGTCCTGCCAGCGCCCGGCGATATTCAGATACGCCTTCGCATAGCCCTCGCGCTCAAAGCCCAAACGTTCGAGCAAGCGCGCACTGCGCTCATTGCCAGGAAAGTAATTGGCCATGATCCGATGCAGATTCTGCGTATCGAACATATAACCAATCCCCGCTTCCAGCGCCTCCTGCATCAAACCCTGACCCTGATGCGCTTCATCAATGTGATAACCCAGATAACACGCCTGAAACGCCCCGCGAATGATGCCGCTGAAATTGCAGGCCCCGATCATTTGCTGACCATCTGGAGACAGGAGCGCGAAATGCATCGCCAGGCCTGCTTCGAAGGCGCTGGCCTGGATCTCGAGGCGACGGCGGATGTTCGCGGTGGAGAAGTAATCGGTGGTGCGGATGGGCGACCAAGGGGCCAGGTGCCGCTGGTTGCGCTGGTAGAACGCGCTTTCGAGCTTGGCCTGATCGGGGGACAGGATCGCCAGCGTGAGGCGCGGGCAGGGCAGGGATAACAGTGGCATCGAGCGCTCCTTGGCGAGGGATCTGCCGGCAGAGTCGCGTATATGCCGGGGAGGGGCAAGGTGCGCAGAAATCAGGGACGAAAAAAAGCCCGCCAGGAGCGCGGGCGAACCGTAGTTTCTTGAATGAGCGGGGGGATTTTATCGGTTCGCGGGGCGGGGCGCGGTGAAGAAAAATTCACGTCGAAACAGGCGCATCAATTTTTCGCCATGCTTTCTGACGGGCCGTTGCCCAGTTACCGCCACAGGCTTCAATGCCTGCAAAACCAAGCGATGATTGTCAGGACATCTTTGCTCACAAAGTCGCGCATGGCGAAATTTTGATACTACACGTCGAGTTGGCGGGAGCGACGAGGGCCTGACGACGATTATTGTTTTCGCACAAATGCAGGAAACAAAAATCATGTTGCCGTTGATTGAAAGAACAGACTGTCACGTTCATTTTTTTACTTCGCAAGACCTGCTTCGAGTATCTGCTGCACTGCCCTATGCATTACCCGCGCCGCACTCGCTGACGGTTTATCTGGATAACTTGATCGATGCCGGTATTGCTCCGAGGCTGATCAACAACGTTCATCTAAGTATTTTGCCGGACTCGGAAAACGTATTTGCCTCGTTTGACGAACTCAAGAGTCTTCAGGCAGCCAACCCTCAGCGCTACGGCGGCGTGAGGTTAGTGGGGACGATCAAGGCAGACCCCGCTTACGCCACCCGGCAACGACTATCGCACCCACAGGTAATTGGCGCCCGCATCGTTTTGCACGATGCACGGCCGGAAACCGTTTCTCCTCTCCACTTCAGTGATCAACAGTGGCAAGCGTTTTATCAACGCCTGCAACCGCACCAGCATCTGCACATTTACGCGAAAGAAGCCGAGACCAATTTGCGGGTACTGCGCCAGATCCCTCGCAATGTGCGGGTCATCATCGATCACCTCGGCACCTGTCACCGTGAGCGGGGCATCGCCGAGCCTGCCTGGATCGCGCTGCTTGCTGAAGCCTGCGCGCGCGGCAACGTGTGGTTCAAGGGGCCCGGCTATCGAACCAGCAGCCACCCCGAAGAAACCGCTCGTTTCGTGACGCAAATAGTCCGCGCCGTCGGCGCAGACAAGATCCTGCTGGAAGCAACCGATGCGCCTCATGTCGGAACGGACAACGATGGAGCCAATTATTCCGAGCTGTTCGATCCGAACAAGGCGTTCAACTTTGTAGATGCCGTTGCACGGCATGTTTCCCAAGCAAGCGAAATTCCTGTTAGCCAACTTCTGCGAGGAGCGTCTGGCCAGTTGGCAAGTTGACCTACGCCCACACCTCTCACTTCGAGATCACTCACAAATGACGAACATTACAACAAGAGACATCAACTTCAGCGTCAAGTACGGCGATGAAACCCTCAGCCTCAAAGGCATGGTATTTCAGCCAGAACAACGCGACGCTGCCTCGCAAAAACTGCCACCGGTAATTTTCAACTCAGGGTTCACCGGTGGAGTCACGATGTACGGCCAACTGTTTGGTCGCGCCTTGGCGGCCCTTGGTTATCGGGTCATGACGTATGACGTGGCAGGCTTCTTTTCCAACAAGCACATCCGTAACGCCGTCGAATCAGGTGACAAGGTCATCACTAACGTCATTCTCGAAGACCAGAAAGATGAAGTGCTGGGAGCCGTTGCCTGGGCGCGCGAAAATTTCGGTGAGATGCCGGCGGTCGCATCGTGGGCGATCGGCTCGGTGGCCAGCCTTGCAGCGGTGGCTGAACTCGCCGCAGCGGGCGCTGAGCAGATCCGCTTCTGGGTGCCGATGAGCTACACCAACATCCGCAACTTGCAGGCCTTGCGCGCAGACCCGGCGGCGGCCGATGCGGCCATTGTGCAACTCGCCGATGACGCGCCGATCCCGCCGTTCGACACCGGCACCGGTGAGACCCGACTCGGTTACTACCCGCTGGATCCTGAAACCCAGGCGTATGTCGACCTGCAATTGGGCGGTTATACCGAAGCGGGGGGCGCGGACCGTTGGCCGGGCTGCACCTGGGTGACGGCGAAATCCTACAAGTCTTATGTGCAATATGACCCGGAGCAATCCATCGAAGGCGCAACAGGCTTTCCGCCCGCGCTGATCATCCACGGTGCCGACAACACTTTGCACATGCCATCGGAATCTGTGCGTCTGCATCAAAACTATCCGGGCGATGCCGGCCCGCATGCGTTGATCATTCCGAAGATGCAGCATGGTCAGCAGAATCAGGCCGACAACCCGGTGTTCAAAGCGATGATCCAGAGTATCGACGAAGCCATCCGCACGCGTGGCTGATCCGCTCGCCATTCTTCTGCGAGACCTCGGGTATTGAGGCCTCGCAGCGATTGCCCAGCATGGCGGAGTGTGTGCCGGTCTGGCTGAATGCGTGCCCAGCCCCTAACATGGCGGGTCAAAAGCCGTCCGCTTGAACGGCTGGTCCCCCTTGAAAGGATCTGGCGATGACAGCCACCAATGATTCAGCGCCGTCCGGGAATAACGGTCCTACCAAGCGAATCGGGCTGCTCATTCTTCCTCAGTTCTCGATGATGGCCCTGGCGGGTGCCTGCGAGCCGTTGCGTGCCGCCAATCGGTTGTCCGGCAAAACGCTTTATGAGTGGACACTGCTGACTGAGTCAGGCGGACCGGTCAGTTCCAGCAGCGGCATCGAAATCCACACCGTGGCGGTTGATCAGGCGCCGGAACTGGATCGCGTATTTGTCCTGGCCAGCCTGGACACCGAGCGTCAGAAACCACCGAAAATGCTGCGCTTGCTGCAACGTGCCGCATCGCGCGGGGTCACTGTCGGCGCACTGAGCACCGGTACGTTCATCCTCGCCCGCGCCGGATTGCTGGAGGGCAAACGCTGTACGTTGCACTGGGAATCCATCGGTCAGTTTTGCGAAGAATTTCCTACGATCGAGGTCACCCGGGAGCTGTACGTCAACCATGACAACCGCTGGACGTGCGGCGGAGGGACGGCGGCCATCGACCTCATGCTGGCGCAGATCTCACTCGATTTTGGTAACCAGCTTGCGGCGAGTGTCGCCGAACAGTTTCTCCACGCGCGGATCCGTGCGCCGGAAGAGCATCAGCGAATGTCGATCCAGTGGCGGTTCGGCATTCACGATCGCCGGCTGACCGCCGCCATCGCCTTCATGGAGAACAATCTGGAAAGCATCATCGGCATCGAAGAAATCGCCGACCGTTGCAACCTGTCCCATCGCCAACTCGAAAGGCTGTGGCACCAGCACTTCGGCATGACGCCTAAAAAGTTTTATCTGGAGCTGCGGTTGAACGAAGCACGCCGATTGCTGCGTGAGAGCACCCAGCCCATTGCCTCGATTGCCTACAGCTGCGGGTTCGTTTCGGCATCACACCTCGGTGCGGCTTACCGTCGTGTCTGGGGATGTACGCCCGGAGAGGAGCGGCGGAAATTTGATGATGCTCACTCCTGATTTCATTTACAGAATGTATCCGTCCAGACCCTTCGAATCTCTCCAGTCGGCACATCCCCTGGCTGACGCATGACCCGTCTGGCAGGCGGATTACCGTACACGTTTGTCACCCGCGACCCGCCTGTTGCCCTGAACCCAATGCGCTGATCAGCGGTTTGGTTTTCTGCGCAACGTCGATTTTTTGATAGAAAACGTCGAGCCCGCAGCTCAGAGTGCCCGCACTGGCGCGGTAAGGTCTTTTCCAGACACGGCGCTCAATCCAGATGCGCGCCGAATAAAAACAACAATGACGTACAGAAGGCACAACCCTCATGGAAACCTTGCGTTTCATTCTGGAAAACGGCGGGCTGATCAGTCTGCTGCTCGGCCAGCACCTGCTCATTGTGGCGATAGCGGTGGGGCTGGCAATTCTGACCGGTGTGCCCGTGGGAGTCGCCATCTCCCAACACCCCAGAACACGCCGTTGGGTCCTGGCCTTCGCCGCAGTTCTGATGACCATTCCTTCCGCCGCGCTGTTCGGGCTGATGATTCCGGTGCTATCGCAGATCGGCTACGGGATCGGCGTGGTGCCGGCGGTCATTGCGCTGTTTCTTTACGCCCAATTGCCAATCATCCGTAACACCACCACGGCGATCTCCAACATCGATCCAGCCTTGCGCGAAGCCGCGATCGGCATGGGCATGTCGACCGGGCAACGATTGCGCAAGGTTGAGCTACCTGTTGCGGTGCCGCTGATCATGGCCGGCGTGAGGATGGCGACCGTCATCAACATTGGCATCGCTGCCATCGCGGCTTATATCGGCGCCGGCGGCCTGGGCAGCCTGATCATTCGCGGCATCGCCCAATCGGATACTCGACAGCTCCTGGCCGGTGCGATCGTCATCAGTGTTATCGCCATCGCGGCCGATTATGCGCTGTACGGCTTGCAGCGCCTGCTCACGCCGAACGGGTTGAACAAGAACAAACTGGCCACCGGCCGAATGAAGGAAGTGACGACGTGATCCAGATCGAAAACCTGAACAAGCAATTCGGCGCTGTCACGGCGGTAGAAGATGTCTCATTCAATGTGGAAGAGGGACAGATCTGTGTACTGCTCGGGCCATCGGGTTGCGGCAAAACCACGACGCTGAAAATGATCAACCGACTGATCACGCCAACTTCCGGCACCATCAGAATCAATGGCCGCGACACGTCCGAGCTGGACAGCGTCACTCTCAAACGCTCCATCGGCTATGTGATCCAACAAGTTGGCCTGTTCCCGAATATGACCGTTGAGGAAAACATCTGCGTCGTGCCCGATCTGTTGGGTTGGGACAAGAGCAAAAGCCGTAAGCGCGCGGGCGAGTTGCTGGAAGTGGTCGCGCTGGATCCGGCGAAATTTCTCAAGCGCTATCCGTGCGAGCTTTCCGGTGGGCAACAGCAGCGCATAGGCGTAGCGCGGGCGCTGGCAGCGGACCCGCCGGTGATGCTGATGGATGAGCCCTTCGGCGCCATCGACCCGATCAACCGCGAAGTGATCCAGGACGAATTCAGGCGCATCCAGCGCCTCGTCAACAAGACTGTTTTGTTCGTCAGCCACGACATCGACGAAGCGGTGAAGATGGCCGACTGCGTTGCCTTGTTCCACAACGGAAAGATCCAGCAATTCGGCAGCTCGGATGATTTGCTGGCCCGGCCCAACAGCGAGTTCGTGGCGAACTTCATGGGTGGCGACCGAATCATGAAACGCCTGCGCCTGCTGCGCGCGGCGGATGTTCTCAGCAAGATCGCCCCGCGCCAACACATGCAAATCGTCGGCAGCAGCAGCGGCATCGCTGCCCACTCGCACCTGATCGTCAAACCGGGCGATGACCTGCGCCAGGTACTCTCGCAACTGCTCGGTCGCGGCCAGGACTGGGCGCTATGCAACGACTGCGACGGGCGTTTTATCGGCTATGTGCACCAGGCTGACATCCTCGCGCGCCTGGTTGAAAACATCACTCCGGCGGTGCACTGACGATGGCGGACTCACTCAACCGATTCTGGCAGGGGCTGCAGTTTTACTGGGGCGACATCAGCTACCTGACGGTCCAGCATTTACAGATCGTCGCCGTCAGTGGAGTGCTGGCCATCGCCATTGCGCTTCCGTTGGGTGTGTGGATGAGCCGCCCGGCGAACCAGCGTTATGCCATGGCCAGCATGCAAGTCCTGAACGTCGGGCAGGCGATTCCCAAACTCGCACTGTTGGCGTTGGCCATGAGCTTGATCGGTGTTGGCAGCGGGGCGGCCATCATCGGGTTGTTTGTTGCGACCTTGCTCCCCGTCGCGGTCAACACCTGCGAAGGCTTGCGCGCAGTGCCACAGCATCTGGTGGAAGCGGCCGAAGCCATGGGCATGACGCCGAGAGAGACACTGTGGAAGGTCGAAATCCCCAATGCACTGAACGTGATTTTTGCCGGCATCCGCACCGCGCTGGCGATCAACGTCGGCACCGCACCGCTGGCATTTCTGGTCGGTGGCGGCGGACTGGGCGAGTTGATCTTCACCGGGATCGACCTGAACGATTTCGGCATGATGCTGGCCGGCGCCGTAGCGACCGCGCTTCTGGCCATCGCCGTCGACCTCGGCTGCGGAGTGATTCAACACATTGCAGTCTCCCGAGGCTTGCGAATGGCCGGGCGCCAATGAATCTGAACACCCTCCATCTGAATCAATAACATGAGGTGCACGATGATTTATCGAATGCTGGCCAGTCTGATCTTCAGCTTTAGTCTCGTTGCCGGTGTTGTCGGCAACGCCTCTGCCAACAACGCAATTATCGTCGGCGGCAAGAAATTTACCGAACAGCAATTGGTCGCCGAAATGACCGCACAACTATTGCGAGCCAACGGCTACAAGGTCGATAAACGCGCGGATCTGGGTTCATCAGTACTGCGCGCGGCGCAAGAGAACGGTCAGGTAGATGTGTATTGGGAATACACCGGCACGTCCCTGATTACCTACAACAAGATCACTGACAAACTCAGCGCCGAGCAAACCTATAAAAGGATCAGCGAACTCGATGCGCAAAAGGGCATCACCTGGCTGAACCCTTCCAAAGCCAACAACACCTACGCACTGGCCATGCGCAAAGTCGACGCCGAAAAGGGCGGCGTCGTCTCGATCAGCGATCTGGCAAAAAACATCGAAGCGGGCAAATCCTACAAATTCGCATCGAACGCCGAGTTCTTCTCCCGGCCCGATGGTCTGCGCCCTCTTCAGGAGGAGTACGGGTTTGAATTCGAGCGCAAGAATATCGTGCGCATGGATGGCGGGTTGACCTATCAGGCGCTTAGGGATGCTCAGGTTGATTTGGCGTTGGTTCTTTCGACGGATGGGCGCATTCCGGCGTTTGGGTTTGTGGTGTTGAAGGATGATAAGGGGTTCTTTCCTGGCTATGCGTTGACGCCGGTTATTCGGACAGAGGTGCTTGAGGCGAGTCCGAAGGTTGGGGAATTGCTGAATGCGCTTTCTTCCAGGCTGGATGACGAGACGATTGCGGGACTCAACTCACGGGTTGATGTGGGGCGGGAATCGATTGAGGGCGTGTCCAAGGGTTTTTTGCGCGAGAGTGGTTTGCTTTAGTTGCGCTGCGGCCTGGGTTGGGTTTTTTTGGGTGGACGTGTGGTCTAGCATCAGGTTGACGAGGTGTTAGCGATCGACCAGCCGATATCAGTTCGTAACACCTCGCTGAAGCTCGTTCAAAAACTCCCGTTCACTCCTTTAGCTGCTGCTGGAGGAGCTTGCAAACCTGCGTATTGGCTTCTACGAATGCTTCCCAGCTGAACCGCTGCGCATAGTGCATGCGGTACTGCCGGTCGACCCGGCAGATATCCGGCCGGGTCTCGTAGATCAGGCATTGCTTGTCGGCATCACTGTAATGCCGACATGCGCCGTCACCCCGATCCAGGTACTGCGTCTGTTCCGCCAGATGCACATTGCGGCAGCACAGCCCGCATTGCGTGCAGGGAAACGCCGGTAGCGTCATACCAGCGAAGCCAGCCAGTTGCGGGTGCTGGTCGCGTTACCTGCTTCGAAGGGCAGCTCGATGCCTCGGGCCGCCACTGCCTTCTGCAATATCGTGCTGCGCTGAATGTCGTCATTGCACGCCTCAAGTTCCTGGGTGAAGGCCTGCAACTCCTCCACATCCATGTTGAATTCGACCCGGCCCAGCTCCAGGAGATAACGGTCAAGCTCTGCATTGATTGCCTGGAACTCGCGCACCGTGCCGGCGTGCGGCGTCAAGGATTCAATGAAGGCCCAGAGCTTGCGTGCCATTGCGCTGTGCAACAGAAAGTAGTTCAGGCCAAGGGTCATCACGCCCGTCACCAGCGCTCCGGCGAACGCAGCCAGCTCGGTGCCGAAAGGGAAACTGAGGAACGGCACCAACTGGGTGTAAGCCATAGTGCCCACCACCGTGGCAACGCCCACCGACAACAACGATGTCACCGCCTGACACTGCTCGACGAAGCTCAGTTGGTCGGGGTTGAACACCATCAGCTTGATGGCCTTGACCAGTTGTCCCCACAGCTCGCGGATGATCTTGATCGCCATTGCTTGTGTGGTGGCGAGAATGTTGAAAAGCGTAGTGGTCAGGCTCCCGAGCACACCCGCAAACACGCCATCCTTGAACGCTACCAGGAAATCGTTGAAACGCGCCTGCACCCGTTTCCAGATGCCTTTGAGCGACTTGTTGATGCCGTCGACGAAGGTCTCCAGGCTGAACGCATGCTTCAGCTTTTCAAGCAGTGCCGGCAGTTGGTCACGCAACTCGAACCATACTTCTGCCATCACCAGCCCGAGCATCTGCCGCGTTCCCATAGCCAAACCTGCATTCCCCGTTGTGTACGCGGTCTGGTGCAGAAACTTGCTGCTGGTGTAGTAGGCTGCATTGATCTGCTGCTCGTAAGGCGCGCGCGCCTCGGCATCACGCTTGCGCATGCCTTCATGATCCACGGCTTTGAGCTCGCTGATCTTGCTTTCGGTCTTGCGGATTTTTTCTTCCAGCGCGCGGGCTTCATGTTGCTGTTGCGGCGTTTCTCGCGGAGCTTTTGCCAAACGTGCGCGGTCGCCCGCCAGCGATTTTTCATGGTTATGGATCAGGCCCGGCAGCCTATCCAGATACTCATTGATCGGCGTCTGCTTTTTCGACTTGTTGACCGTTTCGTGGGTGGTTTGCAAATTGCTGCTTTGGTTGGCCAGCTCCACGCCGCTGAGCCCTGCCAGCACCCGCCCGGCGTCATCGTGGATTTCCTTGGCGCTGATTACATGATCCAGGTTGCGCTGTTCATGGGCAGCCATCACTGTGTTGCGGTAAGGATCATGCAGTGTTCCGGCTGCCTGGCTGGCCTTGTCTTCGCGTCCAGTTGCGATGTAATTGGCGTGTTGGTGGTAGGGCGTAGAGTCATACTCGCCACGCTGCTCGAACCGCTGCTTTTCTGCATCGGTCGCCCATATACCGTTACGTACGTTGTGAAGCGTGTCGACCTCGCCGCCTTGCTTGTCCTTGAACAGCAAAAAATCCAGGCTGAAGCTGGTCGTGATGCTGGCGATGACGGTTTTTTCGAGCTCTTCGGCCCAGGGGAAGTCTTGTGCTGCGGCGCGCATAGAGGAATCCATGACGAATGTAGGAAGGGAGAAGTCGAAGGCGGGGCTTTTCAGCCCCGCGCGCGAATCACGCAGGTTCTACCTGAGCCGCATTGTTCTGGGTCAGGTTGATCTGCTCCTGCAGCTTGTCGTCATTGAGGATCATTGAACCGTCGGAATCGGTAGCCATGACCGGCACATCGTTTTTGTCTTTGACGACGATGCCATTCACTTCCTTGACCTTGAACAGCGGTGTGGTGATGAGGTCGACAAGGATCGCCGCCAGCATGAAACCATTGTCGACCGAACGCATGATGGCGTCGCCCAGTTTGGCCAGTTCAGCCTGCGCATCCAGCTTGCGAGAGCGAATGTCTTCGAGGCGGTTGTCCATGAATTTGAGGTGTTCGAAGTACTTGTCGAATTGCGCGTACACCGACTTGAGCACGTCGTTGACGTCGAACGCATAATCCTCCGCCTTGCTCAGCTGTTTCTGGGCTTTCTGCAGTTTGGAAACAGCACTGTCCACTTCCCGGCCGGCTTTATGCGCATTCTTCAGTGCTTCATCGCCATGGCTGTCATAAGCCCAACCGGCGATTGCCAATACCGGGCCCGCAACTGCTGCGCCAAGAATTGCCGTACCGCCCGCCATGCCCAGGCCACCGGTGGCGAGTGAGCCACCTCCAATTGCAGCCAGGGTCGCATTGGTAGCCGCCACGCCCGCCAGCGATGTGATGGCCGTGCCGGTGGACGCGGCGCCCAGTGCCATGACCCCGCCATACACAGCGAAACCCGCAGCAGCACCGGCCGCACCGGCACCAGCGGTTGCGCCCAAAACGCCAACGGCGGTGTAACTGTAGCTTTCGATGCTTTGCAGTTTGTGTTTGGGAATGTTTATTTTCAGCTTGTCCTGACGGCCTGTGTTGAGTTTGAGCAGCAGCTTGTCAGCGAGGGTCTTGAACGCGTCGAATTGCTTGCCGATCTGCAGCTCCTGCTTGCCCAGCGCCTCAAGGGCTGCGTTGGTCGCCTTTTCCTGAATATCGAAGGCGGCCTTTTTATCGGCATAGCGCGTCTTGGCAGCGTTGACGATATCGTCTGCTTCCGAGTGCTTCTGGTAACCGTCGTAGCCTTTTTTGGCACCATATGCAGCACTGACGAGCGCAGCAGCGCCGAGGATCAGGGGAAGTGGCATGAGCAATGTCCTTTTTGATGGTTGAAGGTCAGGCGAGTTGCGGTGGCTTAATAGCGTGAGTGTTCTGGTAGAGCGCTTGCATCGAATCCAGCCGCCCACGCATTTCGTCCACCCAAACTTGGGGCGCATGCAGGCGGATGTTTTCATTCAGGGCGAAGATCCACCACAGCGTCTCGCGATCCAGCGGCACGGTGGCGTGCAGGCGGTGCCAGCCCTGCTCGGAAATATCGCTCAGGGCCTGCTGGCTACTCAGCGGAGTTTCATTCAGCAGGGCTGCGATTTGCGGGCGTACGTCAGCAATCAGTTCGACGTGGGCATGGGCTTCTCGATAGCTGAAAACGCCACTGGCGATGTAGGCGTCGACGTCGAAGCTTTCGTGTTCGTGGGCACCGTCTTCAAGCACGGTGATCTCGATGATCCGGTGCAAGGCAAATTGACGCAGGTCGTTGTAACCGTCCACGGATGCCAGCAGGTAGCTCACCGCATGCCTTGAAACTAGCCCGGCGGGGTGCAGGCGAAAACGCTTGAGTTCTCCCTTGCTACGGCTGCGGTACACCACTTCAAGTTGTTTACGCTCAAGCAGGCCAGCCGACACGTGCGCCCACGTGTGCGCGCTGACTTGCGCAGGCAGCAGGGTTTTGCCGTTGGGCAGGGAACGCACCCGCCTGGCCCAATCGGCCAGACCGTTTCCACCCAGCCCATTGAGGAAGTTGCGGGCACGACGAAACTGCGGGCCCAACTGGTCCAGGACGCTTTGCGGCAGGATTGGACTTAAATGGCTTTCGGACAGGAACAGCGCCAGTGCGGTGGGTGCATCCATGTCTTCCAGCTTGAGCGGCGCCTCACGCGTGAAGCTCCAGCGGAAGGGCGTTTCGCTGTCGTCACACTGCAGGGAGAACGGGATAGACAACCGGCTCAAGTCACGCTGAATTGAGCGCAGCGTGACCGAAAATCCTCTGTCACGCAGCTTCTCGAGCAGGGTCGGAGTGGCAATGCGCTGGGGTTCTGTCGGAATCAGGCGTAGCAATGCGAACAACCTGAGCAGCGTATCCTTCGCTTGGGGCATGGTAACTACCTGGTCCTGTGTTTCTACTGAGCGCCAGCGAACCGGCGACATGATGGCGTGAATCCTACTCAATTAAGTGGCGTTGTGCCATCAAATGCTT
The DNA here is from genome assembly GCF_044542195.1 of Pseudomonas sp. NPDC079367. Taxonomy (NCBI): domain Bacteria; kingdom Pseudomonadati; phylum Pseudomonadota; class Gammaproteobacteria; order Pseudomonadales; family Pseudomonadaceae; genus Pseudomonas; species Pseudomonas sp. NPDC079367. The sequence continues at coordinate 14,331 of NZ_JBITTW010000015.1, forward strand.
TGAGCAGCTTCAGTCACCTGCCAGGAATTGTTCCAGCCGAGTTTTGAGCACTTCTTTGGCGGTCGCCATCCGGCGCTGGGGTGAAGGGGTATCGCAGTTTGGGCAGCAATTGAACCAGTCGCGATTCAGCACCAATACGTCACTGGTTGGGAGAAAGGTCTTCTTCCATGAGCAGTACTGGCAGGCCAATGTGTAGGGCGTGGGGGCGATGGGCATGGTTGCACCTGATGATTTCCGAGTGCAGCCAGAATCGCAGCGGGTGGCGACAGCCTATGTCGTGCTGGCCCAAATGTTAGGGAAACCTGGCTGTGTTTTGGAACGCATGACGGCGACCTGGCTGCAACGGGCTAGCAACCGGATGGCAGGGGGTGTTGGATCTGGACGTTCTATGCCGCTTGAGGGCGATCAAGGGTTAATTCAACGATTCGCTGACATAAAAAAAGACGCCCTGAGGCGTCTTCTTTATCGAGTTGGTGGGCCGGGGTAATCTGAACAGGTAGAGTAAGTTGTTGATATTGAAATAAAATGACGGTTTTGTTTTTTGCCTGGAATGCCATTTGGAATGCCAATGACATTTGCTTGGTACCCTGGGGCGTCTTGATAGGGTGCGATTGCTATACCGCCTCTCTGCTACTTATCAGGCTTTAGCTGGTAAGTGAAGCGCTGAGGCTGAGCAGGAAAGTCGCCCTCCGAGATTGTGTCATTTTCATTTCTCGGTGACTTGCAGCGGTATCCCTTCCAGTCATACCGCTGAGGGCTGAATGGACTAGATAGACGTTTCTTCTCACGTAAATATCTTCCTCAGGGTGAACGGCTTCCGCTGAGGTCGGTGCTTTCTTTTTCCGCCGCTCGAGTCGGACCTGTTAGCCATTTTTCATGGGGGCGGCTCCTATTTGATGCAAAGGCTATCTGGAGGTCAGATCCGTTTTCGCCAAGCCTCTCATTGGTATATGTTATAACGTAACCTTTAACTCTAATTTTTTAATCTCGTGCATAACCGTGACAATCGCGCGCGATTCCCCATTGCTGTGCCGGCTTGCGCATGGAGCTCCCAGTCTGTGTTCTGGTTCTCTTTAGCTCAGCGAGGGGGATGTTTTCCAGCTACAGCTTACCCGCTAATCGCGGATTTTGATGAAGTAGCTCGGCTGAGCCCCAAACCCGCTCCTTACCTCAGGCTTCCAATACTCTTGTTCGCTGAACAGAGGAAGCTCCTTGATAGTGAGCGTTTCGCCGTTCTTCAGTTCGGGTTCTCCTCTTTTGAGCAGGATCGATTCTTGGAACCGGTAGCGGCCTCCTTCCTTGGCGATATGTCCCAGCTTGGTCAGCAGTTCAATGGCTGCCTCCAAACGCTCAGTATTGGCCCGTCCCCTGAGACTACTGGGGCCGTACTGTTTTACCTGGGTTAGTGTGAAAGTGGTTCGTTGCCCTGTCATGAGATCGTTAGGTGGCGTCGATGAGAGGCGCGTGTTGGGTGAGGGGTCGTTTCTGTTCCTGTTTGTAGGTCTGTCTGCGAGAGGGCTTTCTTTGTGGGCGGTTTTCAGTAGGTAGTGTGCCAGTTGGTTCGCATCCGTCACGAGCTGCGGCTCGTTGGCCAAGTGCTCGATGAAGTGCTTTGAGCAGTTCTGAGCGAACTTCCAGCAGAACTCCAGGGTAAGGTAGTCGATCTCGATATCGCTGTCTGAGGTGCGCTCGAACGTATGTAGGATGGCCGCCAGACGGCTCGTGTTTTCCAGCAACTTGGAAGCGTGATCCTTAGCGTAGTGGTATAGGCCGTTTTCCTGCATTTGTTGTTCGAGTTGCCGACTGTACTGGTACCAGAGATTTGCGGCCGGCTCCGAGAAACGTAGTACTTGGCGATCAGGCGAAACGGAGGGGGCCAAGCATTCGCGGATGCGGGCATTGAAGGCCTGTAGGCGAGGCAGTTCAGATAGTTTTTGATCGGTACGTTGGCCAGCCATTGAGCGGGGCTTGGCGACCAGGAAGCGGGCGAGAAAGCCCGTGCCGCGAGCCTCCTCCCCGCGCCTGCCCATGAAGCGCGCGATCACGCTAGGTTGTGCCATTAGTGACAAGGTGAGGCGGGCATTTTGGAGAATGAAGCCTTCTCTGGAAATGCGATCGACGATAACGCTGCTGCCATCCCAGAGAGTATTGAGTTTGTCGAGCTCACCCAAGGCCTTGCCGCTGAAAATACTGTTGGCTTCGCTAGTCAGCAGGCAGCCATTGGGCGTGTTTTCGTAAAGCATCTGCACAAGGGCCTGCGGGGTGGTGTCTTCATAAAGGAACTTGCCCGAGCGGGCGGATTGCGGTTCAGCTCTTACATGCTCAGCGACAGTCTCCAGGGCTGCGCGCGTGGCGGCGTCGTCGTCTTGGGCTGCGTATTTGCTGTACATACGCTCCAGGTGTCTCTTGCGCGTGCTCCATAGCTGCTGTTCGACCCGATGCTCCACTAAGGCGACCTCGTAGGCTCGATGCGCTACATCATTCAGGTCGTTAATCGCCTCGAAAAAATTGTTCTGTGTGGTGGTCTTGCGTTCACCGGAGTCCGCAATGGTCAGCAGCATCAGTGAGGTTGGCACTTGGTGTCCGGTTGGCATTCGTATATCGATACGTTTCTGGCAAGCGGTGGCCATGGCCCCGAAGGCGCACATCATTGCCATTTCTCGGGAAACCTGCAGCTCTCGGGCAGCCTCAGTTACAGCGGCCTCTACCAAGCTGTGCTCGCGGAAACAGGGCCAGCCGTTCTGGTAGGTAATTGGTTCACTGCCAATGGCTTCAAGTTCTTCATCATATGTATTGATCATTTTTACCCGCTATTTCCGCTAGCCTATAGCGAAAATAGCAGACTATTTGAATTACTTCCTTATCTGGTTTTAACGAGCATGAGGTGGGGCATGTATTTCCCCAGCTCGATTGGGACGCGGATTGAATCGCGGCTCTGCGCGGTTTTTTTATACGTCCCCTGCACATCCTCTGAGCCACAGAGGAGCCTGCTCATGCGAATCATCCGTCTGAAGGAAGTCATCGACTCGACAGGTCTTGCCCGGTCGACCATCTACAAATACATCGCGGAAGGCACCTTCCCGAAACCGGTATCTCTGGGCGACCGCTGCGTCGGCTGGGTCGAGAGCGAGGTGCACGATTGGATCTTGGCAAGGATTGAGGAGCGTGATCTGACCGAGAGCTCTGCAGTGAGGTCTACAGGTCACCTGAGCATGGCCCGTTAAAAGCCAGCATAACCGCCATGACCAGTTATGGCTGGTCATGGCGATTATGCTAGGTAGGCTGGAGTCCCACGTCGGATGCCCCAGTAGGCCGAGCAAAGCGATGGTTTATTTCCGGAGTAGATACCCTGAAGAAATTCACGGAGTGGCCGTGAAAAGGCATTCCGCGATCACGGTGCAGTCGAGAGCATCATCTGCGGCACGAGTATTATGCTTTTACTAGCTATTCCCACCGGTAGGGTGCACCGCGTTGCTGATGCGGGTTGCAGGCACTGACCACTGCATATCTAGCGAGGGATCAAGAGCACTAGGAGATAACGGTTAAAAATTCCACATGATGAAGATCGGTATGAAACTCACCCAGGAGTCATACCCATGCTTCGTCATCCAGGTAACACAAACCTCCACCTGTACCGCCAACCGACCTACCGTGGTCTGTCCTTGATGGTCGGCAAGGGGCCATTTGTAGAAGAGTACCTATTTCGTCTCCTGCGTGTTATCGAGCTGGCACTGGCCCAGTATCCGAGGGTCATGGCATTCAGGGTGGACCTAAACCTGCCGAAGGATATCGATCTGTCCAACTACGCAGATACCAACAAGGTCATCAGCAGATTCATCGAGTCCTTTGGCTCCAAGATCGAACACCACCGCAGTCAGCTGCGTGAGCAAAAGAAGGACACTCGTAGTTGCAGGGTCCGTTATGCCTGGGCAAGGGAGGTTGGAATGAAGGGAAGGCCGCACTACCACCTGGTATTCCTGCTGAATCATGATGCTTATCACAGGCCGGGGCGGCTGCAATCTACGAGGCGAAATCTCGTTGCGCGCCTGCAGGAGGCTTGGGCCAGCGCTTTGCGGCTATCGGTCGATCAAGTCGGTGGGCTGGTGAATATCACTGACGATGCCACGTATAGAATCTACCGGGACGTCCCCGACGGCAAGATGGATGAGCTACCGGAGTTGTTTCTGCGGTCCAGCTACCTATGCAAGGGAGCTACGAAGTCCTACGGGGATAATCATCATGGGTTCGGAAGCAGCAGGGGCTAATTGCCTACCCGTGAGGTCTGGCTCCATCGTATCAACACGTTACGGGAGGCTGCCTGCCAGTTACGGCGCTAGCAGGTTGCGGTACTACGAGCGCTGATGGCTGATCAAAGTAAGCGTCCGCCCAACTCACCTTGCGTAAGTCAGGCCGGCATCCACTGATGCGGTAGCAACTGCCCGATTTCACTGGCCCGCTGTGTCGGCAGTCGGTGAGGGATAACATCTAGCTCGACGTCAATGGAGGACTGAAATGGCAAGCGGGACTCGACCGATGCGAAAGCAGCTATGCAGGCTGACATTGCATGGGGCGAGCTGATGATCGAGTGGATGGAGAAGCAGGAAAGCCTGGTTGAAACGTGAGAGGCAACCCAAGGATCGTGAGCCGATGGGCTGCGGCATTACGATGCGCCGGGCCCATGAGCGATGACCGTCTTGTTTTGATGCCCAGCTCCATCTCTTAAGGTTAATGCGACCTCTCAGCCCACCTGCAGGAAATGGGCTGCCAGGCTTAACCCACGATCACCACCAGTGCGTGGCTACGAATGGACGGATATTTTCCAGTCTTGCCGGCAGCTCCCCATGGCATACCATGCCCAGGTAGGTGGCGGCCCGGGTAGCCCCGACATACAAGAAGCGTTCGAACAACCCCGGGTTAGCCTCAGCGAGGCCATCGACTCCGACGAAGAACACAGCTTCAAATTCGAGGCCCTTGATGTGCTGGACGTCGAATACCCGGATGTCTGACTGATTGCCCAAAGATTGGCCGTCCGCGCATGGAGTGGCTCGCAGGCTGATCTGTTCCAGCTTCTTGGTAAGCGTATCCGCCATCGGCCGGACGTGATCTTCTGAGGTGACCAGTACCGCGATGGTCGGAATGTTCTCACCTTTGGAACGCATCCGCGCATCGATCTCGATGATGCGATCCGCGACCCAAGTGGACGCGTCGTCTTCACTCAGGTGCTCACCTAGCACGGGCTGGACGCCTTCGTGGTTAGAGTGCTCTGGCAGGGTGCCGACAGCTTCTGTATCTCCCTGCATGAGATCGAGAAGTTTGATAGCAAAGGTGTTCAGCAGCCGACTTTGACGGTAGACAGTGTTGATTCGCCGAGGCTTGAGGCGCGGGGAAATCCACTCAAGCTGGTCAATGCGTTTCAGGCCATGTCCGGTGATTCGCTGGTTGAAGTCACCACACGCGAAGAACGATTCGGTCGACAGGTCAGTCAGGCTTTCCATACAGGCAAGCTGAAGGGTAGAGAAGTCAGTCGCTTCATCGACCAGCACTTGGTGCAGGAACTGGTCAGAAATCTTGGCTAGCTCTGTGAAGCGCGGATCATCAAGGTATCGTCTCACGAACTCCTGCCGAATGAGTTCGCGCGCTGACCGGAGCATCAGGAGCAGGATAGCGTCCAGCTCGGTCTCGTCGATGTGCGCGGGGGTGTCAGGCTTCTGGTAGTCATAGAGTTCAAGTGCGAGGCACTCTCGGCGGAACGCGCGATAGCTCGTAGGGACTTCCAGAACGTAACGTTTCCACGCATTCCTGAACCGCCGCAGAGCGTTCTGGAAGCACATTTCGCGACCCAGCGTTTTCAGCCATTCAGCTTGCGGAACCCTATCTCCGAGCCAGTCACGAATCCGGGCTGCCCGACTCGACTTCCCAAGGCTGCCGTTTCGATACAGGGTGCGCGCGTGGCTCTGCAGGAACTGCTGATACGCCTGAAACGCCCTGCGCTCCGCCGTGTGGTTAGGTGTGCTCGTGCCATCGGTGCCAGTGTCGTCGTCGAACTCTTCACCTTCTTCGATTTCATCCTCGCTTTGCCCCAGGCTTTCGAGGACGGTAGCGAGCTCAACGAAAACAGATTTATTCCTGTTGTAGAGCAGGCTACCTTGCTGCTGGATAAGCTTGTCGGTCGTCTTGCGGCTGGTTTTGAGCAGCGGCTCGATCCTCGCCTCGATTCTGTTCCAGATCGCGTATGCACCGAGCAACCCCTCGGGACTCAGTTCATCTACCGTGGTGAGCAGCTCTTCCACGACTGGATCCGAGAGGTTCGGCGCCGAATCTTTCAGGAGGCCAGCGCCCTCCCTGAGTGAGCTGAGCAGACGGTTTTGGTGATACGCCTTAAAGTCGGCAAACCATTGACGAGGATCATCACTGACCGAAAAGCTGGAGTAGCGGCGATCCTCCTTGAGAATGCAGCTACCGCTATTGCCGGTTCTCAGAATGCCAAATGTTGACCTGGCCAGATCATGCCGACGCTTGTTCCAGGTTTTGATGTGATCGTCAGACGCGGGAACATTCTCCCGGTTGAATGCCTCTTTGACGTAGTGCTTCAACAGGTCGGAGGGTGTGAACATCATCCAGCGTTGGCGGTTTGTCGATGAACCAAGCAGCCGTTGCTCGTCTGGGCTTAATGCCTGCACGTCGAGTTTCTGCCCAAGGCGTTTGATCAATGTTGTGGTTTTGCCGGTACCTGGAGGGCCGAGAATGATCAGCTGATGATCAATCGACAGCCGGAAAATTTCGTCCTGGATTTTGTCGAGAATGGCCTGGTCTCGCAAAGCCATGGCTCTGCGTATTTCATGGACTACACCCTCCCGGATTTTCTCTTCCTCAGATGCGCCGTCCAGCATCGCAAGGAATGCATTGTCGTCGACGGGCTGAACGAGCTTTCGAAGGGACGCGATTGTCTGTGGAGTTGCACGCTGGCGGCGCCAGATGCTATCGATGGCATCCCAAACGTCGTCTCTCTTTAGAGGCTTCAGCTCCAGCTTTTCGAGAATACGATAGCCTTTCTGCTTCCCAGCAACCTCAAGCTCGACACTTTCTCCAACATCGAAGACGGCCAGACGGCCGATAGGTGTACGGTAGCCCGCCAGCATTGTCCCTTTGACCGTGATGTTGGTCGTGCGGCAGATATAGTAGGTGACCACCTCGCCTTCGTCAGTCTCGGCAACCACACGTGAGACTGCAGGTTCGCGGACGAGGCTGAGCAACGATTTGGTTGTGGCGTCACTAATAGATGCGATTTTGGCTACAGCTGCAGTGTTGGTGAACGTGTTGATCACTGCCAGGGCGTCGGACGCCTCACCGCTACGTGCCGCTAGAAGCCGCGCTGCACCATCCTCAATCTTGTGAAAGGTTTCCAGTGCCTCAGTCGCAACGTCGTGGGCATCACTGAAACTCATTGAAGCTCTCCTTGTTTCAATTGGGCATCGCCTGGCCGGCCAGGCGTGTCACAGTCCGTGTCCAGTGCTCAGGGTGGTGATGTTCTTTGGCTGACCCAGATGCTAAATCCTGGCGGCTTGAGTTGCCAGCAGATTGCCATGATAACCAACGAATTATCGGTGAGAAGAAGGTTTGGATTTGGCGTATGAGCCATGAAAACGCGCTATGCAATCACAATCCGGTGCGCAGTGCTGAATTCAGCACGGGCCACTCCAGCCGCTCAAGCCCAGCGGTTAACGTTCTGCCCTACGCGTGCTAAATCTGAATGGTATACGTGGCAAGTCCCATCCATGACGTTTCCTGGCCGACTTGAAACCTCAACATGGTTTGGCAAGTGCGGAGCGGAACGATCACCCTTTCCAAGGCTATTGATGGTCAGCAGCATGGCTGCTGATCATCGTGCGCGTGAGCCTAATGTCGTACCCGTGCTAGCAGGCGATGTCCCGGGCTGAATAGTCTTAACCAGGCCAAGGTTGGGCCGCCGTTCAAGGAGGAGGGAAGGCCTGTTAATCGATGGGCCTGATCGCGTCCGTGCTTGACGCTAGCCGAACGCGAGGCAGCGGCCTCCGTTGCGTTAACGCTACACTAGGCATCTTATTACTCCTACATGCCGGCGGCCTGAGTATGTTGCCAAAAAAACCGAGCATGTCTTTACCCGTGCTTGGTCAGTAGATAAGGTAACGAACATCGCAAATGGAAGGTCGCGGTACAGCAGGGATGGTTTTCAATATGTGCTGCTGTCGCAGCCTTACAGTACACCTCCCCTCTGATCCCCGACAGTCGTTGATTGATTTTGATGGTACCTGTCAAGACTGGTGCCAGAGGGGGTTTGGTGCATGAATGAGTTGGTTGAGGCCTTGCTGGCCGCCGTTCCCTCCGATGGCTCCAGTATTGGAAACCAGTCGTTGCTAGAGCAACTCAGGATTCAGTTTCCACAGCTAAGAGATGAGTTTTATTGGCAGACGCGTGACGCCCTGATAGGACAGGGGGTGTTGCAGGCCGGTAAAGGTCGTGGCGGCTCTGTACGGCGTACTGACATTGAGGTTCCACCGGCAAGTGATTGGGTTCAATTCCTACGTAGCTATGGGCCGTCATCGAGCAATCTGGCGATGTTCGACGAGTACGTTTCGAGGGCGTTGGCACAGGCAGGAGTAAAGCCGATTAGCCTGTCGACACCTCTATTAGAGGACATGGTGGGGCACATTGAATCCAAGGCGCCAGGATCTATTTTGATAGCTGGAACAGCTGGTGATGGTAAGACGTACCATTGCCGTGCCCTGTGGGAGCGCATTGGGGGGGATCCCAAGGCTTGGGCCGCCAAGGGCAACGTGAAAGAGTTACATCTGGCGGATGGTCGCTTGGCTGTCTTTATCAAGGATCTTTCCGAGCTCAATGGCGAGGAGAGCGATCTGCCATTGCGGCGACTGGAAAGATCGGTGCTAGAAGGCGATGATTCTGAGGTAGTGATTCTTGCCGCAAACCATGGCCAAATTCTTGATCGTCTACGTGATCTAGGCCGTCGCCAGGAGCGTGATCACCCACTTCGCAAGCCGCTGCAAGAGCGCTTCTTACAGGCCGGGCCAGCTCCTGAGCGCCTGGCTGTGTTCGATCTTAGTCGCTCGACTAGCCGCAAAACGTTAGATGAGGTGGCTATGGCTGTGGCGGGGCATCCCGAGTGGGACAACTGCAAACGCTGTGCACTTCAGGCCGACGGTAAAGTTTGTCCCATCGACGAGAATCGCCGCAGGCTTTTGGGTGAGGCGGATGGTGGGCAGCTCTCTCGTCGCTTGGGCGATTTGGTTGAAATCGCCAGGCACAATGGGCTGCATCTACCTATACGCGACTTACTTGCGCTTTGTTCAAATATGATCCTCGGTTGCTCCGATGCCAAGCAGGCCAAGGACAACCTGCTGACCTGTGCCGATGTCGCGAAGATTCAGGAAGGAGGCACTCTTGGGACGGCTAGTGTCTATGCCAACGCCTTCGGAGCCAATCTCCTTAAGCGAAGGACCTCTGACCGCCCCATCTTCAAGGCGATGTCCAGCTTTGGCGTGGGCGATGAGTCCACCAATGCTGCTGATGGGTTGCTGGTTTATGGGAAGGACGATTTGCGGCTGCAAGCCGACTTCGAGCGTTTGGTCGCGATCGATCCTATCTATGGGGCCACGACTGCCTTCCGCGCTGCCCAAAATTCCTATTTGGAAGGGTATGAGGGGGCACGCTTGGAAGGAGAGGCGGCCGAGTTCCTTACGATGCTTGAAGACCAGCGACGCAGGCTCTTCTTCACACTTCCGGATGGGGAAAGAGGTTATCCGCATTGGTCGATGACAGCATTCTGCTTTGCTGGGGACTACTTGGAAATCATCGAAGCGCTCAAGGCGCAGAAGCCCGTTAGCGAGATAGTCCGCGGGCGCCTTGCTAAGGGTCTTAACCGCGTATTAACAGGTCTCCTTCTCGAAAACGAAGATCGCATCTTCATCGCTAGTTCGGGCGGTTTCACTCAAAGCCGAGTCAGCGTGCTTTGTGACCACGAGACGTTCTCCCGCAGGCAGGGCGGCGTAGGTATGGCGATCAAGCTTGTCGAGGATACGGGCCGCCCTCGACTCGACGTTTCGCTCGCTGCGGGCCCGGGCAATTCGGTTGCTTTCGACTTGACCCCTATCCGTCATGAGTTTCTCTCGCGTGTGGCTGAGGGGGCTTTGCCAGCGAGCTTCTCCAATGAGTGCCTCGAAGATCTGCTGGCTTTCAAGGCGAAGCTCTTGCGGAAGGCAGAGATCGTCAAGAAAGCCAGCCTAGCAGGAGATGATGATGAAGTAGGTAGTGAGACCGCCATGCTGACACTCAACTTCATCGATATTGAGCCAGGTGGTCGCGGCTTTTCACGCCCTGTGACGGTGAGGATCTCGGAATGAGTGGAATCATCAAGAGGCCTGAGATTAAAAGCGTCGATTTTTGCGTCGACGAGAACATTTGGGGTCATCGCCTTTATGACGAGCAGCTTCCTCACCTGACTGTTCTAGAGTTCTTGGGCGTACTCGGCTCGAACTTGGATCAGCCGCTCAGGCCTCACCAGGATCAGGGCGGCTCAGTTATGTTCAAGCCGCAGCGGCAAGTCCGTTTGCGTGGGTTACTGTTCAACAACCCATACGTCGAATCGATTGCGGAGAACGCCGCGTCTGATGAGGAGAAGTGGAAGCAGTGGTTTGAGCGCTTTAGACAGGGAGCCACAGGTAATGGTGATGAAGACATGACCTATCTGCGCCGCTCATTCACTAGCTTTGATGACTTCGCAAAGGCTATCGAACTGCTGCGTTCCTCGTCATTCGAGTCTCGCAGTAACAAGCGCTGGAGTTCCAAGTTCGTCTTTCCTTTCGGCCCAGACGCTCTTTATGAGGACTTGGCGATCAATGCAAAAGGAAATATGAGCAACGATCGTCGCTTCTTTGCTCGTACAGGCGAGCTGCTCTATCTCATGCTCACACGGGCTAAGCGTGGAGCGGAGCTCGGTGACAGCCTTGCCAAGCGCCTATTCGATAACGAAGCAACGATGAATCGTTTGGTTAGGGCTCTGCAAGGTACGTCGCAGGGTGTCGAAGAGCCCCGGCTTTCGGGTTATCTACCCGAAATTGCCAATAATCGTTTCGATCAAATCTGCGACGACTGGTTGTCGATCTTGGACAGGGATATGCCGATCTATGATGCATTGGAGCATTTGATCGCGATCACTGGCCTGAACATGCTGCTCTATTTCTTGGAACGAGCTAAGCGGGTTGCAGGTGATGACGATCCGGTCGAGATTATCTGCGAAATCGTCTCCAAGGAGCGAACGAAGGTGCGAGCGCTTTCTGGCGATAGCTATCAATTAAATCAAGGGCTGCCAGCAAAGGCGGTGCGGGCTCATGTTGAGTCGATCCGGTTGAATGTTGAATGGGCTGCAGCTGAATCTGCAGAGTTTCCGGATGCTGAGCGTGTAAAACTCATGCGTGACCGCTTCCAGTGGCCGCCGACTGATGGTGGCGACGACGAGGACTCCACCGATAAGAGTCCAGATGAGTTGGTTACCAAACTGGCTGATAATGCTTTGGCACGCCATCAGCAGCATGTCGGCAAAATTCATGCGTCATGGTCGCGTGCTATCGGGCTCAGCTCACGCAGACTATCGAGACGCACCCGCTATGCGCCGAACGATAGGTTACTCAAGTCGATTGTGGTTTCCATCGTGGAAGACAGGATGCAGTTCGATGAGTTTCTCGCCGAAGCCAAGTGCCGATATGGCCTGGTAATTGGTGACGCAGAGGGTGCGCGCTTAGTCAGCGCCAAGTTAGTAGACCAAGAAGAACTCAGCGAGAACCGAAACAATCTTGAGGCCCGTCTCGTCAGCTTGGGCTTGGTTCGCAGGCTTTCCGACTCCTGCTCATTTGTAGAAAACCCGTTTGCGTTTCAGGGAGAAGCGGCATGCTGACTGATCGCATTATTGGGCGTGTCGGCGCGAATATTCTCGCCCAACGCATATCTAATCCTGGCCAGTCTGGTGATTTGGCTGCGCTCTTCAGGCTAGACAAGCTTTCATCCAGTCAGATCGGGGCAGTCGCACGAGCCATCCTTGCCAATCCGGACCTGCTTGCCCGGGTAGAACTCATGATCCCGGAGGCCTTGGTAGAAGGCCAAGGCCTACCGTCTGACATTCTGATTCCGCATAACGCAGGCTATGTGCGCAATAACGCTTTGACCGCCAAAGCGGCGATCCTGACTGCCAATGGCAACGAGCACAACCTCGCGGACACATTGGGTCATGTCATGGCCATAGGCGCCAAGGAGATGCGGGCTGACCCTGCTCCGTGGGTCGAGGCCACGCTTCATTCAGGCGGTATTGCACCAGTCCTCGACGACCGATCGGTGTTCCATTCAGCCCTAGCCGGATTGTTAGCATCCTCGGAACTTTCGTTAGTGCAGCTTGGCGAGTTTTGTTCTGCAATTGTCGAGGCTATCGCCACGCACGGGCTGCCCATCCGTGATGCGGTTGGTTACGCCTTACCATGCGCGGGACTCCCCAGAGACAGCGCCTTCTTCTCGAATGCCAAAACTTTCTCAGCATCGCGTAAACCATGGCACAAGGCTTTCACCAAACTCTTTGCTCAGCGTGCGCCGCTGCTTAAAAAACTCCGCCAGAATGGCCAGCCTCTTGACTCGGAGGAGATTACTGAGCGAGTCGAGGCTAATACTGCAGAAATTTCGGAGGGGGCCCGCCAAGCCCTTGATGCATTCGTCGCAGCGCCTGCTGGAGATCAAGAGGCATCCGATGCCCTCGCCCAATTCGAGTGGGAAAGCGATGGCGTTTATCTTGCCTTTGACAAGCCGAAAGAAAAGCAACTTGGCTTAGCAGAGTCCACGATCCGTTTCTTCGATCATGAGTGTGATCAGGAGGACTCACTCGATGCCGAGGGTCGCAAGCTATTGGAGGACTTGAAGGGGCGTGAGCGTCGCTCTGACTTCACGGAGGAGGACGAAGAATTTTTCGTTAAGCAGCGAAGGCTCTTGGAGCAAGACAGCAAACTTTGCTCGCGCTGGGAAAAAGCTCTCTATGGCAAGCCCATTGACTGCAATGACTTCTTCGAAGGCTTCGCTCGAGTGGTTAATAGCTTGCATGCCGGCCTGCGTGATTCGGAAGGAGAGCGGATCCTACGTTTCACTGTGACCAAAGGCCGTAAGGAGTGGCGCGAGCGATTCAACTACGACGCCGGCAGCTACTTCTCGGCTATGTACCGCGGCTTAAAGGAGCTCATGGGCTCCAAGGTAGAATGGAAGGTCGAGCGGTTAGGCAATGCAAACTTACCCGATCCCCTCTTCGACTATGAGGCCTTCTTCGCTAAGGAGAAGGAGCTTCGCAATGATAAGAAGAGCAAGGTTCGTCCGAACCCGTCGCTATCGCGCCTAGCCCTGCAGATCAAGTTTGACGTTGCCTTGATCCAGATCGCTAAGGACAAAGAGACAGTGTTAGCTAAAACGCAGCTCCTTTGGAGCTACAGGCCCACGTCAATTGGCTTGTCGATGGTCGCAGACATGGGCCGCCTCTTGGAGAAGGGCGCGGTAGGTTGTACCGAAGTCCCCCGCAAGTTAGTAAGCAAGAAGGGTGGGGTACAAAACGTCTCGTTGCTCGACACCGGGACGCTGGAGGCGACTTACTCGACTGATGCGGGGTCGCTGGTTTCTTCGGCCAGCAAGCTCCAAAGCCTGCGCCATGTGATTAAGACCCGGATCAAAGAGCTCGCCGAGCGGGGTAGGCTGACGGCTCATCAGCAGAGCGAGGTAAAGGTATCGTGGGATAAGTTCGAGGAGGATTACATCAAGGCGATGGAGGACTTCGTCACGACTGGGCTACATGGCGATGCCGTTATGCGTCAAGCGGAGTCTTACGCCGAACTGTTGAACACCTTGATGGTAAATGCTCGTGGTGATGTGTGTCGCTCGCGGCTGGTCGCTGAAATACTATCGGTCGGGACGGTGCGTGTTGCCGGCGAAAACCCAGCAGTTATCATCCCGCCTTGGCATCCAGAACGAATGAAGGCTCTAGCGGTAAAGACGCGACGCGTTGCCGGTTTCGCTACACACTTGCTCTCCAGCGCTAGCATTCTCTATGGTGACCGCGAGATTTTTATGCGGGAACTTACCGACGAGATCGCTCATCCGTTCTATCCAGAGATTGCGGTTCTCAATCGGGGCGGCGCTTTGACGCTTGTCTCGGAGAGCAGCACGGTTAACGGTTATAGTCTTTTGGAGTCACCGACGCGTGGCGCTGAGGAAGCCATGACCGATGTCGATCCAACGGCTGCAGCCAAACAGGCGCGCGAGCTTTTGGAGCGTTATGTTGGGCTGCAGCCCCACGAGGCAAGCAACCTTAGCGTTGTGCTTTATAACGCAGATGCAGCTGAGTTGCCGCTGGCCACAGTGCGCGAGCTCTCCTCTATACAAGAGGATGGCAAGCTCCAATGCAGTGTTTCGGTACGCCACTCAGATCAAGGAAAGCTGCGGCGAGTCTATGGCGAGCTGGTCAACAAGGCTGGTGATGATCCTGATCTGCCAGTAGTCAGCGAAACCAGCGAAAACTTCATCTCGAAGCTGCGTATTTCTGTAATGCCCCTCTCGGCGACTCCAAGAGAGAGTGCGCTGGGTTTTAAGGCTTTCGATGTGGCTTTCCTGCATGACGTGGTCGCGCGCGAGGCCCAAACAGAATGGCTCCCAGTGCAGTGGACCAACGATCGGCCGAACTTGGATCATGCGCCTTCCCGCTGGTCTTACCGGAGCGTGTCAGGTGAGAACGAGCTGAAGTCGACCACATTCCTAGTTTGCCCATGGCAAACGGCATCAGGTTGGGCGTACGTGTCGGCTGTCGCCGCAGTTTGCCGGCAGACGGACGCTATGCCAGGGGAGCGATTCCTGCCTGCACGCCGCATTTCCCTTCAAAGCCCAGCTCTGGCTGAAATAATCAAGGACGCTCACGAGTTGGCCGAATGGGTAGCCACCTACGACGAGCTTCTCGACAAGCGCCAGCTTCAGCACAACAACATCACGGTGGTGCGCTACCGTAGAGGCTCGACTAATGGCCGCAATATGATTGTTAGCTCGACCTCGGAGCTTCGGTTGTTGAGCGTGTTGGTTCGTAGACGCTTGGATGAGTTGAATCTCCAGCTCGGATCCGACGAGATTCAAATCGCTGTCGACAAGGCGAAGCGCGACGCACTTTCAGTCTCCGGAGATATCGTACTGCGTGCAGCCAAGCGGGGTGTATCTGCCGGAGAGATGCTAGGCCTTGTGCTAAGTCGTTACTTGCTTGCAGAGGAGTTCCAAGCCTCAGCGAATGGTAGGCAGGTATTGACCGCCTATTTCCTACTCGACGATTACGCAAGCTGGCTATCTCAACCTGAAAGCCGTATCGCGGATATTTTGGCGCTCAACGTTGAGGAGTACGAGGAGACTGTTCGCGTCGTCATTTCAATTGTTGAGGCAAAATATGTTGGAGCCGATGGGGTGGCTCAGGCGCGACGGGGCTCCAAGGATCAGCTATTGGCAACATTAGGCATGTTCCGTGAGGCGCTCTTCGGTGATCCTGGTCGTCTTGATCGGGATATTTGGTTGGCCCGCTTGGCCGATATGCTTATAGATGCGGACATCCCGCCCGGTATGACGGGTTTGATGGAGCGTGCTCGCGCCAAGTTGCGAGATGGCGATGTAGAGATTTCCCTGCGTGGGTACTCGCACGTTTACGTTCACACCTCGGACGCAGGTTCCGCCTCGGCGTCTGAGCAAGAGCTTCTTGATGAGACAGGGGGCGTTATGGCTTGGCAGGAGGTTTTCGATCGGCCGGACTTGCGAAAACTCGCCGAAGCTTATGCTAAAGGCTCTGGAGGTCACGAGGTTCGATCAGGTATTGGGGCCCAGCAGCCTTGGGAAGGGCACTGTTTTAAATTGCCCGCCCCGCGAGTGCCTTGGTTGGCCGCAATAGGCCAGCTATCGAGTGGGCAGATCGATACTTTTGTTGAAGAAGTCGCTTTGATAAGCAAAGACTCCGAGACGGCTTCGCCGATTTGCCCAGTGGGCGCGCCTCCAGTACTGACAGAGGAGCCTGTCCTTGCCTCTGTAGCTATCGTGGATTCAGCGTCTACTCAGCTTTCCGCTACGAATTCCAGCTTCGGAGGCGGGCTGTCTGATCTAGTCGCGTCTAAGTTCTCCGGTGATGCGCAAGCCGATGCCGAGCGGGAGGAGTGGGCTCAAGACATCACTAAGAAGCTCAAATTTGCGCTTAATAGCTATGGTCTGCAAGCGGCTATACTCGGCACTCGTTTGACTCCAAACGGCTGTCTCGTTCGTCTGGCGGGTTCTGATCGCTTGCGTGTCGAGGATATCGAGAACAAACGAACACAGCTCCTTACTACTCACGCCATCAACCTCGTGACTGTCCAGCCTAAGCCTGGCGAGATTGTGGTGACGGTCGCTGGTGCAAAGAGGCAGGCTGTGTCGCTTTGGGAGCTTTGGTCGCGTCGAGAACTCAATAGAAACGTTGCGGGTATCAACACCTCATTCTTGTTAGGTCTCCAGGAGATTAATGGTGCGTTGCTATATCTGAATTTGGGGGTCGAGTTCGGTGGGCTTTCATCACATGAACCGCACTCGTTGGTTGCTGGGGCTACGGGCAGTGGCAAGTCGGTACTCATCCAAGCACTTATATTGGATATCGCTGCAACCAACCCCAAGGAGTTAGCCCAAATCATCTTGATTGATCCAAAGATGGGAGTGGACTACGCGCCATTGGCCGACTTGCCGCATATGCGCGATGAGATCGTCACCACTAAAGAAAAAGCCGCCGAGGTTCTCGACGCACTGGTTCAGGAGATGGAAGATCGTTACCGCGCCTTTGCAAAAGCGAGGGCCCGTGACTTACCGACCTATAACTCGAAAGTTTCGACCGAAGAGCGTTTGCCAATGGTCTTTCTGGTTCACGACGAGTTTGCAGACTGGATGCTTGATGATGCTTACAAATCGGCAGTGGGCGCGGCAGTTCAGCGGTTGGGTGTGAAGGCGCGTGCAGCAGGTATTCATTTGATCTTCGCAGCACAGCGTCCAGACAAGGACGTAATGCCGATGCAGCTTCGCGAGAATTTAGGCAATCGTTTGATATTAAAGGTCTCTAGCGAGGCAACTTCGAAAATTGCGCTAGATCGACCGGGCGCTGAGTTATTGCTAGGGAGGGGGCATCTTGCCGCTAAGCTTAATGGCGAGCAGGGGTTAGTGTTTGCTCAAGCCCCTTTTCTGTCAGATCAGGATATTGAAATGGCAGTACTAGCCATCTGCTCTGATAACTCAATGCACGGAGCCAGTAGTCGTGAAAATTGACGATGCGATTGAGATCGTCACGAAGTTCTTAAACAAACTAATTGGGGCATGGCTATACCTCAATCAGAGCTCCGGTGCAGTCATAAGTCGCAATCATAAGAGTTTTCCTAAGTGTGCGAGCATTCCAGGCGACTGTTAAGTATCGCGTGAAGGTGGTATCAGTGACAAAAAAACTTGTTGATCATTTGGCGCGATGCGACGAAAACTCACTAGTCACTTTGTTGGGGGAGACTACCGTAGCTCTCCTAAAAGCGGTTGGTAGTGATGCATATAACGTGGATGGCTTAGCCTATCTAGTTGTAAGTATGCATGGTGAAGAAGGTGCGTTGCGTGACAGTGCCATTCGTAATTTACTTTTTTCAAATTTGGACGGTGATGAGGGAAGGGCGCTCTGTGAACTTCTTCAATTTCCGACTTCTGCGGCAATGATGACGTTAAAGGGCGTTGATTTCGACAATAACCTCCTGAATTTAGAAGTTTTAATGGGTTGGTATGATGTGGCGGTAGACGCCAATAATTCCAAAGGCAGAGAGGTCGAAGGATCACGGAAAGCTGTGGCAAACCATAAACTTAGGTCTCACCAGTTAACGGCATTTCGAAAGCTAAGAAAATCCATTGCCAACCCAGACACATCAGTTTTAGTTAATATGCCATTTGGTGCGGGTAAGTTGCGATTAGTGGTTACCGCAGTACTCGATCTTTATCGGTCTGAGCCAGATGGAAGAGCTATTGTTTGGCTTGGGATAGGTGAAGCCCTTTGCGATGAGGCATTTATTGAACTTCGTGAGGTTTGGGAGCAAATAGGGTCGCGGGATGTGACCATTTATCGTGTTTATGGTGATCGGCCTGTTCCAGATCTAGGCAGTCTAGAAAATTGTATCATCGTTGCCGATATTAGAAAACTCAACGATGAGGGGGGCGGATTAGAAAAAATAGGTCGAAAGACCCGAGTGATAGTTTTCAGTGATGCCGAGCATGTTACTCATCCGATCGGAGTTAAGATCATCGAGCGGTTTTCGAAAGAGGGTGCCATTAGTTTGGTGGGGATATCAGCTATATCCTCTTGCGGCATAACTCAAATACCTCACCAAGCAGCGTTCCGTGCAAAATTTTCAGGGGCATGCATCACTATTGATGATGAAGATCCCATGAAGCTGCTACGAGACGCTGGTTATGTAGGTAAAGTCATCAGTGAGATTCGGGATCTAAAGTGCGGTATAGCAAAATTTGTAAACGATAATGCGCTGGAATTTGATCTTGATTTTGTAAATGAGTTGAGCAAGGACTTTGAGCGAAACCGTTGCTTGCTAGACTTGCTTCTGGCTGAGTCAAAGGCTGCAGGTAAAGTTGTGTTTTTTGCTACAACTGCCGAGCACGCTCGTTTGTTTGCCGGTTTGCTAGCCTTGCGCGGTGTTAGAGCAATGTCGGTGACTAGTGAAAAGTCCCCAGACGAACGAGCGGTCATTATACAAAGATTTAACTCTCGCGATGAGCAGATACTTTGCGTTCATGGTTTCTTCATTTCGGGAGATTCTATTCCCTCTGTTGCTGTTGGTATCGTTGCAGTCCCTACATTATCGGCGTCCGTATTTCTTGGGATAGTGGGGCGATTAGCAAGCACCAAAAGAACTGAAAATAATTACCTGCGGGTCATAGTCGCTTCTGATTCGCTGCCTGTGCAACGGCAGCTGACGGAAAGCCTTGATACCTGGAATAAATTAGATATTTAGGAAACTAGTAATGTCATTCCCAATTATTCCTCAAGATCTTTCTATTTCTGCAATGCGCAGTTCGGGGTATCGAGATACCGCGCATGCGCTAGCCGAGTTAATTGATAATTCTGTTCAGTCTGGCCAGGAGTCCGGTGAGCGGACAGAGATCGAGCTTATATGCATCGATACCGTCCACGGTAATGGCCGTCGACGGCTTTCCAATGTGGCGGTTTATGATAATGCCGGAGGTATGGAGCCTGCATTGCTACGTAAAGCGCTTCAATTCGGAAATGGATCTCGTCTTGAGCCTAAGAATCAAAAAGGGATTGGCAAGTTTGGTATGGGGCTTCCGAATTCGTCAATCTCTCAATGTAAGCGTGTTGATGTGTGGAGCTGGCAAAAAGGCATAGTACACCATGCATATTTAGATGTAGAGGAAATCAAAAAAGGAGTAATGACCGATGTCCCCGCCCCAAGTGTTTCGACGATTCCCGCTATGTGGCTGTCATTGATCGTAGGGGAGATTGGAGAAAGCGGAACTCTGGTGGTCTGGAGTGATCTGGATCGAGTCTCATGGAAGCAAAGTACAACGCTTCTAAGGCATACCGAGTTTATTGCCGGGCGCGTATACCGTCATTTTATTAATAAAAAGTCTGTACGGATTAGACTTGCAGCTTATGAGCAGAACGGGTCCGGTTACCCTGCGCTGTATGAAAGTTTTGTTCGGCCTAATGATCCATTGTATCTAATGAGTGGCACTAATGCTCCTTTGCCGTTTGACCAGGTGCCCGCGTTTGAAAAATTTGGAGAGCTGAAGATTCTGGTTGGCCATAATGGAGAGGAGCACGAAGTGATAGTTCGTGCGTCAATCTGTAAGCCTGAAGCTAGACGGGATGGGGGAGCTAAGCCTATTGGGCAGCATACTCTAAAGAATCAGGGGATTTCTGTTGTGCGATCCGGTCGTGAACTAGAGATGAATCATAGTTTCCTTCATTCCTACGACTCTCGCGAGCGTTGGTGGGGTATTGAGGTTGAGTTCGATCCTGGTTTGGATGATGTTTTTGGCGTGACCAACAATAAGCAAGCAGCAACTGGATTTATGCGCTTAAGCTTCGAGGAGGATGCGGAGGCTGAGGGGCTGTCAGAGCGTAGTTATCGCGAAATGCTGGAATTAGATAGCGATCCCAGGCTGCCTATGTATCGTATCAGTCGAGAGATCGAAAAAATGCTGGGTGTTATGCGCGCTCAGGTAGCGAAAATGCGCGAAGGAGACCGCGTTCAGACGAAGAAGGACCGTGCCGAGAACAAAGCAGAGCAGGCAGCTACGGACTCTGTAAATCGTCGTCGAGATCGTGTTGGGGATACAGGTCGAAGTGACAAGCAAGAGGCGCTGTCGGATGATGAACGTACTAATGCTTTATCTACTGAAATAATTCAGGATGGAGTTGAAGGTGATAAGGCTCATGAGATTGCCGTAGATTATGTAAGTAAGAAAATCAAATTCCGGTTTAAGCATGCCGATGCTCCGGGGCAGATGATTTTCGATGTGGGCGCAACTGGTGGCATCATTCTCGTAACTTTAAATACTAGACACCCCGTTCATGGTCGGCTTTTCGAGGCTCTCCGAGATGATGATGGCCCTGATAAGCAATATGCTAAAGAAGTCCTTTCCTTAGTTGCAGCATGGGCGCGAATGGAAGATGAAGCACCTAGTGAAAAGTCACGTCTTGCCATGGAAGACGCACGCTTGAATTGGGGGCGTATAGCCATGGATTTCTTTGACCTAGAGGATTAATTGGTGGGAGGGCGCGAAGCAATACGAGGTTTTTCTATCCAAACTTTGATTTGTTTGTTGGATTCATTACAGGCGAATGAGGGAACCTGGGTGGCTGTCACTATTGAGCCAGATTCGATTAATGAAAAAGCGGACATATTTTGGGAGTTTTCCGGCGGAGGGAGTCGCCTTCAGCAGGTTAAATCTTCTAAAAATCAGATTGGTCTGGCAGATGTCGTTTCTTGGTGCAAAGAGCTTAAAGCTTCGGGGCAGGCTGAGAGTTACCAACTTATGTTGGCAGGTCCTATAGCCGCCGCGGTCCTTGAGAAGGCTCCTTTTGATGGCGTCGATGTTCCCCCGCCTTCGCCAATAGATATATTGGCGCTAACCGATCAGGCCATCACAAAGTTAGATCGCTATTTGTTACTTAAGGCGATCGATCCGCTGCCCGTAGCAGTTCGGGAGTCATTGGTATACTTAATTTCTGCCCGCCTTTTGGAAGGTGCGGCTTATGGTAAGCGATTGGCTCGGGAAGAATTTGATGGATGGCTGTTGCATTGGATTGCTGTTGCTTATCCAGAGGCAATCAAGCAACGTTTGTCCGTAGATTGCAGTGTGCTCTGGAGTAGTGTCGAGCTTTCTAGCCCTGCAGAAATCTCAAGAAGAGCATTTGAAATAGTGCTTCCGCTCTCTGTTATTAATGGCGGGGCTTCAACTGCCGTCGTCGAGTGGTTTCTATTGAGAGTGTCATCACAGGGCAGAGAAATGAGATACCGCCCGGTCGCAATTATGCCTGAGACTTGCGCTGGCACATTGAATAGGAAAGAAGTTGCCAAGGCATTTGGCGAATTTGCTATCTGTCCAAAGTCCGCGGTTCGCTACGAACTACTATTCACCCCAATTGAGCGAGCGGGTTATGTGGTCGATGAGTGGCCTCATGGTTGGCATGATTTAGAGTTGTTCGTCAAATACTCAGGTCAGGATATGCCGAGATCAGTAAAAAAAATATCCATTTTGATCGCGATGGATGAGAGTTCGGTGCTCGGTACTAAAAGGGTAAAGAGTATCTCTATCTCTGACCTCGAGAGTTTTCTGGATATGCTCTAAATTTATTTATGACAGATCAAGCATGAGCTGTTTCCTTCGTCGTCTCCGTAAATGTCATCGATATCTTCCGGACATATTTTCACTGGGCGTAGCGGGTTCACAGGGATGTTTTTACGAAGGCGCGCGCGGCGGATCTCATATTCGGCTTTGATCTCAGTAACACGCGCAGGCTTCTCTAGATCCCAAAGCGACTCCCCCTTAGTCCAAGTGAAAGGTGAACCATGCTCCAGTGCATCTTTCTCTAATGCCTTGGCCTTTTCGAAGTCCTCGGGGTGGCGCTCTTTGAGGCGAACCCATTCGATCTTTTGTTGGAAGAAACAGAATGTGCAGCCACTGCGAGAGCGCCATTCGTAGTACTTTGGATAACCCAATCCAGAGGACTCGAGAATATCGACGACACTAGCTTTATCGACGCCCGCCTCACGGAAGGGGAATTTCACATGCATGTTTTCGGCTTTTGCTGAGTACCCCTCGCGGTACTCCTCATCAGCCCGGATCGCTACATAGGAGAAAACTTTATCACCAGCTGCCAGCCATGGTTTTACCCACTGTTCGAACGGTGCCAGTTTGAGTTGACGCGTACACCAGCGAGTCTGTGCGCTGGGGAGGAAATGGTTGTATTCACGCAGCCAAAAGCGGAAGTCCCGACGGGGATTAAGTCGCTCGATGGGCTTTCCTAAATAGCCTTCGAGTCGTCCCAGGAACTCGTAGACCTCGGGAAGTTCCTCGCCGGTATCAGTAAAGAAGTAGTCGATATCCAGCTCGGGATGGTGGTCACGCATCCACACTGCCAAAGCTGCGCTATCTTTTCCTCCGGATAAACCCAGTACGTGTCGTTCAGTCATGCATCTGTTCCTTTTCGATAACCAGGTTCATTCCGACTTTGGCTAAGATGGCAAGTAAAATGTCAGTATCAAGGCCTTGATCCTCCAGCATTTTGGCTATTTCATTGGCCTTTTGTTCTACTGTTTCACGATGACGCTCTGAGATCGAAAAGGATCTAGAAATCGTTGTTGTTTCCGCTCCTACGCCAATGACAACTGCGATTGCTTCACTTTGTGCTGGACGATCTTTGACAGCGACGAAGGCCTCAGCCTCGCGGAAACGTCTTGCGAATTGGACAAGTTCGAGCACCGCAGCATCGATATGGCGGTCCACCCAGTCGCGTGGTGGTTTATCGGCGGCTAGGCTCAGAATACCTTCCAAGACGGAGCGGCTGCCATCGTAAGACCCCAGTCTTGTCGAGAATGCATCGAGCCTGAAGTTGCCTGAAACGCCTGCGACAGCCCGCGCCCTTTCACGGAGTGATTCCAAGTTGTCGAGAGGTGCATCAAGTGCTTCAAGCATCTTGGCTTCTACTTCGGAGAGCATCATTGCGTAAGCTGTTGCGATTTCTTTCAGGGGCGCGCGCAGAGCATTCACGTAGGCTTTGCCATCGGCTACCTCCAGCAGCGTTGGTAAATCGACGAACAGCACTTTGTGCGGGTCGCTGGCCTTTAGCAGCATGTCACGAATTGCTTTGGCAGTTTCACCCAGCCGCTGTGTGCGCCGAGACCACTCTGGCAAATTAAAAATCAACGCCACAAGGCCACGCGCCGCCTCTAGAGGATCAGCAACTCCTCCTATTTCCCCCACTTCCTCGAGGAGATGAGAGATGCCATCTAGAATTCGGCTCTTATCCTCATCAATCGCGATCCAGCGGAGCGTAAAGCGGGTCGGATCTTGGAGGCACTCGTCGATGTCAGCATCGCTGAGTCGAGAGATGAACATGCCTTCCTTGTATACGGCGATGTTGGCTTTATGCACCAACAAGAATGCTGTCAGAAAAACTGGCAGTATGCCCCGCTTCATGCCGTACGGCGGCATGCTCCAATGGTCATAAATGGTGCTCACGCTTACGCGGGCGCTGGTATCGGCAAAGAGTTGCTGAGTGAACGCCCATAACTCGGAAAAGCCTTTGGGTGAGGCTTCGCATGGCTCGCAGACGCGCCAAGCCTCTCCCTCTTTACGGTATAGATGTGATGCCACGAGCAGTGTTTCGAAAAGGCCGCGCTCGGCAGGGAAGCCTTCAATACCTAACCGCTCTTGGCCTTCGGCGTTGATCATTGCGTGTAACAGATCACGGCGGGCTTTAACGCTATTGCTCGACACACTATCGCGATTAACTAGCTCGCTCCACACTCGAGGACAATGCTCATAGAGATCGTCGGCGAGGTCTGAAGCAATAGGTGATAGCTTTGCACCAGGCTCAATAACCTGGTCGCTACCATCATGCCATTTGCAGAGTGAGGCAGCAGCTTGAAGTTGGTCCTCAAGGTCGGAGCGAGTAGCGGCCAAGCGGGCGAATACTTCGCGGCGGGCGACAGGGTCTCCTCCGAGCTCGTGGCGTTCCTTTACCTGCTCTAATGCAACCAATTCGGTCGACAGTTCCGCGATCCGGGCATGATTATCCGGGATGCCTACTAACACCGGCCAAGGTTCTTCGTAAGCACAGGACTGAGCTCGCTTTCGAGCCTCACGAAGAGGCATGTCTCGGCCGGGAAGCGCAAGGATGAACTGGCCGAACTCTCCCCGCTGGGGTTTGTAAGTACTTGCGATCTTTTCCGCTTGCTCGATGCTTCGCAGAGAAATTTCCATCCAGCGCATTGAGCCCGTTTCGTGGTAGTGCCGCTTGGCGACCACTGGGTGCATTCCCATAAGCTGGGATAATTTGGCGTAGTCAATGCCAGGAGATGACGCTACAGCTTGGGCAATAGCTGCATCGATATCGAAGTCGCTACCTTCAAAAACTGACCAAGCTCCGGTATAGCTCTTGAACAGAGCCACTTTGAGCGAGGCCAGTTTCTTCAGTGCGGCCTCGATCTCATCCTGTGGCACGCTGTGGAAAAGGGTCGACAAGACTGGTAAGTCGGCGGCAAGCCCTGAACCAGTGCGGAAGAGGTCGATGACGGCGATGTTTTTAATCAGAGACACCTGCAGCAAGTCACCAGATTTGGCCTCAGCACGCTCCACAGCTTCGACAGCTTGGGACCAGCGGTGCCCATCTGCAGAAGCTAGGATGGCAGGCTCTAGGTTCGCACGCAGATATTCCCAATAGTCGCTAGGGCGATACCAATTCGATTGGTTCAGCGGAGTCGATTGTAGGTAGGCGCGAAACCCATAAGGCTCGACTGAAGATAGGAAGCCAAAAGTGCTCCGCTCATTTTGACCGAACTGCCGCTTCGATATTGGACCCAACAATGCAGCCATGGTTGGATGCAGCGGCCAGCAGCGTTCTAAAGCAACAGCGAAATCATTGCCGACGGCTGGGCGACGTGACCTGACGGCATCGGCAATAGAGTCAGAGGCCCCCCGTATCCACTCGGGTCGCCGCTTTGCATCAATTGCACGGCCGATAAGCTCGACAACCTCGTCGCTTGCCGCCACGAAAGGGAGGTCAAGGTAACGGCCTTGAACCTTGCCCCAGTCGTCACGAGTGTCGATACCAAGACGGTTGGCGTACTGTGCGAAAGATTGATGCAGCACTCCAATCACAACCAGTCTGCCTTCAGCGCGGGCAGATGCTTCTGCGAGCTCTTGGAAGAAGTAGACATCGTCGCCCACGCCTAAGGCCGAAGCTTCAAGGAACTTGCCCATCTCATCAATGAACACCAAGACACCATCGTTCGGGCGGTCTTTGGCTTCGGCGATCAGTTCATTGATGACGTCCTGTGCATTGGGTTTGTTGCGACGTTCAAAACCCTTGTCCTGAGCCTTGCGAAGGGCTAAGTCCAGTTCCTTGACGACACTACCGCGCCGGCCAACCACTGGGATTACGAGCCACCCGTCTTGAACTGGAAAAGCACTGTCAAAGTTTGGCTTCGAGTCCAAATTTAGTGTAGATCGGGCTTTTGCGCGAAGGCTCTTATCAGTATGGAGGGCGCTCGCCAAAGCTACGGCCAGAGATGATTTTCCGCCGCCGAAGGGGCCTGTCCAAGTGAAGCTGCGCTGATTGGTTGCGGCAAGCTGCCTACTCATGCCCTCTACCACAGTCGCTGCGGTCGAATGGAAGATATACCCGTCGAGTGCGTCGGATCGGCCAATGTCCGCATCAATACGGATTGATCGTTGGTACTGATGAGAAATCTGGACGATGTCGGCGAGCACTGCCTCTCTTACCTCAGTCATATGCGCGCCTAACCATGTCTTGTCGATCGTCATCAGAGAGGTTTTTTTTGTGGACTTGGCGAAGGCCAGCGGAGTCGGACCACGCTAACTTGCCTCCGGTCAGATCGGCCAAAGAGATCAAGCGCTGGGCTATCGACTCTTCGTCGAGCTTAAAGACTCGACCTGGAGAGCCTTCTGCATATGCGATGGTCTCGAAAGCTAGCGAACTTTGGCTGTCTGCAGTTCTGCGCCAAAAATCCATGAGGGCATAAGTGAAGACACCATCATGAAGTGCAGCCTTGGGGCCGCGTCGGAATGCATATTGCCCCTTGTGTACTTCTTGCAGCAGCCCCAACTCCCCGAGTAAAGGCTCGGCAAAATCCTCTGGAGAACCGGTTGCTGCCCGTGGCGCGTAGCTACGTAGACAGGTCTCCAAGTCACGCGAAATAGTTGCTGTAGAAAGGCGGTGCTTGGGATCTAGGCTTCGGGCATACAGGGCCAAAGGCTCTTCGAGTTCTTGGCGTGTAAAGGTTGGAGCTGTCACATGATTGAAGAGCCAATACCATGTGGTCGAGCGGTGGTGCCGCCCGGCGAGGCGCCAATGTACGAGCCATGCTGTAGACGGGTTCTCCGCATAGGGGTCGAGACCTCCATTTCGCAGTATCTCCATTGCCAGGCTTTTTACGCGGAACGCATCGCCTTCTTCGGCCATGATCCCGCATGACAATGCCCAATGCCGAATCGATGAAACCATGTTTTTACCAACACCGAAGGCTGCGATTGCAGACTCATCGGTGAAGGTTGATTTGGTAATCAGTCCGTCATTGCTCGCTTGATCGAACGCTTTCTTAAGCCACATTTGGCGAAGAGGAAACGTTTCATGTCCGGAGAGGTGCACGGATGCAATTCGGTTAGGTTTGGTGTTTGTATTCTTCATGATTTCAAGCTTACCGCGAACTGGTGGATTACTCCAGTTTGAGACTCTACGAGTTTAAGCTGTATATGTATACAGTTATTTGGCGTTCATCCGCAACCGATCCTGAGCTCTCGGTGAGGTGCCGGATCGGCTGAACGCGTCGCCTTCCCTTTGGAGGGGTTGCTAAGGCAAGGGCATGTCGTCTCATGATCTGAAGTCAGGCCTGGAGTTTTGAGATTGTGTGCTTGGATGACCAAAAAAGAACGCGTTTAATGAGTGAGCAGCCTTGAGGCTGCCCGCTCATTGACTGATAGCTCAACGACTTCGTTTCTGTTTGAGGTGCTGCAAGATGATGAAAATATAGGACGCAAGCAATATCGCCACTAGCACAACAGGCACGCGTAGCAGCATAAGCATCACCGCTAGGCAACCAGCCAGGACTCCGACAAAGGCGAACACAGCTGCGAGAAGCTTGAGTACCGCTAACAGCAAAGGTTTCATAAGTGCCCCCGCACGGCCATCGACACGCAATCCTCGTTCCCGATCACGATGTGGTCGAGTGTCCTGACATCTACCAGGTAGGTGCCGGTGGCTTCTCCTGCTTTTAGCTTCTGCAGTTTCATCTATTGCTCCTTGGGCCGGTTTAGGTAGTAACGGATTGCGCCTGGCATTGGGTTGCAAGCTTTTCAGCTAGGTCTGGTTTGCTTGAATGCTGCGGTGGAGGTTTGGACGGGTGTTGATCGGCATTGGCTTCAACTGAAAAGAACTCTTCAATCACGGCGCTACTGTCTTCCTCGTTGTCCTCGAACGCACCGTTACCAAAGCAACGTCGTGCTGCCTCATCCAGCGCAATCTGATCGAAGCCAGCAGTCTGCCGTTGTGCGTCCAGTTCGTTGGCAGTCAGCAGCGCCTCGGCCATATCCATGCCGGTGCGTACGGTGAGATCGACGTAGAAGATTGGCGTGCCATGGCTCTGCCGAGTTGACTTCCCGCGCAGACGCAGCTCCAGCGGCAGGCAGGCTAGTCGGTTACCCGACATAGCCTGGAAGTAATGCAGGCGTGCGGCCAAGGTGCGGATGCTGTTAAAGCCGGTGGTGCGGAACACAAAGCTTCCGAGCGGATCGTCATCGCCGATCAGTACATTCAGCCGGCCGTAGGGTTTGCAGGCACCGCCTTTGGCCAGCGGGCAGGCATCAGGCGATGGGCAGGGCAACGATTGCATGCCGTCTCGGGTGACACGCTTGCATGTCTCGCCATTGCCCACGCACAGCGGCCGCCCAGATTGCCGGTCGAACAGCGTGTAGTCGGCGCGAAAATTCAGTTCAGGTTCGTTGAACAGCAGACGTACCGGGATGCTGCGTAGCTTGTACTCCTGGCTTTTGCGCAGCTCATCGTTGAACGGGTGCAGCAGCCAGCCTTCCTTGCCTTGCACCTGTGAAGTGATGGTGAACTGGTCATCTTTCTCCGGCAGGCGTTTGCCGTTCTTCTCGATGACCTTGCCTATGGAAATTCGCCCGAGTACCGGCGGGGTGATAGCCAGACCTTTGAGCATGGTGGTTCTCCTACAAAAGAGAAAAGGCCAGCCACGCAGCGTTAACTGTATGGGATGGCCAAAGGGAGGGAATGGTTAGGCGTGATTGGATTAGCCGACCAGAAAGCGCCTGCTGCCTTCCTTGAGCTTGGTGTAGCGAACCTGCAGGTAGGGTTTGTCCTTCAGCATGCGTTCAACATCGAGCACGTTGCTGTCTTTGGATTTCTTCCAGCTGATAAAGCCGTGGCTGAACTCCGCGCGGGTGGCATCTCCCATGGCCTGTTGCAGCAACTGCTTTAGCTGGGCTTCGCGCGTTTCCTTCTCGCTGATGGACTGGCGCACAGCTTTGAGCTCTAGGTAGGCCGCTGCCAAACCAGCGCGGCCACTGAAATCAGCGGTCTGGCCGTTGTCCTTCGGATAGAGCGCACGCAGTGCCATTTCAGCCGAGGCTGAACCATCAGCAGGCGGTGGTGTGTCTGTCTCGACGTAGTGCCAGAACTTACGCTCCAGCTCGATCAGGCGGGCAATCATCTGCTCGTCCCGTTCGATGCGGTGGATCTCTAGGGTCTGGCCGCCCAGCAATACAGCGACATCCGCAGCTTGCTTGCCGGTGACTGCAAGCTGGTGCATTACCTGCAGTTGCACATACTCGGGCACGCCTTCTTTCCAGAGGCGTGCGCCGTTTATGCCGGCTGTCTTGCATTCGAGGATCTGCACATCGTCAGCACCGATTACCTCTCGGTCGATGTTGGCCAGCATCCAGGACAACTCAGGGTTTGGATGCTGCAGTACGGCGTTGATGCGCCGTACGCGTTTGCTGGTGCGCTTGCTGTAATGCCAAGCCACGATCGGCTCCAGCACATTGCCCCAGTACATCGGGCTTTCCTCATCGTGCGGATCGGCCTTAGGCAAGGTGGTGTCGCGACCTGTTTTCTCCAGCCACAGCTCTAGCTGCGACTTGTAGGGATTTAGGCCTACTGCAGCGCCAGCATCCGAGCTGCCGATGCCCTGTTTACGCACCATCAGCCAATCTTCACGAGGCAGTTCCTTGGTACTGATTAAACGCAGCGCCGGGCGCGGCTTGCTGGCGCGGCTCAACGAAGTAGCTTTCATAGCGTTCACCTTGTGGAAATAGAAACGCCCGATCAGCAACCAGGCTGATCGGGCGTTATGGAGTGGAGGAGGTAAGCGGTTAGGCCACCAGTTGCAGAGCGGTGTCCAGGGCGCGTTGCTTGATCTGCGCACCTTGGCCGAACCAGGCCGAGTCCATGCGGTATTCGTTGCTGCGGGCGCGGCGCTCGTGATCGACAAACTCGGTCACTGCATTGAGCAGGCCCCATGCAGTGCCACGTGCCGAGTCGAGCTGACTGCCCCGACCACGACCCTCGTACAGTTCCTGAACCTTGCGCAGAGCGCGTTCGTTGGGCAGTACCTCCGGCAGTGCGCCGGTTGGACTCGTCTCACACAACACGGACATGAAGAACCCCAACGCCTCATGCCACTGCACCTTACGCTCAGACAAGGCCCGCATGCGGTACATAAACTCATCCCACTGCGAGACGGCGATGCCGAGCTGCTTCTTCACTGCTTTCGGATCGAAGCGGGTGTTGTGCGGCACCTTGATCGCGCGGCTGGTGCCGTCCAGGGCGATGGTCAGGGTGTTGTTGCACACCACTCGCACGGTGGTTGGTGTTGCTGTGGTGGCCAGGGTGCCGTCGCAGGATGTAGCCAGTAGCAAGTAGCCGTTGACCTGATCGTTACCCTTGAGCGCTGCGCCTTGCCCGGTACGCGCCAGCGCCCAGAATTTTCGACCACCCTTGAGCACGCCGGCGGTTTCCAGCTCATAGCCGGAAACCTCGGTAAGGTCACGATAAAACTCCAACACTTCCCGAGGCTGCACGGTGTGATAGCGCTGGGAGACCACCGACAGCGGTGCCTTGGTGTCCGAACGGAAGAGTACCTTCTGCTCGGAGAAGGAATGGATCGCGCCCAGGTGGCCGACGGTCTCTGATTTGAAAAGTACGGGGCTTTCCTGGATCGCCCAGTCCATGCCGGCTTCGCGTTGCCAGACTTCGATGGGTTGTTTCTGGGTGAGTTGATTACCTAGGCCATGCCACGGTGCAGCGCCAGCGTAGGCCATAGTTTCGACGAGATGGGCCATGGTTGAGATTCCTTTGGGTGCAGGCCGGCATAAAGCGCCGCGCCCAGCGCAGCACCGTCCGGACGATATGGATAGAAAAGGTGTGGTCCTGCCAGATCAGGCCGGAAGGTTAAAGCGGTGACCGCAGAGCAAGCAGAGGTTGTGGGCTAGGACGTGGCGATCAAGCGACTCACCCAGTTGGGCGCCGAGAGCGCAGCCGCCGACACCGCCGGCCAGTCCGCCGAGGATGGCACCTGACACTGAGCCGAGAGTTATGCCGACGGGCCCGGCAATAGCGCCGATTAGCGCACCAGCCTGACCACCTGCTAGAGCTGCGCTGACGCCACGCGCGGCACCACCTACTGTGCCGATGGCCGCGCCGACTTTCATAGCGTGATGGAAAGAAGCAACTTTTGGGGAGTGACAGCGAGGACACTGCAATGACATGGGATGAACCCTCCTGGTAGTGGTGTCATTGCTGTTATGTAGAGTTGAGATTTTTTTGAATCGAATCAATACGCCTTTGGGCGCGTGTTTTGGTCGCTATGGCAGCGAACGCATCCAGCCGCCTGTATTGGACCGCAATTATGATGAGTTGTGTCTGCTAAGCGAGGCGACACACATTGTCGTACCTACCAGTCAAGCTAGCGCCATTCGACAGCCGTAGGACATCGCTATGACAATTTCCCCGCGCCCGTTCACCCTTGTCTGTGCTCACTGTTCTTGGAGAAAAACGGTTCTGCCTCACAACGATTTGGCATCGCTCGGCCCAGCTGCGTTCATCCTTTGTCCTGAGTGTCATACCCCTTCGTTGGAGGGGCTGGAGGCCAATCGACATGAAATCCTCAGAACCCGCCTGGAACAATTTCTAAGCCTCAACGATTGACGTTTAAAGTCGCGACACCTTTTGTCGCTCTGCCCCGGTAAATGGTCAAAAAGACCTAGGAGGTTACGATTATGAAAAACCTGTTTGCCGTCATAGGACTTTGTGTGGTGCTAAAGAAAAGCTATGAACTGTATCGCGAGTACAGCGAACTGAAGCGCGAAAGGAACGCGCGCCAGTTTTCTCCCTCCTGAGTTAAGGGTAGAACCTCAAGTTCCGCACACCACTGCCGAAAGGCTTATGTCTTATGTCGATTACAATTGATGGCAAAACGCTACTTTAATCAGTAGCATCGACGCCAAATTGACGGCAGCCTCCTGGCTATCAGTTGACCCGCAGAACAAGGTAGTCATCATGTCCCAAGCGAAGGATACGCTGCTCAGGCTATTCGCATTACTGCGCCTGATCCCCACAGAACCGCAGCGAATTGCAGCTCCGACCCTGCTTGAAAAGCTTCGCGATAGAGGGTTTTCCGTAACACTTCGCTCGGTTCAGCGTGATTTGAACCGGTTGTCGACGCCTTTTTCGTTGCAATGCGACGAGAGCGAGATCCCGTTTCGTTGGAGCTTCACGCGGGATGCGCCGCTCAGATTGGAGGATATGGATGCCTCCACCGCACTGGCCTTGTATCTGTCGGAGAGCCATCTGACTACTTTGTTGCCGCAGACTGTTCTGGACCAGCTCGGTCCACAATTTCGACGCGCACGTAACTTCCTGGGTGATCTGGGCCACAACGGATTGGCCGATTGGGCGCGACGAGTTCGGGCGATTCCCAATGGGAAAACCTTGCTGCCTGCTGCGATCGATCCCGACGTCTGGGGGCAAGTGTCTACCGTTTTGCTGGAGCGCCGGCAACTGCAAGTGACTTATCAGAGTCGGAGCAAGGGCGAACTCAAACAGTTTCGCCTTCATCCGGCAGGCCTGGTATCGCGGCATGCCATCAGCTACTTGCTGGCTTCCGTAGATGGCTACGGCGACTTGCGCCAGTTTGCCCTGCACCGTATTCAGCATGTTCGTGTACTCGATGAGCCGTCCGTTTTGCATGCGGCCTTTGATGTGG
Source organism: Pseudomonas sp. NPDC079367 (assembly GCF_044542195.1). Lineage (NCBI taxonomy): Bacteria > Pseudomonadati > Pseudomonadota > Gammaproteobacteria > Pseudomonadales > Pseudomonadaceae > Pseudomonas > Pseudomonas sp. NPDC079367. The sequence goes on from NZ_JBITTW010000015.1 coordinate 46,973, forward strand.
ACGATTACATCGCGACCGGCATATTCAGCCATCGTCAAACCGGCATAGAGGTAGAGCTGATCGCGGATGTTCATCCGCAGATTGCTTTCCTGCTTGGAGAGACTCCGCTGAGTCATGAGCAGACCTTGAGCGATATCCCCTCGCATACCTGGAAGCGTTTACGCGCCCAGGTGCCGCTGGATCGTGAAACGCTGTGGTGGATCTTTGGCCTGAACGACAACATCCGCGTGCATGGGCCACAGGTGTGGGTCGATGAGATAGGGGCCAGGTTGCACGGTATGCAAAACCTCTACACATCAGTTGACCACGCGACATGAACTGTCGCATGGCCATGGAAGACTGCGGCCGTTTGATTGCCAATGGATTAACGCTTGTCAGGTGCTCAAGGCGCCGGGCGATAGGGACAGAAACTGATGACGCGCTCCACCGTTACGCCCCTCAAATCCCGAAAAGTCGGAAGCTCGGTGTCTGCTGGCAACGCCACCTTCGATGTATTGGTGTTGGCCACAATGAGCGCAGGCAAAACGTCGTTTATCAACGCATTGATTGGCCAGGAACTGCTGCATACCGCCAATGAGGCCACCACTGCCTGTGTGACCCGTATAGAGCATCGTCAGGGCGCGCGGCGATTCAGTGGTGCCTGCTATTGCTACAACGACACCGAATTGGCCTCCCAGCCTTCGCCGTCAGTAGCGCTGCTGCAGGACTGGAACGCCAATGTCGAGGTCAAGCGCATCAGCCTGGCGGGAACCTTCAACGTGGTGCCGCGCCCGGCACCCGGTTTGGTGCTTCACGACACGCCAGGGCCAAATAACAGCCAGGATGAAAACCATGCCCGGTTGACGCTGGAGGCAATCCGCAACGTGTCGTTTAAGGCGCTTTGCTACGTGCTCAACGCTAGTCAACTGGGGACTCGTGACGATCGGTTGCTACTCGAACAGTTGCGCGAAGAACTCGCCGCCAAGCCTGCCCAGCCTATCTATTTCATCCTCAACAAAGTGGATTTGCTCGATCCGGAGAAGGGCGAAAGCATTGAGGGCTATGTGCACAACGCTCAGCGTTATTTGCGCGATATCGGTTTTGAACAGCCGATCATCATTCCGACAATGGCCAGTGCAGCGCTGTACGCGCGCAAGGCCCTGAGTGCCGAAACACTCACGCGCGCGCAGCGCTCTAAGTTGCGCCAAGTGCTCGATGACCTGGATGTCAACAAGTGCGCATTGCTCAATGCCACAGTCGCACCAGACCTGATCAAGCGTCGCGTCGGCAAGGCGCTCTATAACCTCGAACGCAAACTGCAGGCCAAGGAATCCGATACCCGAGCCTACGATAAAAACCGATTGCAGCAACTGGTCACCATCAGTGGGCTTAAAACCGTTGAAGCCCTTATCCATCATCAGCGCCGATTAGATGAGCAACCATGAATACTATTGAAATTATCCATAACCCTTTCATCGTCGAGACTCAGTTCCTGATCAGTGGCCAACCGCCGGCCGAAGGCTGCAAGCTGTCGAGCTATAAAGAATCGCGGCTGCAAGTGTGGATTGAGAAGCTGTTTGATGAGTTGAGCCAGTTGTTCAATGGTGACAATAACTTTGAGGTCACTTTCAGAGGCGTCGAGTCGGATTATCTGGACGTGGTTGACGCCGCAAAAGTGGCGATGGGCAAAGGCATGCAGGTCACCCTGCAGTTTATCGAAGCGGACCCGGCCGAAGAGCGCCTGACCCGTATTCGTGAGCTGATGGAGGAGGCCAAGCTCCATCCTGAATTTGAGCATTTCATTCGCGAGAATGCCGATGTCAGCCAGTCCTTTGAAGAAGCGTTCAATAAGGATTTTGACGTGTATGTGGTGGCGACTATGTCCTCGGGCAAGTCGACGCTGATCAACGCCATGCTTGGCCAGGACCTGTTACCGGCGGCCAACGAAGCCACTACCGCAACCATTGCGCGGATCACCGACAACGCATTAATGGGTCAACGCTTCGCAGCCCAGCGCGTGACGAATGATCACCGCGTTGCGGAAAACAGCGACAACGTAAGCCTGGAAGTGCTCCAGGCATGGAACAACCTGCCCGATACGATGCGCATCGATATCGAAGGCAAAATTCACGCGATTCAAGACCGTGACAGCGTACGCCTGGTATTGACCGACACGCCGGGCCCGAACAACAGCCAGGATGCAAAGCATCAGCTCAAAACGATGAGTTTCATTCAGGACTCTCAGCGCAACCCGCTGATTCTGTATGTGCTCAATGCCAGCCAATTGGGCACCAACGACGACAAAAACCTATTGGGGCTGGTCGCCGAAACCATGCGCAAGGGCGGAAAGCAGAGCAAGGATCGGTTCATTTTTGTCATCAACAAGATGGATGTGTTCGATCCTGAGAAAGGCGAGGACCTGCCATCCGTGCTGGCCCGCGTCAAAAACTACCTGGTTGAAAACGGTATTTTCAATCCGCTGATCTACCCGGTATCGGCCAACCTGACGCGGCTGCTGCGCAAGCCTCAGCACTTGCACTCACGCAAGGAACGCGGTGAGTTGAACTCCATGATGGACATGTTTGGCGAAGAGCCGAGCATGAACCTGCTGCAATACATGCCGATTACCGAGCGGGTCAAACGTAGCCTGCAAGAAAAGAAACTTCCCGAGATCGTGCTGAGCAGCGGATTGCCGGCGGTGGAGGCGATGATTGACGAGTACATCGACAAGTACAATTTTCCACATCGGGTCAAGCGCGCCTATGACGCGATGATCAAGGCCATTGCAGTCGGACTTAACGAAACCCAACTGATCGAGCAACTGGATCAGGACGAAAAGACGCTGGCGCATATCAATGAAGAGATCCTGGCGCTGGAGCTTCGGCAGGAGCAGGGGTTCGATACGCAGGCCTACAAGGACAAAATAGCGCGTGAAGGCAAGGTGTTGCCACGGGCCACCGAAGATGAACTCGCGACCTTGGAAAATGCTTCGGGTAAGTATCTCCGGTCGGTCAGTGAGCGGTTTATCGGGGAGGTTGAGCCGCGGATCGCTGAAATGCGGGTCAAGGAGGTTGAAGAGGAACTCCAGTTCCAGTACCGGAAACTCATCAATGCCTACGAGGCCGTATTTATCACGAGCCAACAAGTCATCCGTGATGATCTCCAGGCGGAGTATCAGCGTTATATCGTGGATCTGTTCAAGGACTGCCAGCATTTGAAGTTGCCGATTTTGGACAGCCTTCAAAAAGCCGCGGGTGATATCTCCTTCAATCTCACCATCAAGAGTGATGAGGTGCAAACCAAGCGGGTTGTGATTGACCGTTACGAAGTCAGCGACAGCAGTTGGTACAACCCTTTTTCATGGGGCTCTACCCGTACGGTTTACAAATATGGCGAAGAGAAGTCGGTTGACCTGGCCAAGCTCTGGAATCCCCGCAGCACCCGTATAAATACTGAGTTTGCTCGACTGGTCGTGGCCGCTCGCACAGAAATCGACAATGGCAAGACCGTCCTGATTGATCAGTTCATGGCCTTCATGGGGCGTGAGTTCGAAACCAAGTTCAATGAATTGATCGACTCGCTCAAAGAAAAAATGACCGATCGCGACGTTCGTAAACAAGCCCTTGAAGAGGCTCGTGAGTTGCAAGCGTGGATCAACCAATTCAAAGAAAAACTCGACGAAACCCTAGCGGTTTGACCTCGGAGCTTCTATGACGACTAACACCGCAATGATTGGAAAAGTCCGTGAGCAGTTCTTGGCGGCGCTCGATGACACACAGGTCGGCACTGAACTGTTGCAACAGATGGTGGATGCAGCGCGACAGCGCCCGGGAGTGATGGACGCTCACGAGGTGGATCGCATCACTCGCGCTATCGATGTGGATCCGGTGAGTTGGAACCCGGACTATTTCAGCCGGCAAAAGTTTTTCGCCGCCCGCAATTTCTCCGCGGAGCGGCTGGAACATTTAATCCAGGTTCGCGATGTGTTTCGTCAAAGAAACGAAAAGGGGTTCACACCCACAGATTCCGTTTCACCAGCGAGAAAAACACCGATGAACAATGCTTCCCTTGACTACCAGCCTTCCAGCAACCTCAAGCAGTTTGTCGACGAAGGCGACTTGCTGACGATCCGAACGGCGTTGCATCTGGAACTCAATGATCGTCGTCTGGATGGCGCCGATTTGCATGCTGCACTTGTGTGGATCAAAGGCAAAGTCCCCGGAATTTTCGAGACCTACGCAGAGGGGGCTTTTGCGCGCGAACCTGTTGCAGATGAGAAACAATGGACCGAGGATTACTACGACCTCCAGGTTACATACCTGAAAACTAACTTTTCAGAACAGCGCTTTGTGCATTTGATCGAAGTTCGCGATCTGTTGCGCAATAGTGCTGTCGAGGGCTTTGCTTCGACTAAGGCGGCAGCGCCAAAACAAACTACCGGTGCATATTCCGCTCCTGCGGTGGCTCAAGCATCACCTCGCAGCTCCCGCCAGGCTATTCCCGACACCGCACCGGATCGCAACCCCGCCTTCAGGACCGCACTGCTAATTGGCGGTGCGATTGCCGCGGTGGTCGTGTTCCTTGTGGCATTGGTTCGGTGAGCGTATGACAACTTCTATACTGACCCGAACCGCACTGCAGGACATACGTGAAAACGCTGGCCTGACCCTTGAGGCAGGGCGCGCACTGATCAATCGCAGTTACCTGTCGGAACTGGAACGTTATCCGGTCCATGCCTTCGCGGAGAAGGGGCTGCGGTTCAATGCGGCCAGTGATGGGCGGATTTTCCGCGTCGAGCGCATCGTCCAAGACAACAAACAATCCGTGCTTGAAAGCACGACGGCCGCTTACACCGCACTGGGTGCTGCGGGTTACTCGGTTTTCTTGATATTGCGTTCTAACGGTATTGAAACCGACCTATATATCGGTACCCGGGGGGAGCCCGGCAAAACTCTCGGGCACAGTTCCGGCGAGTTGCTGCGGGAGACTTTCAAGGGACACTTCTCGGGCAGCTCATTAGTGCCGCTGCAGCAACAAGAGGCTGACGTCTTGCTGGGGGCGGTCCAGGCCGAAAAGGCTAACCCTTCGGCGAGTATCACGGCGGTCACAGGTGTTCCTGCGTTGTCGACGGAGAACCGCGAGCACTTCATGCAAGGGCTCGAGCGCTTTATCGATGCGGCTGAGCGCCGTGTGTATCATGCGATAATCCTTGCTGAGCCGGTTTCGTCACAAAACCTTGACCTAATTCGTGCCGGTTATGAGCAAGTGGCCACACACCTTTCGCCCTTGCTCAAGCAACAATTATCGTTCGGCGAGCAGGACAGCGATTCCGTTGGGCTGAGCATCAGCCAGGGCTTAAGTGACTCCCTTGGGCACAGCCTTGGGCTGACCGAGACCAAGGGTACTTCGACAACGCTGGGTACATCTACCACTGACACCACCGGTACCAGCGAATCGTTTAGTGCGCAGACCCTGACCTCGAAAACGGTCGCTATCGGTGCCAATGTGCTCGGTATGGTGGGTGGTGCGACATTGGGGCCATTCGGCGCGATGCTCGGTAGTCAGATCGGCTCGGCCGCTGCAGCGCTGCTCAACGAACAACGCACCACCGGCACCAGTCAGTCGACGTCCACAGGTCGCAATGAAAGCCACGGCACGTCCTTCAGTGAGGCCGCGTCGAAGACCACCTCGACCACACACACCACCAGCACCACCGACACTCATTCGTTGAACAAAACCCTGGGCTCTAATCGGCAGATTTCGATTGAGACCGTGGACAAGACCATCGAGCAGTTGCTCAGCAAAATCGATCACCACCTCGAGCGTATCGACGAAGCCAAGACATACGGCGGCTGGAACTCGGCGGCGTATTTCATCGGTGACAGCACTGCGTCGTCCGAATCGTTGGCGAGTATCTTTCTTGGGCTGGTACGCGGCAGCAAGTCCAGCCATGAAGACTTCGCCCTGACCACCTGGAAATCTGCCAACAAGTCCGCTGTGCTGGACTGGCTCAGCGCGTTCAGCCATCCGCAATTGAAGCCGGGGTTTTCGAAAAAGATCCCGATCAGTTACCTCACGCCCGCCACGCTGGTGTCTGGTAAGGAGATGGCGATCCAATTGAGCCTGCCCCGACGCTCCACCTCCACGGTGGCCGTGCTGGAAACCCAGGCGTTCGGCCGCAAGGTGCAGCGCCTGGATGGTCACAGCAGTGAGCCAGGCAAGGGCAAGACACTGACCTTGGGCAACATCCGCCACTTGTGGGAAAACCTGCCGCAAAAGATCGAGTTGAGCCTCGATCAATTGGCCAGCCATGTGTTTGTCAGTGGTTCGACCGGTGCCGGTAAAAGCAACACGCTGTATGAAATGCTCAGCCAAATTAGCGCCGCCGGCGTGCCATTCCTGGTGATTGAGCCGGCCAAGGGCGAGTACAAACACGTCTTTGGTCATCGCGATGACGTCAATGTATTCGGCACGCATCCGGCCCACTTTGAATTGTTGCGCATCAACCCGTTCCGCTTCCCGTTGGCCATTCATGTGCTGGAGCACGTTGATCGGCTCGTGGAAATCTTCAACGTCTGCTGGCCGATGTATGCCGCAATGCCTGCCGTACTCAAAGAGGCAATCCTGCAGGCGTATCAGCAATGTGGTTGGGACTTGGACGCGTCGACCAACCGTTACAGCGATGCATTGTTTCCGACGTTCAGTGACCTGCTCAGTACCCTGCAAAGCGTGATCGAGGCCTCCGCGTACTCCCAGGAGCTCAAAGGTAACTACATCGGTTCGCTGTCCACGCGGATCAAATCCCTGACCAATGGCTTGAATGGGCAGATTTTTACCGCTAACGAAATCGACAGCGCAGTGCTGTTTGATCAGAGCGCAATCGTGGACCTGAGCCGCGTCGGCTCGTCCGAGACCAAGGCCCTGATCATGGGGATCCTGGTGATGCGCCTGAGTGAGCACCGAATGGCCTGTGGTGGCATGAACCAGCCGCTGCGCCACGTCACAGTCCTTGAGGAAGCGCACAACATCCTCAAGCGCAGCCCGTCCGAAGGCGGTGCTGAAGGGGCAAATGTGGTCGGCAAGTCAGTGGAGATGCTGACCAATGCCATCGCCGAAATGCGCACCTATGGTGAAGGTTTCATCATTGCCGACCAGTCGCCCCATGCGGTGGATATCGCCGCGATTCGCAACACCAACACCAAAATAATCATGCGCCTGCCGGATGAAATGGACCGTCGTTTAATCGGCAAGTCGGTGGCGTTGCGTGATGACCAGCTTGAAGAAATCGCCAAGTTACCCAAAGGCGTCGCCATCGTTTATCAAAATGACTGGCTGGAGCCGGTGCTGTGTCAGGTGAAGAAATTCGCCGGGTATGAAACCCCTTATGTGTATACCGCCAATGACAAGCGCGCCGTGCGTAGCCAGGATTTCAACCTGCAGGTACTCAACCTGCTGCTGAGCAACCGTATCCGCACGCCAGTCGCCTTGGATTTAGCGTTGCTGGAAAATGGCTTGTGTGAATTGCCGTTGCTGGCTCGCAGCAAAATTGCGCTGTTCGAGGCGCTCAATGCCCACAAAGAAGAGAAGCCGTCGGCGCTGTGCAAGCCCGAGGCATTTGCCTACGCCGCACAATTGGTGGTCGATGTGCTCGGTTGCCGGCAGCAGGTTCAGCAGATCATTCAAACGGCGACCGATTACGGGCAACTCAGCAATCAACTGGACCAGCTGCTCCACGAGCGAGCGACAGCCTTGAGCACTGAGCTGGCCCTGGCGACCCAGCAATGCTTGATGAAGGATTACAGCCTCCAGCACGAGAGCCATATCGATATTTATTCTGCATGGCGTGCGCGCCTCGAAACAGGGAGCGTTCTGTGAACTTTGAAAATTTCTTTGCTGGAAAAACCGAGGTTCCGTCCAACCTGGCGTTACTGGCGCGCGAAATGCCGGACCGCTGCCTGATCGTTGTCGAGCTTGATCGACCTATCGTGCTCACCCAGGAAACCCGCCTGGAGCTACCGCAAATGTCGCCGGAAACCCGTGAGCGGCTTGAACTGCTGGGCGTTCCAAAAGAGGTTCTGGATGCTATCGGTAGTGAAGCCGAAGCGAAAATCTATGAAGGCGCGAATCTTGAACCGGCCGAGGTCAATGGCAAGGATGCACTGATTCGTACCGACATCGATTACGATCAAAAAGATTATATGGGTACCACCAACCTGGACCGGATGAAGTCGGGAAGGGCTCCGCTGGATGCCAACGGAAAGCCGATCGAGTTACATCACATCGGCCAGAAACAGGACTCGCCATTGGCAGAATTGACCAGCGCTGAGCACCGTGGCAACGGAAACGATAACGTGCTGCACAACAAACAGAAGGAGTCCGAGATCAATCGCGAGGACTTCGATAAAGAGCGAAAAGACTACTGGAAGGCGCGAGCCGAACAGATTGAGAATCAGCGCTGAGGGCGAATCTTATGAAAAAACTTGAACAACTCGTTGATCTCCATCAGGCCAACACCCGGCCAGTAGATACCGCCAGCATCCAGAATCTTGAGGAGAAACTGGGATTCGCACTGTCTGACGAATACAAGCGCTACCTGTCGGCTTTTGGAGTCATTGTCTTTGACGCCTACGAAACGTATGGCCTAGGCGTGCCTGACGACTATTACCTGAATGTCTTTGCCGCATTCTCGGACCTGGGCCGTGACCCGACCTACCCGAAAAATACTGTGCCACTGCTGGAGATTGGTGATGGTCAATACTACCTGTACGACAACCAGGCACGAAAACTTCTGATTTGGGCTACACCGAATGGCGGCATTGTGCGTGTCTTGGAAGACGGGCTGGAAGCCTTTTTGATCAAGCATGTCTTCGCAGGCTAGTTGAACGCAGTTTGCAGACATAGACGTTACTCTTTTTCGTACGGCTACGTGCTGCAAGTTCTATTCGATGAACAGTGTCTTTAGATGGCTGTATCGCTTGAGTCGGCTGCTTGGCACCCTGAGAGGTGGGGGAGCAAGCCCGATGCACAATCCAGGCAGACGACGGTCATGGTTTGGTGATTACTTATCACCTGTTGAAGCTACTTCGTTAGCGTATTGAGACGACCTTCGTGTCTCGGTTGCTCTGGATGGCCGAGATCGAAAGATTGCCGGTAGCTGCTTCTTGGATGTGTTCGCTCCACCACTTCATCATTGGACGCCTGCGCTCGATGTAGTCCGCTCGGTTATAGGCGCTGCGGACCTCGTCTTTATCGACGTGTGCAAGCGCTACCTCAATCAACTCAGGATCCCAGCCGTGTTCGTTGAGAGTAGTGCTTGCCATTGATCGCATGCCATGGCTCACCAACCGACCTTCGAAGCCCATGCGCTTTAGCGCCATGTTGGCGGTCTGGCTGTTGCAATGGGTCCGAGGGTCCCGGTCTGCAGGAAATACATACTCTCGGTGTCCGCTGTAGGGTTTGATTGCCTCCAGCAGTCCCAATGCTTGATCTGTGAGCGGCACGATATGTACGCGGCGTTTCTTCATGCGCTCAGCAGGAATCGTCCAGATCTTCTTCTCGAAGTCGATGTCGACCCAGCGCGTGGTTGCAGCCTCCGCTGGGCGAGTCATGGTATTGAGCTGCCATTCAATCAGACAGCGCGTAGTTCTTTTTATGCTGGCATTAGCAATTGCCACCATGAGCTCTTTCAGCTCATCTGGAGCAAGTGCCGCCATGTTTTTCTTTTTCGGCTTCTTGAAGACGGAGCGAATCCCGCTGAGTGGGTTCGCGTGTATCAGTCCTGAGTTGACCCCGTAAGTCATGATCTCATTGAGTCGCTGTGACAGCCGTTTAACGGTTTCAAGGCTACCTTTGGTTTCGAGTGGTCGAAGAAGGTTGATGACTTGTGGTGCGCTGATTGCTGAAATCTGTGTGGTGGCCAAGTCTGGAAAAACGTGCAGCGTCAACGAACGCCAGATGTCCTCGGCATAAGCTGGTGTCACCGCATCCTTCTTCAGTTCATACCAGGACGTCGCGACATTCTGGAATGTGTGCTCGGTTTCAGCTTGCTTTGCTTGCAGCACTGCATCCCGTTGTTCTTTGGGATCGAGGCCTTGGGCAAGTATTTCCCGAGCTGCAATGGAGCCTTTTCGTGCCAGCGCTAGCGAGACTTCAGGGAAGGTCCCGAGGCCCATGTTGATTCGCTTCTTCGTCACGGGGTGTCGATAGTTGAAGTTCCATAGCTTTGAGCCATTACTTCTCACTCGCATTTGAAGTCCGCCGCCGTCGAACAGGACGTAGTCCTTTTCAGCAGGCTTGGCAGATTTGATTTTGAGTTCAGAGAGGCGAACCGCTTGTGCGCACATTGGCATTCCAGGGTGGGGTTGGCATTCCAAAAATTAGCACTGTTGGGCTTGGAATGCCAATTGGAATGCCATAAAGGGTAGCTGCTCTTGGACGTTCGTGGACGCTGATGGCGCTGAAACCCGCGTATTCACTGGATTCCAGGCATAAAAAAAGACGTCCGTGGACGTCTTTAGATGATAAGGTGGTGGAGCCGGGGGGATTTGAACCCCCGTCTAAGCCTCGTAGCATGCGGCTTTCAGCTCAGAGGTTGGCATAAACCTGGCATTTATGAAATTGAGCAACCGTTCCGCTTTTAAACCCGGCGACTAAACGAATAGGTTGTGCTCGTTTAAATTCATAAATTATGTTGCTGGCACAATGAACCATCTATAGAATCGCGCATCCATTTCGCCGTGGTTGATAAAGCAGTGGACGCTCAAGTAGAACCCCAAGCAGCCGATACCCTACAGGCAGCTGACGATACGAATACGTTAAAGCTGATGCTTCCTGATGAAATTTCGGTTGCAAGCGTGGCGCCTATCCTGGACGCTCTGGCAGCAGCGGCGACAGGAGAGAAAATTGAGCTACATTTACGTCACAATGGCGGTGGCGACGTAGATCAGATGATCGAACTGATAAAAAATCTTCATGAGACAAAAGCGTCCGTTGAGATTACTTTCAGTAGATACGTGATGAGTGCCGCAGCCACTATTTGGTTGTGGTTTCGAGTGTGGCCTACTGCGAGAGTGCAATCACTTCCTCCTCGAAAGCCTGGCGTAGTCATGTATCACCGGCCTCGTCTTGGCGAAGGCTTGTACATCTGCTTTACAGATGAAATGGATGATGGGCACGTGCTGAAGGCCCATTTTGAGAAGAAATTCAAGCTCTTCGATTTGCTTTTCGAAGAGATGTATCTACGGATGCTTGCTTCGGGGAACGAAGGCCAACCGGCCGCAGTCCCAGAAGAGGCCAAGATCCATGAGCAGAATGGCTTGTCCTACCGCCATGCGATTTACAGGATGCGTGATTCGTATTACGGGAACCAAGACTGCTTGATTCCCGTCTAAGAAATACAACGGAGTGGAGAGATGAAAATGCTGGGGAATTCGTTGCGTAATCTCAGGCCTGCTACGGCCGACGAACGGAAAGCCAATCAAGAGAAGGCGATGCAGGTACTAGCCGGCTACAAGCAAGCCTCTCGTGAAATCCATGAGATCTGTACAGCGAAAGGTCTTGTCGAGCCCGTCGTGATCGCTTGAACGTAAAACCTCAAAAAAACCCCTCCAAGTGAGGGGTTTTTTCATTTTAGCTTTATCTTATTTTCGTTTTCTGTTTGGCTCCACATTAGCTCCGCCTTTTCGCCTGCCACAAGGTCTGCTGCTGGCATCCACCTGCCATAAACTCTCGCTATCATTGTCCCGCCGCGTTCAGGCGCCCGAACTCCGCAGCGTGCGCCGTAACCAATTGATCGTAAGCTTGGGCCGCTTCTTCAGGAGTGGCGAAATATCCACGCTTTCTACCGATACCGCTGACGGTGAGCCTGGCATACCACTTGCCTCTCTGGGCATTCCAGAAAACGCCTTTGTACCCAGAGCTATTGGTCGACGAGCGATCACGGTTCAGACTGTTCTGAGTCCTGGTGGCGACACGCAGATTGCTTCTGAGATTGTTTAGACCGTTACCATCTCGGTGATCGACGTCCATTCCTTCAGGAAAGCCCATCAGTAGTCGGTGGAGATAGTGTTTCGGCTTCCGCGCTGCCCCGGCTCCTTTTTCTTGTGCGCGGACGTACCAGGTGCTGCCGCGTCGGTCCGCGACCAAGCTGTACTTCTCTGCCGCCCAAACATCCTGGTCATCCAGCAGCAGGATCAAATCTTCCTTCAACTTTATTTCCATCATCTGGTTTTGCACTCCAAAGCTCTTCTGCTTTATTGCCTGCACTGACATCCGCTGAAGGCATCCAGCGTCCGTACACGCGGCCAATCATTAGCCAGTCTGTATGCCCCATCTGCTTGGCAACCCACATAGGATGCTCACCTGCAGACAGCATCATCGATGCGTAGGTATGGCGGGTTTGATACGGTCGGCGATACCGAACGCCTGCCTTCTTCATTGCTGGCACCCACATTGTTTTCCGGATCGGGCCGTCACCCGCCCAGCGTTCAAGCGTGCGCGGGTTCTGAAATACCTCGGCATCTGCGAGGAACGTGTGCGCTTTCTGCGCCTTCAACGCTTCCATCGCAGGACGAAGCAATTTCACGCTGCGCCTGCCTGCCGCGGTCTTCGTCGTCTCGGCCTTTCCTTTTCCTGCCTGTGTCATTGCGCGACTCACCATGACTTCTTCCCGCAGCCAATCGATATCGCCCCAGTCCAGCGCAACGAGCTCGCTGGTGCGCAGGCCAGTCCACAAGGCGAACTGCATCATGTTGCGCGCCTGGCCGGTGAGGGCGCCCAGCACCGCCTGCTGCTCCTCGGGACTGAACGGATCGACGTCATCCTCCTTTGGCGGCGCTGCCTTGCGCGTGTAAGTCCAACCCGCCAGTGGGTTCTGCTCGATCAGTTCCTCCTCAGTCGCATCGTTTAGCGCGGAACGGAGACAGCTCTGGATATTGCTGAGCGTCTTGTTGCCCACCTCCAGGGTGTCCAGCCAGTCCCTCACTGCCTTCCGCTTCAGGTCCACCAGCATGGTGTCGCCCAGGGCGGGGATCAGGCGGAGGGTGACCAGCTTTCGATACCCATCGAACGTGCTGCTCGCGACGTGCTTCTTCTTCGCCTCGAGCCACCTGGTCAAAAAGCCGTTCATGGTTTCGCGCGACGCCTCGGGCGCGAACTTCGCCGCCCGGGCCGAGCCAGGAAACGTCACCGAGTAGTCGAAGGTGCCGATCGATATTGCGTGCTCGATCGCAGCCTTGTGCTGTTCGGCTTTCTTCAGGTTAGTGGCGGTGGGCTTGAGCGTGATCCGCTCGCGGCACCGGACGCCCCGATACATGAACGTGATTTCGATGCTCGAATCGGAGACTGCCCGAACTCCCCGCCCGCCTCTACCCATGACTCATATCCTTCTATGTCGAGAAGCGTCCGGCCATCCGGCGCTTTGATCCATATCTCACCGAGCCGCCAGATCCCGTCACGGATCTTTGAGCGGATCGCGTCTTCTGTGTAGCCAGACTCGCTGGCAAATTTCCTGACGGTCACGTAGCGCATAGCTTCACCGCTCTTCGTGTCGCGACACGTTTTCGTTATCCGTGAGTGGTGTCGCGACCTTCACGTACAGCCCGCCGCGCTCAACGCAAAACGCTTCCTCCAGGCGCAGCACCGCCTTTAGCCTGGGTTGGCACTTGCCGGCCTCGTACTTGCAAATCATGGACGAAGTTGTCCCGACGTTTTCAGCAAGGTCGCGTTGGGTGGTGCCGGCCCGCGCTCTGAGTAGCGCCAGCTTTTCACCATCGAACATCGGCCTGGTAGTCATACGCGGCCTCCTGCAATTGCTGCCAGCTCTGCCACCAGCGCATCGGTGCGCCCGTAGAACTTGCCGGCGTCTTCGTTCACGAATCGCTCGATCACGCTGGCGACGGCCGCCTGGTTGGCCAAGCCATGCAGATCCGTGTCGGTCAGCGGCGCGTCGGTCGACGGCGCATGAACGAACGCACCGGACTTGATCGGAAGCGTGCGCACCGGGCGAACTGCCTTTTCCTTGCTCGTCCAGTTCGTGTCCGGGGTGCACCAGGGCAGCATGTGGAGACACCAGGCACTGCCGGCGGATGACTTCTGCGTGCTCGACCAGTACTCGCGCAACGCGAAAGCCTGGGCAGGCCCACCAGCGCCGTCTGCTGGCCAGTGTTTGCCCCAAGGTTCTAGCTGCAGCAGGTTGGCTCGCATCACCTGAAGCTCTTCAATCGCCGGGATGTGCCAGCCACGGTGCCCACGGATCGACATGGTCAGCACCTTCTGGGCGATCGCGCTTCCGGCCTCGGCCATTGCCCGGGTGTTGGCCATTCCATCGTGGTACGACTTGCTGCCGCGCACATTCAGGCGCGGGCCTGACCGGTCCCACCACTGCGCGGGCTGCTCGAACTCTCGGCCGGCATCGATGAGGGCGTGCTCAGCGCCACCAAAGAACAGGCGTCCAGCGAAGAAGCCGCCGGCGAATGGCTGGCCGATTGCGGGCAGTGACGCTGGGGAAATTGCCAGATGCTTGGTCATTTACCCTCTCCCGACTCACCTACCGCGCGCAGCTTGAGCGAGATCCCGCAGGCGCCGGCCAACTTGGCCAGCTCGCTGACTGTGGTGCTGGGCTCTTGAAGGGCCTGGCCAAAACGAACGAGGCGGGCGCCGAGGCTTGCGAACTCGTTGCCCCCGAGCGAGTGCTCACGGTCGCGTTCTAGGAAACTGTTCGGACTCGTCATAGGTTGAACCTCTCATCCTGTGGGAGCGGAGTGGCCACCGAAAACCCTTTCTCAGTCACTGAACTGGCCTGAGAGGCCCGGCCTGACTCACGCTCGGTAGTGCCGCTCTGTAGGAGCGAATCTGGTAGGCAACTGATACCGCCCTGAGCCGTGATGAAGCACGTAACAGCCCGGGTAGAGTCGTGCTGGACGCTGATGACTTGCTCGCTGGCGCTGGCTTGGCCGGCAATCAGCAGCACGGCGGCGGTGATCATTCCGCGCATGGCGCTAACTCCTGCTCACCTGGGTTCTGGCGCATCGCGAGGTCGATCTCGGCGTCGAGATCTCGCTCCGTCAGCATGTTGCCCTGTCGATCTCGCGGCAGCAGATCCTGCCGAGGAGTGTTGAACGCGACGTCGCGCAACCATTCATAGCGACGAGCGTTTGCCGCCATTCGCACGCGCTCATCAATGTGAAGAGAGGGGTGGGCAGCATTTGCAAGAGCATCGAGCAACAGCTGCTGGCGCTTCTGGCCATCTGTGTACTGTCGAACGGCTTGAACAAACACGGCGTTCATGCTGCGGTCACTGGCAGTGGCAATTGCCTCAATCTCTCCGCGAAGTCCGTCAGGCAGGCGTGCGACAAATTTGTCGGCTGTTCTTGAATCGAATTCTTTAGTGCTCATGGATAAAAGCTCCTATGTTGATCTGCTTCCCAAAGCGCCTTCGTGGGAAGGCGCTTCAGTGAAACGCTACTGAACGACTCGCAACTCGCTGCGCGGTATCCATCCCGTCGGTGTTTCGATCAAGCAGCCAACGAAGGCTGCGTATCGAACGTGACGATCGGTTTGGAATCCATAGTAGGAACAGAGTCCGCGGTCGGCCAGGCTGGCACCTACCGCGCAAACCACCGCGATCACTGCTGCGGTAATCAGGCCGCGTTTCAGATAACTGCTCACGCGTCGATACCGAAGTCTTTAAGGCGCAATCCCAGCTCCACACCGATCTCGGCAAGAACGTTCATTTCCTCGGGGCTGATATTCCCGTCGCCCTCGGCCACCGTCAGCATGTTGACGAAGACTTCCTCGGCATCGGCGGGGTTGTTCTTAATGTCGCGGATCTCTCGCAGGATGTTCATGCGGCCTAGGCGGAAGCCTGCCTGCAGCTGCTCCGTGAAGAGGTTCACGGTGCTGGTGATCTCCGTACCAAAATGCTCCAGAGCTTTGTTGGCGCGGATCTGGATGTCGATCTGCGCCGCCTCGTTCTTGCTGATCTCGCCGTCAGCCGCAGCCACCAGCAGGCAGCCACCGACGATTGCTTGCATCAGGTCGCGGTTTTCCAGCTTTTTCACTGCGCGCTTGGCGCCGAACAGTTTCTTTCCGATACCGAACATGGGTGTTTCCTCTTCGTGGGTTGGGGTGGAGCTTTTTCAAGGCCGAGCGAATCCCGGCCGCGTTGTTGGCTTTCGCGAAAATCAGGTTGGGTTAAGCGGTGAGTGCAGCCTCGATGCGGCGCACGGCCAAGCGGGTCTCGATGCGGCGCTCGCCTGGGCGGCGGATTCGATTAAATGAGTTGTCATTGGTGGCCGACTGGCCAACGAGAATTGCGCACAAGGTGATGATCATTGGGCTGATCAGCCCTCGGCGGAATGCTTCCGCCACGAGAGCCGGGCGCTTGTATACGCCAAGCTTATGCATGCAGGATTCGATGCGGCCTTTGATTGAACGAGGGGAGAGGCCGTCTTTCTGTGCGATTTCTTTGTCGGTATGCCCAGCAGCAACGGCAAGCAGGCAGGACAGCTCGCGTTCAGCGAGGCCAAGCCCGAGTTTTCCTTTCCAAGTACCGTTGCTGATGAATTGCATGATGGGCCACCCATGACCAAAGTTGGTTTCTGGTGGCTATAGTGCTGGCGGGATTTATTTGTGTCAATCCCCGCGGGATTATTTTTTACAGGCCAGGGATTTTTGCGTCTATTACTCGCCCGATGATCTCCCAGTCCCCGTCAATTTCTAAGGGTTTGAACGTCGGATTTAGCGGCATCAGATATCCGCAACCAGCGTCGTTCAGGTACTGCTTGAAAGTGGTTTCACCGTCGCGATGGCGAGCCACGTAGAACTTACCGCTTATCAGATCGAAGCCTTCTGGCTGCACTAATATTTTTGTGCCTTCCGGAAAGCTAGGAACTGTCGTCGAGGTCATTGATGGGCCGCGCACGTCCAACCAATAACCGTGGCTCCCTGCGTTTTCGGTTGAGGCCAAATACTCCTCAGCGCTCCCCGTGGCAAAAGTGTCTGGTGATTCCGCCCTGGTTCCCGCTGCTATCCAGCTAATCAATGGATATCTCCTTGGGGCTCGCCACGGTTGTACTGCAAGCTCTAAATTGGCGTGCTCTGACCTTTCCCCTTTGTGTTTTTCGTAAAGCCCTTCACCCGATACCGCTGCGGTCATCATCGCAATTTGCTTGGCAATTCGTGGGCTAAAAGCTTCGACCGGCACCTGAAGTAATTGAGAAACCTGCACGGCAAACGGCGTGTTTAGGGCATTGCGCCCGTTCAAATAGTGACTGAACGATCCTTGGTTCATACCAAGGGCCGCGGCTGCCTTTTCTTGCGTCAAGCCAAGGTCCTTACGCTTCGCCATGAAGATGGCTTTAAGCGCGGCGCACTCCTGCTGAGCAACATCGCTGAGATCTTTCTTTTTCATCCGAGCACCCTATGGCCGGCGGCATTGAAATTCAAATGCCGCAAGCATTGACTTTAAAAAATCCCGCCAGCACTATTTAAATAGAACCAAAATTGTGGAGTCACTTCGGTGAAACGAATTCCTCTTGCTGAATACGCAGCAAAGCGACACGCAGGGACGGCCGAAAAACTCGGAATGAGTCAGGGCTCTCTGAGTAAGGCTATCCGTGAAGGGCGGTCCATTTTTGTGACTGTGTCCGATGACGGCAGCTTGTCCGCTTTTGAAGAAAAACCCTTCCCTGGACAGAAGCGGCGTAGCACGTCCAGCCAATGCGCAAATGATAAACCCGCAGGCTCTGGCGCGTCAGGTATTGATGTACCTGTGGATCCATCCAGTTCTCGGCTTACCAAAGAACTCGCCCCTCCTGAGGCCCTCGGTTAATGGATATCTTCAGGAACCGCACGTTTTCAGTGAAAAAGGAAGTCCCTCGCCAGGGACTGTTCAGCGACTTCCAATGGTTGGCTTTTGCCTGCCCAATAAAAAGGAATCCGGTATGAGCCAGCACGCCCCATCCCAATTTTTGCTATCCGGCTGACTTTTCTCCGGACAACAAAAAGCCCGCTGTAGGAAGCGGGCTTCTCACGCCACTCGGTAGGACGAGTGGTTATGTACTTCTTCGTTCTGGAGAACGATATGACGCACCCAAAAAATAGCACCAACCCACTCGCATCGCAAGAGCTGATCACGGCCCTTGTCGGCTTCTGCGACACCCCAATCGACAACCGCGGTATCCAATTGCTCAACGTTGCACCTGGCACGAACGCGGAGGATGCACTCCAAACCGCGAAGGTGCTGTCGTCCGGCTTGGGCCAGATTTGCCGCCACATGCACGACAGCTTGAACATGGGCGAACTGGCGTATTGCGATGGCATGGCCGCGCTGGGGTTTCTCGCCGAGACGGTCAGCGCGCTGGTCTGGTCAGTTCAGAAGGGCGCTGAAATCGCGGAGGTTCGCCAATGAGTACTCCAATGTGGAACCAGTTGCTGGTCGATGTTGAACGCGAATTTCCTGCGTGCTCAGCCAAGAACGCTCGACTCACACCCGATCAGGTAGATCGGTTGAGGGCTATCGAGAATACCAATGACAACTTCCAAGTCAGCACCCTCCACGGGGTCGCTGCCATTGGTGAGCTCATCGCTCATGCCGCGAACCACAACGAGCTCAACGACGAGCTCGCGATGAGTGCTGGCTGGCTGATCAACTCACTTGCTCTGCTGTCGATGTCCATGGCCGATGCTGGCGCTGCGGCCGCTTACAAGCTGCAAAACATCCCTCATCAAGGGGCTGCCAAATGAACTCCCAACTTCCAACCATGCAGGAAGCAGCTCAAGAGGCTGAGCTTCAACTGCTCGCGGCTAAAGATCTGCTCGAATGGCAATACGCACTGACCAGCGCCATCCACCTCGATCATCTGC
Organism: Pseudomonas sp. NPDC079367; assembly: GCF_044542195.1. NCBI lineage: Bacteria > Pseudomonadati > Pseudomonadota > Gammaproteobacteria > Pseudomonadales > Pseudomonadaceae > Pseudomonas > Pseudomonas sp. NPDC079367. The sequence goes on from NZ_JBITTW010000015.1 coordinate 65,816, forward strand.
ACGGGGACGGTAAATCTGCTGGCGCCCTGGCCGAGCTCGCGAAGTACTTTAGCGACACCGGATTCGGAGGCGTGTACAGCGCCATCGACCAGTTCAAGCAATTGGGCGAGTCAAAGCCAGCGGCACAACCTGTGCGACCCGAAAACGTGGCGCGGATTCCAGAAGGCCCCGACACCACCCTCGCAGAACGGATTTTGCTTGCGCGTGAGTCGCTATCGCTCAGCCAGGATGAACTGGCCAAACTGGCAGGTATTGAGCAGACCTCAATCAGCCAGATCGAAAGCGGTAAGACGAAGCGAACCTCTTACATCGCCGAAATCGCCCGCGCCTGCAAAGTCGACATCAACTGGTTGGCCTTCGGCTCGGAGGCTGCCCAATGACCATCGCCAAATTCCAAGGCGGCGATGCCGTCACCATGTCCTCGCAAGAGATCGCTGATTTGGTCGGCTCGCGCCACGATGATGTCAAGCGCTCCATCGATCGACTTGTAGCTCGATGTGTGATTTCCCAACCGCCGATGGCGGACGGACCGAAGGCTGGCAATGGCGTGGTGGTTCAGGAGTATCGCGTCAGCAAACGTGACAGCTACATCATCGTGGCTCAGCTCAGTCCTGAGTTCACCGCCGCGCTTGTCGATCGTTGGCAGGTGCTGGAGGAGCAGGCCGCCCGCCCGATGACCCAGGCCGAGATCACCGCCGCGAATGCAAACCACTTGGTGGCTGTCGAGCGGCAGCAGCGGGAGCAGCAAGTGGCGCTGGAGCGAATCGAGCGCCGCGTCGAGGACCTGAGCCAGACGACCGTGTGGGATCACTGCCCGCAGAACTGCCAATCGCTGACCAGGATCAAGGAAACGATGCTGACGCGCCACGGCCTGTCCGGTGCCGTCGTCGACTACGTGCTGAAGGTATGGCCAAACCAGCCGAACCCGGCTGGGATGGTCCGCAACGGCCACGAGGAGGCGCTGGGCTCGCAATACCTGGTCTGGTCCAAGAGCCACGTCACGGCCGCATTCCACCGGTTTGTTTCCGAATCCACGATGGTTACTGCGACCCAGGCGACCCACCCATATTTTGAGGGCCGGTTCCGCCTGGTCCAGAAGGTGCCTCAGTGAGCAACGTACTCAACTTTCCGCAGCCTCAAGCGACCGTGCACATCAACGACGAGACAATGAGCCTTCTCACCAACGAGCAGCTTGCCTATCGCATTTGGGAGCTGCTCGACAGCACGGTCGAGATCATCGGCAGCCCAGACGATCCAGCCTCTCGCGAGCATTGGCATTTCAACCAGCAAGAGGCTTTCGGGAGTGCTCTTGAGGCGCAGATATGCGCGAGGGTATTGGCTCGCCGAATCATCGGCGTAGAGCCACGTGAAATTCAGACCGAGCAAACGCGCCGCTTGCGCGAGCAACTCGGTATTCAAAACGATGGGGGTGAGGCATGAAACGTCAATTTAAACCTGAGCGGCAGGCTCACCACGAACAGTCTTACTTTGAGCAGTTCGACAACCTCACGCTGGCAGCAATGGGCTTCAACCTGACCGACGACGCCTACGACGAACTGACTCACGCGCAGGACCTGCGCCTAAATGCTGACACGGCCTGGAATTTGTCTGCATCCATCGCCAACGCAAACATGGCCATCCGCGTCCTAGTGCTGAGGCTGAGCAGCGGTCCTGAGGAAGCTCTGCGAGCAGGCGTGCGCCCAGCTGGGGAGACGCTGCAATGACCCGTCCTATCGCATCAACTACCGGAATCCCGGTAGTTACCGCCAGCACCGCCGAAGTGGTCGCCGGCCCCTGGCCCTGCTATTCGAACTGCCGCCATCTTCCCGAGCGTGACCGCTGGGAGGTTTATGGCATGGCCAAGGCTGCCCGCGGCGCCCTGGAGGACCGTGGCGTCGTCATGACTGAGAGCTACGACGACTTCATCCGTCGCATCACACGGGAGCTGAATGTATGAGTGTTCAAGCTATGTCCTGGGCGCTTATCCAGCAGGTTGTCACCGATTCGCACACTCGGCATGTGCTGCTGTGCCTGGCCAACTATGCCGACCAGTCCGGTCGCGCTGCATTCCCTGCCGTTTCGAGCCTCGCGCTTGATACCGGCCTGGCACCCCGCACCGTTCAATATCGGCTCCGTGAGCTGGAGTCGATTGGGTTGATAAAGCGCGGAAATCAAGCGGTTGCCGCCGCCTATATAACCCAGCGGGATCGTGTTCCGGTCTGCTACGACCTCGACCTTTCACGGGGTGCACAGGATGCACCCCGCTCCGAACGGGGTGCACCTGAAGACGCAACGGGGTGCATGCCAGAACAGAACGGGGTGCACGCCACGACCGAACGGGGTGCACCGGGTGCACCCAATCCATCCATTAACCACCCATTAACCATCCTTAACCAAAAAGAAGGCGCCAAGGCACCTCAGAAGGTCGGGAAGGGGAAGGCTCAGAAGTTTGATCCGCTGACCGCCAAACCAGCCAACGCATCCGAAAACGCCTGGGCAGACTTCTGTGAAATGCGAAAGGCGAAGCGGGCACCGTTGACCCTGAGAGCCTGTGAACTGATCGCTAAGAAGCTGGCCAACCATCCCGACCCCGATGCCGTCCTGGATAAGTCCACCACCAGCAGCTGGTCGGACATATACCCAGATTCGGTTCTGCCAGGTGCTGGCGCCAAGAACGGGAGAACTTCGACTTACAGCAATTTGCCGACTCACACCCCCGATATGTACCCGGAGGCGCCTCATGGCCAAACCAATTTCTAAGTTCAGCCGCGTGCCGGATGTTCGCTTCTTCGAGGCGCAGTGCTCAGTGCATGGCACGGTCGACGGCGCCGAGGTCGAGCAGTTCGACGGTTCCTACCTAGTGCGTGCTTGCCGCCGGTGCCAGTGGGAGGCGATGAACACCGCCGACAAACGCAGCGAAGCTCACACCGACGCTCTGGCCCGCCGTAAAGCGACGGCGCTGAACGAGCTGCTGATCGGGTCGGGCATTACGCCGCGTTTCGCCGAGTGCACGCTGGAGAATTTCACCACCGGTGCGGTGCTGGAAAAGGTCCGTGCCTTGTCGACCTGCCAGTCGTACGTTGATCAATTCGAAGAGAACTACCGCGCCGGCCGCTCGCTGATCCTGTCCGGCAATGTCGGCTGCGGTAAAACACACCTGGGCTCCGGCATGGTTCAGCACGTCATTCGGAAGTTCAGCGCCACGGCGTTGATCGTCTCGGCCGCAGAGATCATCCGCATCGCCAAGGGCGCGATGGTGCGCGGTGCTGACTACACCGAGCGCGACGTGATCAACGAACTGGCGAGCCTGGACCTGCTGGTGATCGACGAGATTGGAGCGCAGAAGGGGAGCGAGTACGAATTGGGATTGCTCCACGAAGTCATCGATCGCCGGTATCAGCTTGTCCTGCCCACTGTGGTGGTGTCCAACCTGCCGGCCAACGCTCTCGACCAGTTCATCGGCGACCGCGCACTCGATCGCCTGCGCCAGAACGGTGGTCAAGCAGTCGGCTTCAGCTGGTCTTCGATGAGGGCCACCGCATGAGTGAATATCGCGAACTGTTCAGTGATGAGGCTGAACACGCTTTGCTGGGGGCGATGCTGCTGGATAGCGAGCTGTTCGACGCCATCACCAGCCAGGTCTCGGCGGCGGACTTTCACGATCCGGAGAATGCCGCGCTGTTCCAGACGATGATCGGCTGTCATGCCGCTGGAAGCCCGGTTGACCCGGTAACGCTGCACGACTTCGCCGAGTACCTGCCGAGCGGAACTCGCACATTGGCCTACGCCGCCGAGCTGGCGCGCAACACGCCCAGCACCGCCAACTGGAAGGCCTATGCCAAGGTTGTGACCGAGCGCGCCGTTCTTCGCCGCCTGGTGGACGCCGCCGACGCGGTGCGGGAGCTGGCGACCGAGAATCGGCCTGTCGCTGAAATCATCGCCAGCGCCCAGCAGGCAATGGCGGATCTGCGGGACCTGCAGACCGGGGAGCCGGATTACAAACGATTGGATGAGGTAATCGAGCGCAATATCGACGTGATCGACTCCAAATTCAATGGGCAACTGGAGTCTGGGCTTTCAACTGGACTGGTCGATCTCGACAAGCTGATCCGCGGCTTGCGGAAGAAAACCGTCACCATCGTAGCCGGGCTGCCGGGGAGCGGCAAAACCACGCTTGGATTACAGATCGCCCAGCACATCGCGTGCAGCGGCGCGGGTGTAGGCATGGTGTTCTCCCTGGAAATGCCCGAGGAAGAGTTGGGGAACCGTGTGTTGGCGTCAATCGGCGGGATCGATCTCCGCAAACTTGATGACGGCCAGCTGCAGGACGACGACTGGCCGCGACTGACCTCAGCGGTGAGCAAGATCACGGGTAAGCCGTTGTTCATCAGTGACAAGTCCGGGCTCACGGTGGCACGAATCCGCAGCATCGCCCGCCAGGTGCAACGCGCTCATGGTCTCGACGTGGTGGTGATCGATTACATCGGCCTGATCGGCTCGGACGGCAAAGCGTTCAACCGCACTTCGGAACTTGGGAAGATCTCGACCGGCATCGTGAACATCGCCAAGGAGTTGGAGGTGCCGGTGATCCTGCTGGCGCAACTCAACCGCGACTCGACCAAGCGCCCGGGCAAGAAGCCGATCGCCTCTGATCTGCGTGACTCCGGCCAGATCGAGGCCGACGCCCATTGCATCATCCTTGTCCACCGCGACATGGATTCGGAGGAGGGCCAGAACGGCGTCACAGAGTTGATCATGCCCAAGTGCAGACACGCGCCAGTCGGGTCGTGCCTCGTTCAGCAGCAGGGCCAGTACGCCCGCTTCGTCAACTTCGCCGGTAACCGTGAGCCGAGCAACGAGGAGGTCGAAATGGGCCGCTCGTTCGCCAGTCAGTACAGAGGAAAATCTCGATGAGTAACGTAATGGCGGCACTGCCGCGCAAAAGCTTGACCCCGGTCGAGTGCCAGTTCCTGAAGCAGGGCAATCGCCTGCTGCTGGAAAAGACCAATGGCCGGATCGGCTCGGCGGCGTTCATGGACATTATTGCCGACTGGCACGCGTCCCGGGCCAACCTGGGTTTCGAGGAATTCGCCCGGCGCTGGATCACTGAAGGCAACGCAAAAAACAAGATCGCTGACAAGCTGCTGCGGGAGCTGTTCGGCATGGATGAGCCAAACCCGAGGAAAGCAGCATGAAAAAACGAACCTACGCAGACAAGCCATTGGGTGACACTGAATACCTTCTGGAGCAGTGGGGCTGGTGGCGCATGGATGGAATGGGTGTGCCTCGGTACGTGTCACCGCTGTACGCGCTGATCCGTGACAATAACGTGACCGAGGGCGGCGTGAAGAACTATTGCGTCACGGATGACACTGCCTTGGTGGTTGACCGCGCGGTGGCGAAGTTGGCTCAGCGTGACGAACAGATGGGTAATTTCATCTGGCTGTACTTCGGTGCGAAGTGGACGATGGTCAGGGTTGGCGAGTCGGCGAGGATTTCCGAACGCTCAGCGCGGGAGGTGATCAAGGCCGGTGTAGCGTGGATTGATTGCGCGATCGAGGAAATTCGCCTCGCAGCGTAAAAAGTTCTTTCCTGCCGGATAAACACCTGTTTTCATGGCACCGTGTTCAGCTTTTCAAGCGCGACACAGCAGACAAAGCCCGGCCATTGCGTCGGGCTTTTTGTTGGATTGATTTTTTCGTTATGGCAATCTGCTACTCCGACTAATGGAGTGCCTGGAATGTCAAAGTTTTTGGAAGTGGCAAATACTTACAAGAAAGCTCTCGAAGCTGATGCGGAAAAGCTCAAAGATTTGCGAGAAGTCGCCTCTGAGCTGCGGAAGAAGTTTGCAGAGTACCTTGGAGTACCGACCGGTAATCCGATAATGATCAATGGCGCTGAGGCCCCTCACGTAGCGATTGGGCACCTCGATCAAAGTGGGTACTTCAGAGGAGTCCCCAAAAAGGAGTTCCCCCGGGTATCCGAAGACCGTATCCAGTTCGACATTTGTTTCACCTACGACCCTGAACCGAAACCGCGGACTCAGGGCTCGATAACCTTTCATCTACAGCTTGAGCAGTTCGGCAAGGGGTACAAGGTTTGGCTCAACGACTTTGAGGAGTTCGAGATTACTGCCGAGGACATGACCCGTTTGTTCGACGCCATGTATCAAAACGCTTTGGAAAAAGCGGGTAAGGCTACTCATTAAATCATTACAGCAGATTGTACAGCTGCTGACCCCACTCAAACCTCGGCTTTCGCCGGGGTTTTTTGTTTCTGGAGCATCGGATGGACCCTACTGACCTCGGCCCAGGCACAGCTACCTGGCTGGGCGGTACGGGCTTAACCCTCTTCGGAGGATTCCTCTGGCTGCGCAAATTCCTCTCGAAGGATGCTGCAGATCGGGCCATGGATAACGCCGACATCTTCACGCTTCGCCGGCTGAATGAGCTGTTGGACTCCGAGCGTGTTGCGCGAAAGGAAGCTGAAGCCCGTGCTGACCAGTTCGCGAAAGAGCGCAACGAGCTTGCCGCAGCAGTAGGGCGGATGGAGGGGAAGATCGAAGCCCTCACCAGCCAGGTCGCACAACTCACCGCAACGGTTACCTCGCAGAGCGAAGAGATCGCCCGCCTGCGTACCAAGCTGGGAGGGATCAACTGATGGACAGATGCGCTATGGAATTCATTGCTCGCCGCTGGTGGCGTCGGGCAGAGATCTGGGTGATCGCCGCGCTGCTGCTCGCCGGCGGCCTGATCCTTGGCTACCAAGCCGGCGTATGGTCAGCCAGCAGTGAGCAGACCAAGCAGCTCGCCGAGGTGCGCGCCGCGTATGACGCCGCACTGGGCAAGCGTGATGTTCGTCTCAACAGCTTGGCCGAGAAGACGCAGGATGCAGCCGTGAAAGTGCAGGAAGCCTCGAACTCAGCAGTTCAGGCCGCCGACACGGCGAGCAAGGCAGCGGAGAAGGTCAACGAAGCCGTCGATCGGCAAACACCATAGGTCGCGACACGTTTCGCGAGAGTGCAAATTGTGTCGCGACACCATCCGGCTACTGATTGTTGTACTGACGAAGCAAGTCGCTCAACGCGTTCTCGTACTGGATCGGAGTGAGTTTGTCCTTCAATGCCGCCATCACTTCCTGGGCACCGCCCACAACCGTTTCCGCGTCTTTGTTAGATCGGGCAGCCCATTCACGTGCGGCCTGGACGATCAATTGTTCATCGGTGCGATCGGTCATTGCGGAGCTCCTTGCAAGTGAGTGTCACCCCCAACCATACGCCGAAACCCGATTCATCAGGACTTTAATCATGAGCACCATCAGCGCCGAGTATTACCAGATCAAGGGCATGGTCAGTGACATGCCTGCCGATGAACAGGCGAAGGTTGCGCGCGTCGAAGCTCAGGTAATCGAGATCGCCAAGTCCTCACCGGCAGCGGCTCTCGGTGTGATCCTTGCCTCGATCAAGCTTTCGCTGGAGTCGTGATCATGGGCCACACCTTTGAGTGCGCACGGTGTCATCACATCAAGACAGAGGCGGTGCCGTACTACGGTAGCGGCCTGATGTGCGAATCCTGCCGACGGTCGCTGATGCCTCCGTCGCCACCGCTGCGCAATCCTAACGCACCGGTGATGCCGAGTGCTGGGTCATTGTGGGTCGGGCTGGTTTTCCTCATTGGTGTAGCGGTAGGCGCCAAGATGGCAGGGGGCTGGTAGTGGCTAATACCTCACCGTGGCACCACCTGTACAAGACCAAAGAGTGGTACAGGCTCCGTTGGGCACAGCTTCAGGCTGAGCCGCTGTGTCGTCGTTGTGCATCGCAGGGAAGGACTGTCGCCGCAATCATCGCCGACCACGTCAAGCCGCACCGTGGCGACGTCACTCTGTTCTTCGATGGGACGAACCTGCAAAGCCTGTGCAAGCTCTGCCACGACAGCGCCAAGCAGAGAGAAGAGAAGTCAGGTGTTGTGGTCGGCTGTGACGTGAACGGATTGCCCATCGACCCTAACCATCATTGGAATCGGTCGAAGCGGTGAAACGAGAATGAATCTCGGCGATGACGCCTCGGAATGGTGCGGCACGTCACTGCCCCATGGGGGGAGGGGAAAAGTTCAGGATTTCCCCACATAGGACCGCCCTCGACCCTCTTTACGCAAAAAGCCAGAATTGGAGAGTTTTTTTTGAAGGGAAGAACCCCCGCCCCGACGACCCAAAAAAAGGTCACCGGCACTTTGCGTGCCAGTCGGGAAAACAAGCGGGAGCCTCAGCTCGCGGTCGCATCATATCAGTCGGCGCCCGTCTCGATGACGGCCGAGGGCCAGGCGGTTTGGAAAATATTCTGCCCGCTCGCCGCGTCGATGGGTGTGCTCACTGAAGCCGATCTGCAAACGCTTGAGCGGCTATGCGAAGTCGCCGCCGAGGTTCGCCGCCTGACCAAAGTTATTTCCGAAGAGGGCCATACCTATTCGACCGATGCCGGGCTTATAAAAGCGCACCCGGCCGTCGCGATGGCGGCTGACGCCGACCGCCGGCTGCTCTCTTACCTTACCCATTTCGGCATGACACCCGCCGCCCGATCCAAGGTCCAGGCCATTGGCGAACCTCCAAGCAAAGACCCGGAAGACGAGTTCTTCAATTGAGGTCAAGAAGGTTTCCTATGCGGTCGACCCAGTAACGGCTTGGGCTCAGGAGGTTTACGCCGGCAAGGTGTTGGCCGGTCCAGATATTCGAAACGCCTGTGGTCGCCACTTGCGAGACCTTGAAGATGGGCCGAAGCGCGGGCTGACCTGGGATCTCGAAAAAGCCAACCGGGCTATCCGGTATTTCAAGACAGTGCTGAAGCTCAACGGCGGCGAGCACGAAGGTTTGCCGTTCGTTTTGCTGCCTTGGCAGGCGTTCATCGTCGGTTCGATATTTGGCTGGATGGCTCCCGACGGCTTCCGGCGATTCCGCACCGTGTACATCGAGTCGGGAAAAGGCTCTGGCAAGTCGCCGCTGGCAGCAGGCATCGGGCTCTACTGCCTGACCTCAGACAACGAGCCGCGCGCTGAGGTCTATGCCGCAGCAACGAAGCGTGATCAGGCAATGATCCTGTTCCGGGATGCGGTGGCGATGGTCGATCAGTCGCCGGCGCTGATGAAGAAAATCAAGAAGTCGGGCCGAGATGAGAAGGTCTGGAACTTGGCCTACCTGGCAACCGGATCGTTCTTTCGCCCGATCAGCTCCGACGATGGGCAGTCTGGTCCGCGTCCGCATTGCGCTCTGATCGACGAGGTCCACGAACACAAGAACAACAAGACCGTCGAGTTCATGCGGGCGGGCACCAAGGGCCGGCGCCAAGCGTTGATCTTGATGATCACCAACAGCGGGCACGACCGTAATTCGGTTTGCTACAGCTATCACCAGCTCGGCGTGAACGTCTGCGAGGCTGGTGCCAAGGGTGTGACCAAGCGGCACCGGCACTTCAACGACGGTTTCTTTGCCTTCATCTGTTCGCTGGATAAAGGCGACGATCCGTTCAAGGATGAGAAGTGCTGGGGCAAGGCCAACCCATCGCTGGGCCACACATTTCAGCCGAAGTATCTGCGTGAGCAGGTGACCGATGCGAAGGGTATGCCGGCCAAAGCGAGCACTGTCCGCCGCCTGAATTTCTGTCAGTGGGTGGACGCAGCAAACCCATGGGTTGATATCGACACCTGGTTGTCTTGCTGTGCGAAGTTTGACCCCGAGAAGCTGGCCGGCGAAGCCTGCTATGCGGGACTCGACCTTTCAGGCAAGCGCGACCTCACGGCGCTGAACCTGTACTTCCCGGAACAAGGGAAATCAATCGCTGAGTTCTGGACGCCCAAGGACACGATGCTCGACCGCGCCGCGATCGATGGCGTCCCGTATGACGTCTGGCTTGAGGATGGACACATCCACGCACCGCCGGGGAAGGCAATCAACTATGCCTTCGTCGCTAAACGCCTGGGCGAGCTCGCCGCGAAGTACGACATAAAGGCGCTGGCCTTTGACCCGTACCACATGACCTATCTGGAGATAGAGCTGGAGGCCCAGGGGATTGAGCTGAACCTGGTCCCCCATGGACAAGGTTTCCGGCCGGCGCGCGAGTCGAACCTCTGGATGACCCACTCCATTGACCTGGTGGAGGACCTGATCCTCACCGGGCAGATTCAGGTATTGGAAAACCCATGCCTGACCTGGAACGTCGCGTCAGCCGTAATGGAGGCCGACGCTCAGGAAAACAGATGCTTTTCGAAGCGAAAACGAACTGGCCGGATCGACGGCGCAGTTGCCTTGGCTATGGCCGTGGGCGCAGCAGAGCAAAGAACCGTGACGCAGAACCTTGATGACTTCCTCAATCGACCGATGAGCATGTAATGGCAGATACCGACTACAGCATTGACCTGCGCACTCGCAGCCCATTCTGGGCGCGCTTGGCGAGCTTCTTTGTCGGCGGTCGCTTGTCGACGTCAGAGAAGGGTTCGCAAACGGGGCCAGTATCCGCCACAGGCCAGGTCGGCGACTCGGCCGTAACGGACGAGCGCTCCCTGCAAATCGCTACAGTCTTCGCCTGTGTTCGGCTTATCTCCAGCGTCACCGCGTGCATGCCATTGGATGTGTTTGAAACGAAAGGGGAGGACCGGACCAAGGTGGGATTGGACCAACCGCTGGCCAGACTGTTGAAGTACCGACCAAACGATTTCATGACGGCCTTCGACTTTCGCGTCGCGATGACCATGCAGCTCTGCTACTACGGCAACGCGTACGCCCTGATCGAGCGCAACGGCGTCGGTGATGTCATCAGCCTTGTGCCTCTGATGTCGGTGAACATGGACGTTCGCCTTGAGGGGAAGCGAATCGTTTACCGGTATCGAAGGGATACCGAGTACGCCGACTTCAAGCAAGCCGAGATATTCCATCTCAAGGGCTTCGGCTTCAACGGTCTGGTCGGCCTCTCGCCGATCGCCTTCGCCGCCAAGACAGCGAGCGTCGCTGTAGCGATGGAGGATCAGCAGCGCGACTTCTACGCCAATGGCGCGAAATCGCCTCAGTTGCTCATGACGGGCGATGGGAAGTTGCTCACCTCTGAGCAGCGCAACCAGACGGAGGCCAACTTCAAGGAGATCGCCGGCGGCCCGGTAAAGAAACGCCTATGGATCTTGGAGGGCGGGTTTACGACCCAGCCCATCGGCGTGAGCCCTCAAGACGCCGAAACGATGGCCGCCCGCAAGTTCCAGGTCAGCGAGTTGGCCCGTTTCTTCGGCGTGCCACCGCATCTGGTGGGCGACGTTGAAAAGTCTACAAGCTGGGGCTCTGGCATCGAGCAGCAGAACCTTGGATTCCTCCAGTACAGCCTCGACGCATACCTCGAGATCTGGGAGGGGTGCATCCTACGATGGCTTGTCAAACCGGCAGACCTTGGGCGAATCCACGCCGAGCACAACCGCGACGGATTGTTGAGTGGTGACTCGACTGCGCGGGCGAATTACATGAAGACCAAAGTGGACACGGGGCTTCTAACGATCAACGAAGGACGCCGCATTGATAACCGGCCACCACTGCCTGGTGGTGATGTCGCAACCCGGCAGTCTCAGAACGTGCCGCTTACCCAACTTGGCCAAACGAACCCCGCACCTAGCGGGGTTTAGTTTTTCTGGAGCTACCCAATGTCAAATATTCAAAAGACCTTGGCCTTTGATCAGGTCGAGATCAAGTTCGATTCGTCCGGAAAAAAGGGGACTTTCGAGGGCTACGCGAGCGTCTTCGGCGTGGTCGACAGCGACGGCGACATCATCCTGCCCGGCGCTTTCAAAAAAGCGCTATCGAGCCAAAGCCGTCAGGTTGGAATGTTTTTTAACCATCGCACTTGGGAGTTGCCGGTGGGCAAATGGCTGTCGCTCGAAGAGGACAGCAAAGGCTTGCTGACGCACGGCGAGTTGACCCCGGGCCTGTCGGTGTCCACCGATCTACGCGCGGCCATGGAGCACAAGACAGTCGAAGGTATGTCCGTCGGATTCACCGTCCTCAAAGACGACTTCGACATGATCGATACCGGCCGTGCTTTCAAAAATGTGCAAGCCCTTCGTGAGATCAGCATCTGCACCTTCCCGGCCAATGAACAAGCAACCGTCGAGTCCATGAAGAGCATGGAATCGATCACCACGATTCGCGACGTTGAGCACTGGCTGAGGGATTCGGCTGGGCTTTCGAAGTCGCAAGCCCTGGGCTTCATCGCCCGGTTCAAGTCCGCAGTTCGGAGTGATTCCGAAGGTGGCGAAATCACCGCGCTCTTGCAGCGCATCAAGTCCTTCCCATCTGTAGGAAAATAAACCATGTCCGAATTGGCCCAAATCCAAAAGGCGATCGAAGACGCGCAGAAGAACATGACCGAACTGTTCGATGCGCAGAAGAAAGAAATCAGCAGCACCGGCGAGATCAGCAAAAAGCTGCAGACCGATTTGCAAACCGTCCAGGACGAACTGAAAACCGCCGGCACTCGTCTGTTCGATCTCGAATCGAAGCTCGCTACCGGCAACCTCGACAACCCGGAAACCAAAAAGTCGTTTGCCGAACGTGCCGCCGAAGACCTCAAAAAAGGCTGGAACGGTTCCACGTCCGGCAAGGTTGACGTGAAAAGCTTCAGCAAAGCCCTGGGCGCTGGCGCTGCTTCGGCAGGCGCACTGGTTCAGCCGCAGCAGAACGCCGGCATCCTGATGCCAGGCCTGCGGCGCCTGACTATCCGTGACTTGCTGGCGCAGGGTCGAACTACATCCAATGCCATCGAGTACGTGCGCGAGAACGTATTCACCAACAGCGCCGCACCGGTGGCTGAAGGCGCGCTCAAGCCGGAGTCGCAGCTGACCTTCACGAAGGAAACGGCCAACGTCAAAACCATCGCCCACTGGATTCAGGCCTCGCGCCAGATCATGGACGATGCGCCGATGCTCGAGTCCTACGTAAACGGTCGCCTGCTGTTCGGTCTGGATCTGGTCGAAGAAGGTCAGTTGCTCAACGGTGACGGTACCGGCGATAACCTGATCGGTTTGAACCAAGTGGCCAGCGCCTACGACGTCGCGCTCAATGCGGCCGGTGACACCCGCGCAGACCAGATTGCCCATGCAATCTTCCAAACCAGCGAGTCCGAGTTTGAAGCGTCCGGACTGATTTTGAACCCGCGTGATTGGCACGCGATCGCGCTGTTGAAAGACGCCGACGGTCGCTACATCTTCGGTGGCCCGGCGGCTTTCGCGGCCAAGGTCATGTGGGGGTTGCCGGTGGTGGCAACCAAGGCTCAGGCACAAGGTACATTCACCGTCGGCGGCTTCGACCTGGCATCGCAAATCTGGGACCGCATGGACGCGACTATCGAGATCAGCAACCAGGATCGCGACAACTTCGTGAAGAACATGCTGACCATCCTGTGCGAAGAGCGTTTGGCGGTGACCCACTATCGTCCGACCGCGATCATCAAAGGCACTTTCACCCCTGCAGCATAACCACGGGAGGGGGCAGGTAACTGCCCCGATCACAGCATGAAGACGATTCGCGCTCTGCGTCAGTTCTCGCACTATCACGCCGGCCACTTCGATCAATTCGAGGAGCGCCCGGTAACGGATGACATCGCCGAGGCTTTGATCAGTATGGATTTGGCCGAGGAAGTCGAAGCCGGCGGCGCTCCAAAAGAGAAGCCGACCTCGGTCAAGAAAGCGAAGGCAACCTAAATGATCGATCTGGCACGCGTGAAGCTCCACCTGCGAGTGGACGGCGACGACGAAGATTCGATCATCACCGGTTACCTCGATGCCGCAAAGGCGCACGTGGCCATGCACTGCGATCGTGAGCTCGTCGAATCGGCGCCGACCGGTCCTGAGCAAATGGCCTTCACCCCGGACGTCGAGCAGGCGGTACTGCTGCTCGTTGGGCACTGGTACGCCAACCGCGAGGCCGTGGTGATCGGCACTATTTCATCGGCTGTTCCGCTGGCCGTTGACCGACTTCTCTGGCCAAGGAAGCGTTTCTGATGAGAGCAGGCCCGATGCGTCACCGGTGCGCCATCCATAAAGAGGTGCGCACCCCGAACGGTTCCGGCGGATTCAAAGTCGTCTGGACTGAAGTTGGAAAACTGTGGGCTGAGATAACCATCCCGACCGGGCGAATTGCGCCGGTGGCCGAGCAGCTGAAGGCTGTGGTCACCGCCGAGATCCGCGTCCGGCCAAGGGCCGATGCCGTCGCAGGAAATCGCATCGTGCACACGGCGAAAGGAATCACCACCACCTACCTGATCGGCGCCGCGCTGATCGACAACGAGCACAGCATGCTCAGGCTGCTCTGCTCAAACGTCCCCAACCCTTGAGGGTGAATTTATGAAAGTTATTGCACTGGGTGCCTTGTCAGGCGCCACTGGCGATCGGGAAAGAGGCGAAGAGTTTGTGGTCGACGCCAAGCTCGGCGCCGCGCTCATTCAGCGCGGGGCGGTGAAGCCAGTGGCTGATGCTGCTCCGGCAGATAAGCCGGCCAAGGCCAAGGAGTAGCCCATGGCTGCCAGACGGTCGCGCATGTCCGGCGATTTCAAGTTGCGCAAAACCTTGCGCAACATCCACGCCACGATGGATAACGAGCTGGTCGGCGTGATGCGGGAAGGTGCCGATCAGATCCTGGCTACGATGAGGCAACTCATCCCGAAGGACACCGGCGCCGCTTCCGCTGCGTTGAGGGTGTTCGTCTCCAAGAGCGGCCTGAACGCCGAGATCGGCATCCGGGGCAAGCGTGACACGCAGCGCTTCTTCTACCTGCGCTTCCTGGAGTACGGGACGAAAGGGTACAGCGGCACGCTATACCGTCGAGCGGACAGTAACGCCGTGGGCGGTGAGCACACCAACAACCGCGACAAGTCCAAGCTGTCCGGTCGACGCAACGCATTGCGCGCGCGCGACACGAAGAACAAGTCCGACGGCTCCACCTTCTACGGCAAGTACCCGGACATTCCAGCCCGGCCGGCTCATCCATGGTTGCGGCCAGCCAAGGACGTGAACCGCGAATTCGTCCTGGCCAACATCCGCGCCGCAGTATCCAGGACGCTGCGCAAAGCCAGCATGGGAGCTGGAAATGAGTGATCCGTCTGTTGCTCTGCAGGAAGCGGTATTCGCCAGGCTTGAGGCTGAAGTTTCATGCCCAGTCTACGACGGCGCGCCAATGGACACCGACATGCCGTATGTCTCGATCGACCGCGAGATCTCGACCAACACTTCCCCGATCGCGGGCCGCAAGCGCGAGCAACGACTGATCTACCTTTCGGTCTGGTCAGACGCCCATGGCCAGGCCGAGGTAAAGCGGATCATAGGCGAGGTCGTTTCAGCACTGGACGAGCGCCGCCTGCCTCTGGCTGTTGGCCGGGCAGTATCGGTCAGGGTTGAGCAAGCAGATGCGCAGCGTGACGCCGACGGCGTTACGTACCAGGGATCGATCACGGTCCGCGTCATCACCACCCATTAAACCCAACACCGGCCGCACCGCGGCTTTATCCAATGTGCCTTTGGAGGATTACCCATGGCCGATGACAACCTCAACACAGCCGCCGGCTGCCGATTCTCGCTGGGCACCAAGTCCGGCGCCACGACCGAAACGGATTACAAAGCTGACACCTACGTCGAAGTGGGCGAGATCGAAGACCTCGGCGAGTTCGGCGACACCTTCAGCTCGGTGACCTTCACCTCGCTGCGCGACGGCCGGGTGCGCAAGTACAAGGGCACCGCGGACGCCGGCGACATGACCCTGACCGTAGGTCTCGACAATGGCGACGCCGGCCAGGCTGCGCTGAAGGTCGCGCACAAGGACCGCAGCAAGGGCGATTACAACATCAAGATCACCCTGAACGATGGCGACCCCGACGCAACGCCAGCGGTGCTGCCGACCACGTTCTACATGCGTGGCAAGGTCATGAACAACACCGTCGCCGCTGGCGCCGCTGACAACGTGGTTCGCCGCAACGTCACGATCGGCATCAACTCCGACATCCTCGAAATCCTCCCGGCCGCCGTTGCGCCGTAATCTGAGGGGCTTCGGCCCCGCTTTACAAGGATCTGACGCATGAGCAAAACCCTCTACGGTACCGTCGACGTTGTGCTGGATGGTGAGACCTACACACTGAAACCCACGCTCGAGGCCGTTCGCGCGATCGAGGCGCACTTCGGTGGGCTGCGCGGCGCGTCCCAGGCAATCAACGCGCTGAGTGTTGACGGCTGCGCGGTGATCATCGCCGGCGGCGCTGGCTTGAAGGGCAAGGACGCCGAGGCTGTCGCTGAACAGGTCTGGCAGGCCGGCGTTCTGGAAGTGTCTGTGCAGCTCAACGCTTACCTGGTGGCGCTGTACAACCCGCGCGGTACCGCTCCGGGAAAGACGAAGCCGGCGGCGGCGTAAGTGCTGTCGAGGATGGCAGCTACGTCGACCGGCTGTATGCGGTAGCCACTGGCTGGCTCGGCTGGTCGCCGGATCTGGCCTGGCGCACGCCCATGCCTGAGCTGTTCCTGGCCATGGACGCGAAGCTCGAATGGACGCAAATGACCAACCCCTTCGGCGGCAAGCCTGGCGGGAAGAAAGAGAAGCCGAAGCCCTCGACCGTGGCGGCGAAGTTACGCCAGGCGCTGACGGGGCGGCAGGCTGCGTAGCATTTTGATAATCTCCACCAATTACGGGCGAGGGATTGACGAATGAAAAAACTGATAGCGATGGTTCCGATATTGCTTACGTTGGCTGCTTGTGGGCAGTCAGAGGCGGAAAAAGCCAGGCATAAAGCGGAGATGACCGAAATACGATATCAGCGAGTGGCAAGGGAGTTTGTGTCAGGGGTTTTGAAGGATCCTGACAGCGCGCAGTTTCGTAATCAGCGTGGCTTTTGCGGTGAAGTGAATTCGAAGAATTCGTTCGGAGGTTATGCAGGTTTCAGAAGGTTTATCGCCGCAACCAAAGAAATGGTTGTTTTCGAGAACGACAACCGCATGAGCTCAAGTGAATTTGAGGCGGCTTGGTCGAAGCTTTGTCATTAGTGTTATCAACTTTACCACCCGCTCCGGCGGGTTTTTTTATGTCTGGAGAAAAGCATGGCCGATACCGACGTTCATGGGATGCTCGTCCGCATCGAGGCGACCACTGCCCAGTTGCGTCAGGAAATGGCGCGCGCGGATTCCAGCGTTGCTCAGGCGTCGGGCAAGATCGATAAAAGTCTGGGCCGCATTGACGAGGCTTTCGATCGGGCTGGCGAGCGGGCCCAACATGCTTCCGGAATGATAAAGACCGCGCTGGCGACAGCTATCGGGGCTGCGGGTATTGGGAAGATAATCGAGGCAGCCGATTCATACGGTCAGATGTCTGACCGTATCGGCATGGCTACCAGTAGCGTGGCCGAGTATGAGCTCGTCCAGCAGCGGCTACTGGAAACTGCCAAGCGCACATATCGTCCGCTGGCTGAAGCTCAAGAGCTTTACATCCGAACTTCAGACAGCCTGAAGTCGATGGGTTACAGCACCAGCCAAGCGCTGGACGTGATGGACAGCTTTAGTTTCCTTTTGGTGACCAACTCGGCTTCGGCTGATAAAGCCAGTTCAGCCATCGATGCTTATTCAAAAGCGCTACAGACGGGCAAGGTGGAGGCTGACGGCTGGCAGTCTATCTTGGCAGCTATGCCCACTGTGGTCGACACGATCGGGAAGTCCACCGGCAAAACATCGGAGGAAATCCGTAGTCTTGGAGCGCAGGGGAAACTCAGTCTAGACATTCTCACGACAGGCCTTCAAAAGTCTGCAGAGGCAAACGGCATCCTTGCCGATGGAATGAGCGTCGCGGTGCGCGATGCAGTGCAGAATCTGCAAAATGCGTTCACTTCCTATGTTGGAAAATTAAACGAGACAACAGACGCAACTGGCATTCTGGCCAGTGGTATAGGGGTAATTGGAGAAAACTTCGAAACCCTCGCGGATGTCGCGATCCTTGCTGCCATCGGTGCGCTGGCGGGATATGGCAGGGCTGCAGTTGGTAACGCAGCGGTGGCTGTCAAATCAGCGATCCAGGATGCCGCCGCGCGAAGAACGCAGGCGGCGTCTGTATTGTTGGTCGCTCAAGCTGAGCAGCAAAAAGCACAGACGACTGTATTTTTGGCGGAGAAAGAAGCGCTCGCCGCTCGTGGTACTGCTGTTCAAACTCAGATGTCACTGCAACTGGCTGAGGCTCGTGCCGTCGAAGCCCGCGCAACTAATGCGGTCGCGATCGCCCAAGCTGGAGTTCGAAGCGCATCGACGACACTGCTCGGCGTACTCGGCGGTCCGGCTGGCGTAGCGATGCTGGCAATTGGCGCAGCTACTGCGTTTCTGACTTTGCGTGACAATACTGGCTTCCTTGAGAAAAAACTCGGCGATCTCTCGGCGCCACTTGACGTTCTGATCAAGAAGTTTAACGAACTGGGTCGAGCGACTCAGGCGGTTACGCTGCGCGAACTTCGGTCTGAAATCGAAGAGACCCAGCGCAAGGTCGAAGAGTCTGCCGGTGCGATCGCAGACAAGTTTGAAAATAGTTTGCGGGGAGCTGGTGCCGCTGGACCAGACGCGGGACTTGCCGCCGGGTTCGTCAACCTGCCAAAAGATGCACAGGCTGCACTTGATATCGTCAAGAAGGCGTCCAAAGACTCTGCGGCCGGCATCGCTGTTGACTGGTCTGAAGTAGCGAACAAGGTTCGTGCGTTCCCGAATGTCGTTTCCGAATCAATGGCGCAAGGGATCGAGGAAAGCGCTGGCAATGTAGAGAAGCTGACGGCGTCGCTTTCCTCAAACCAAGCCGCGCTCTCTGCGTTCTCAGCGGAGAACAACAAGTCAGCCGATGGGCTTGGCCGTAACGCAGCAGCTGCGGCCGAGGCGACCGCAGCAGGCGAAAAGTATCTTGAACAGCTCGACAAACAGCTGGCTACGCTGCAAGACAAGACAGCGGCTCAAGCGGCGGAACGAGTAATTCTCAAAGAGAATATCGATACCCAGAGCGCCGTAGCTGCTTCTATTCGTGCGCGCGCCAAAGCTGTTGATGATCAAAAGGCCGCAGACGATGCCGCTGCCAAAGCAACGCGCAAGAACGCCGGCGCGTCCGAGTCTGCTGCGAAGCAGCAGCTCAAGGACTTTGAATCCGCCGAGGAAGGCTACAAGCGTCAGATCGAGCTGATCAACACCACCGGTGACAAACAGAAGGACGCCACCGAAGTTCATAAGCTTTCGTTCGAGCTTCAGGAAGGCAAGCTGGGGAAACTCAGCGAGGCGCAAAAGAAGCGGCTGATGGGAATGGCCGCCGAGCTCGACGCGCTGAACAAGCTGAAGAAGGCCAACGAAGACGACCTGAAGCTGACGGCGTTCAAGAACGCGCAGGCGCTGACTACTCAAACCACCCGGGACGGGTTCGACCAGGAACTTGCTGGCGTAGGCATGGGCGACAAGGCGCGCGACCGGATGCGCGCGGACTTGGCCATGCGCCAGAAGTACGCCGCCGACGTGGCTGCGCTCAATGAGCAGCGCAACACCGGGCAGCTATTGCCGGAACTGTACGCCAAGGAAACGCAGGTCCTGCAGGATGAGCTGGACAAACGGCTGCTCGCTCAGGAAGCCTTCTATGCGGCCACCGATGAGCAGCAAGCCAATTGGATGAATGGCGTCAACGAGGCTTGGGCGAACTACGCGGACGCCGCCAGGGACTACTCGCAGATCGCTGCCGATGTGACCTCGACCGCGCTGAGCACCGGGACGAGTGAGCTGGGCAGCTTCTTCGCTGACGTGGCGAGCGGCGCGGAAGACGCCGGCGATGCGCTGGGGGATATGGTCGGCAACTTCGCGAAGTCGATGCTCAAGGCGCTGGGCGACATGGCGGCGCAGTGGTTGATCTACCAGGGCGTGCAAATGCTTGTCGGTAAAACCACGCAAGCGAGTGCTGCGGGCACGCTCGGCGCGAACGCCGCGGCGATGTCGTTGCAGGCGGGTCTGAACGCTTATGCCGCGACAGCCGCAATCCCGATCATCGGCCCGGCCGCTGCGCCGGCGGCAATGGCCACAGCCCTGAGCGTTACTGGACCGCTAGCGTCCGCCGTTGGCATGACCGCAATGGCTGGCGCTGGCTTCATGGAGGGCGGCTACACCGGCGACGGTCGACGAGACGAGATCGCCGGCCCGGTGCACCGCGGCGAGTACGTGTTCAATGCCGACGCGACGGCACGTATTGGCGTGGGCACGCTTGAAGCGCTGAGCAACGGGAAAGCTGCTTTGGTCGGGCAATCCGGTTCGAGCGCGGGTAGTGGTTCGCCCGCGTCTGCGCCGGCGCCCATCATTTTCAGCGCGCCAGTGACCGTTCAGGCTCAGCCAGGCATGAGCAATCAGGAAGCACAGGCGCAGGGCGATTCGATTGGCGCGGCGCTTGAAGCTCGAATGGGACAGTTTCTTGATCGGGAGATGCGCCAAGGCGGGCGACTCTGGAGGCGAGGCTGATGGCCGAGGAATTTATCTACGATGTTGAGGTGGGCGCCGATGGCGACGTCTCCCAGCGGACGTGGGAAAACGAGTTTGGCGACGGTTATGTGCAGGCCGGCGGCATTGGCATCAACACGAAAAGCCAAGTCTGGAATCTCACGCACACCGGCTCGATGGAGCAGGGGGAGGAGCTGCCGCTGATCTGGGCGTTCCTCGATCGCCATGAAGGCTACAAGTCGTTCCTCTGGACGCCGCCTGGTGGCGTCCGTGGGCGGTATCGGTGCAACGGGTACAAGCCACGCGCTGCTGGACCCGGCCTATTCACCCTCACTTTCGCCTTCAAGCAGGTCTACACCCCCTGACTGAACGCAATGACTGACCCCGCCAAGTGCGGGTTTGTTGTTTCTGGAGTCCCATGAATTACAACGCCGATATTCAAAAGCTCGAGCCGGGCAACCAGATCCGGCTGTTCGAGCTCGACGCTACACGCCTGGGTGCGAACCTCTGGCGGTTCCACGGTCATGCACAGGAAGGCGACATTGTCTGGCAGGGGCAGCTCTACTCGCCGCTGCAGATCACAGCGAAAGGATTCGACATTCGCGGCGACGGGCGGCCCGCCGCGCCGACGCTGCAAATCGCCAACGAGCTTGGCGGCGTGCGCGGCGCGATCACGGCCCTGTGCTTGCAGTTCCGCGACCTCGCTGGCGCGAAGTTCACCGTCATCGAGACCTTCCGCCATTACCTGGACGCCGCCAACTTTGCCGACGGCAACCCCACGGCGGGCAATCAGAGCCGGAAAAACATCTGGTACATCGAGCAGAAAACCGAGGAGACGTTCGACTCGCTGACGTTCTCGATGTCCAGTCCTACCGACATGGAAGGGCAGATGCTGCCGTCCCAGCAGATCACCAAGCTTTGCCGGTGGGCGTGCCGTGGTGGTTATCGCGGTGAGGCCTGCGCGTACATGGGAGCTGCGATGTTCACCAAGAAAAACGAAACCACCGACAACCCCGCGCTCGACCAGTGCGGCGGGTGGTGGAGCAGCTGCAAGCTGCGTGGCAACACGCGTCGCTTCGGCGGTTCCATGGGTGCAAGCCTTATCGCAAGTTCGAGGTAGCCAATGCGCATCAATCAAAAGCTGCAGGACGAAATCCGCGCCCATGCGGAGCGCGCTTACCCGGGCGAAGCGTGCGGGCTGCTGGTGAAAACCTCGACCGGTCGCCAGTACGTGCCGTGCACGAATCGCGCGAAGTCGGATCGGGAGAATTTCCAGATCGACGAGCGCGACCAGGCTGCCGCCGAGGACTTGGGCGAGGTGCTGGCCATCATCCATAGCCACCCAGACAAGGCGCCCATGCCGAGCATGGCCGACCGTGTCAGTTGTGAGTTGCACGAACTGCCGTGGGGTATCGTCGGCTGGCCTGGCGGAGAGTTCGAGTGGTTCAAGCCGTCGGGCTTCGAAGCGCCGTTGCTGGGTCGCGATTTCTCCCACGGCCTTCTGGACTGCTGGGGTGCCTGCCGCGACTGGTACGCGCGCGAGGGCGGGCTGCGGCTTCCGAATTTTGAACGCCACGACCTTTGGTGGGAAGACGAGAACGGGCCGAGCCTGTACGAGGACAACTTCAAGGCCACCGGCTTTTACGAAGTTGAAGTGGCGCGGCGCGGCGACATGCTGGTGCTGCAGGTGCCGACGATCGGGCGGCCGTGTTTTCACCCAAATCACGCTGCCATCTATCTCGGTGACAATCCGCACTTTGCCAGCGAGCAAGCACCGGCGCTCGGTGGCTCAGGCCCATTTATTTACCACCACATGCCTGGCCGGCTCGCCAGCCGAGAGGTTTACGGCTGGTCGATGGCCAACCGCGTGAAACTGATCCTGCGACACAGGGACTACCGACCATGACCATGACGACCATCAAACTCGGCGGCGTTCTGGGCAAGCGCTTCGGTCGCGAGTACCGGCTGGATCTCTTCGGGTTCCGGGACGCGATGAGCGCGCTCTGCCAAATGAAGCCGGGGTTCGAGAAGTTCTTGCGCACCGCCGAGGAGCGAGGGCTGGTTTTCGCCGTGTTCCTCGACGAGCGAAACATCGGGGAGGAAGAGCTGGATTTGCGAGGTGCTGGCGCCAAAGTGATTCGCATCATGCCGATCATTCAGGGCAGCAAGTCGGCCGGTGTGTTCCAAACGATTTTGGGTGTGGCGCTGATCGTGGCCGGCTTGTTCACTGGCGGCACCACCTCCGCGCTCGGCATGGGGCTGCTCGCCACCGGTGCGGCTGTCGGCCTGGGCGGCGTGGTGCAGATGCTGTCGCCGACCACCAAAGCCAACACCGCCGACAAGAACGAGGACGGCAACAACCCCAGTTACGGCTTTGGCTCGGCAGTGACGACGATTGCTCAGGGGAACCCGTACCCGTTGCTGTACGGCGAGCGTGAGATCGGCGGCGCCGTAGAGTCCGGGGGCATTTACACCCAGGACAACGCCTGAATCATCAGGAACAACCAACCCGCTTCGGCGGGTTTTTGCATTTTTGGAGAAGCGCATGAGCGCAGTTGCGAAGAAGCGGAGAGCCGTCAGCGGGGCAAAGGGCGGGCAGTCCAAGCCAAAGCAGCCAAGCATTGCGTCCAACAGCGTTCCGTCGCTGGCCACCGCCCGGCTGGTGTACATCTGGAGCTGGGGCCCGATTGTTGGGCCGGTCGACGGCCTGCGCTCCGTGCGGCTGGACGGGACGCCGATCCAGGCGCAAGACGGGACGATCAACTACCCCGGCGTGAAATGGCAGTTCCGCTCCGGCGAGCTTCACCAAGAGCGCTTGGCAGGGGTCACCGAGTCCAGCAATGAAATAGCCGTCGGCCAAGAGCTGCGCACGTCGACGCCTTGGCTGTACAGCATCAACAACTCCATGATCGACGCCGCGCGCGTGCGCCTGAGCTGGCCGACGCTTCAATCTCAGGACGCCAGCGGCAACATCAACGGTGTACGGATCGACTACGCCATCGATGTTTCAACCGACAACGGCCCCTACGTGACGGTGCTGACCTCGTTTGTCGATCGCAAGAACGTCACCAAGTACGAGCGCTCCCACCGGATCGAGCTGCCGGACGGCAACCAGTGGACGCTGCGGGCGCGCCGGCTCACTCCGGAAGCCAACAGTTCGCTGGTGCAGGACAGCATGTTCATCGAGGCTGTCGCCGAACTGGTCGACAGCGATCAGGAATACCCGCTCACGTCCGTCGGTTGTATTGAGTACGACGCCCAGCAATTTGGCGGCGATATCGCAAAAATCGCTGTGCTGATGCGCGGCCGTATCGTGCGCGTGCCTGCGAACTATGATCCGGTAACGCGCACATACGCCACCGGCGGCACAGGTACCAGTGGCGGGATCTGGGACGGCACCTTCAAGGAGGCCTACACCAACAACCCGGCTTGGGTTTTCTACGACCTGGTGCTGCATCCGTATTACGGTCTCGGCGAGCGCATCGATGCGACGATGGTTGATCGTTGGTCGCTGTACCGGATCGCCCAGTACTGCGACCAGATGGTGCCGGACGGGAAGGGCGGGCAGGAGCCGCGGTTCACCTGCAACCTGTATTTTCAAAAGCAGGCCGAAGCGTACGCAGTGCTGCAGGACTTGGCTTCGATCTTTCACGGCATGGCGTACTGGGATGGCAGCCAGATCGTCGTCAATGCGGATATGCCGGGCGACCCCGTTTTCAGCTACAGCCCGTCGCAGATCCTCAACAACGGCGCCATCAAATACGACGGCACCCGCTGGCGCGATCGGCACACCACCGCGATGGTGTCCTGGGACAACCCGGCGCAGGGCTTCGAAACCGACAAGGAGCCGGTATTCGATAACGAAGCGATGAGCGAGCTTGGCTCCGTTCGCGAACTCAGCGTGGACGCGTTTGGCTGCACGTCTCTTGGTCAAGCGCAACGCGCAGGCCAGTGGGCGCTGGTGACTGAGCAGCTGCAGACCCGCGGGGGGACGTTCCGCGTAGGTCTTGATGGCGGCATCCCCAAACCCGGCCAAATCATTTCCGTCGGTGATCCGATGCTGGCGGGGCGAGCGAATGGCGGACGGGTATCTTCGGCGGCCGGTCGCGTCATCACCCTCGATCGCGATGTGACCGTCCCGACGGGCGCCAGGCTCTACGTCAACCTGCCCAGCGGCAAGTCCGAAGCGCGGGTAATCAGTTCGGTCAACGGCCGGGCAGTCACCGTGGCCGCGAATTACAGCGAAGTGCCAGAGCCGGAGTGCGGCTGGGTGATCGACTTCGACGACCTGAAGGTCATGCAGTTCTACGTCCGCAACGTTACGCGTCCCGAGTGGCATCAGTACCAGCTTGAGGTCATCCAGCATGAGCCGAGCAAGTTCGCGTTCATCGACAACGGCGCCGTCGTCGATACCCGCCCAATCAGTGGCATCCCGATCGGTACGCAAGAAGCTCCGGCGCGCGTGCTGATCAGCCAGAACGTGGTGGTTGAGCAGGGCATTGCCGTCACCAGCATGAGCATCGCATGGGACGCCGCACCCGGCGCGGTAGGGTATGACGTCGAATGGCGCTGGGGTGCTCGGGAGTGGATCAAGGTTCCGCGAACCGGAGAGCTGATGGTGGATGTTCGCGGGATTTATTCAGGGCAGTACTTGGCGCGGGTACGCGCGGTCAGCGCGATGAATGTCTCATCGGTGCCGACAAACTCGGTGCTGACGGACCTGCTGGGCAAAACCGGTTTGCCGCCGGCAGTGTCGTTCCTACGTACCGTCAGCAAGGTCTACGGCATTGGCCTTGAGTGGGGGTTTCCACCTGGTGCGGAAGATACTCAGCGCACCGAGATCTGGAACAGCAAGACCAACGACCTCGCCGCTGCTGTGAAGTTGGCAGACTTTGCCTACCCACAGGCAAACCACGAAATGCAGAACGTCGTCCCCGGTACCAGCCTGTTTTTCTGGGCTCGGCTTGTCGATCGAACTGGAAATGTCGGCCCATGGTTCCCCGCGGTGAACGGTATCAATGGGCAGGTAAGCATCGACCAATCCGAGTACGAGCAATATTTCCTCGGCAAGATCCAGGAGTCGGCGCTCGGCCAAAAGCTGCTTGAGGAAATCGGGAAGATTTCTGGTGACGGTGAAGGCTCGGTGAATGAGCGGCTTGAGCAGGCCAAGCAGGAACTGCAAGACCTGATCAGCGAAATCACCGACGCCATGGCGTATGACCCGACCAAACCGTACAGCAAAGGCGAGGTGGTCCGGCTTGATGGACGATTGTTCTCGGCGGTGAAGGCGGTGCCGGTCGGCACTGCTCCTCCGAATGCCGAGTTCTGGTACGACATGGGGACGATTGCCGAGACCACCAACGCGATGGCGCTGCAGATCCAGCAGCATTCGACCAAAATCGAAACCATCGACGGCAAGGTCACCGCGCAGGCGTCAACGATGCAGGCCCTGCAAGCGGCGTGGCGAGAGGATGACGGCACCGGCGCAATGAGCGAGGCGCTCAAGGCGTATCAGAACACGGCCAGCATCGTGACGAGTGAGAAGGTGATAGCGGAGGAGAAGCTTGCGTCAGCGACGCGCTTTACGTCCCTCGATGCTGCGGTGGGGAAGAATGCCGCCAATCTTTCAACGCTTGAGTCTGCGGTTGCAACGGACAAGGAAGCGACTGCGCAGCGCATCGAGACGATCTCGGCCACTGCCAACAATGCCACTGCAAAAGCCGAAACCGCGAGCACCGCTGTTTCCGGCTTGAACGGCAAAGTGTCTGCGCTGACGACCATCAAAACATCCACCACTGTTGGGAACAGGACGGTAATGGCCGGCCTCGCCATCGGCGTGGAAGGTGAACAGCAAGAGTCGCAGATCCTTGCCTTCGCCCAACGGTTCGCGATCCTCGATGAGGTGAGCGGCCAAATGATTGCGCCATTTGTTGTGCAGGGTGGCCAGGTGTTCATGAACACTGCAATCATCAGCCAAGCCTTCATCAAGGAGCTGGTCCTGGGCATGACGCTGCGATCGGCGGCTCTCAACTCGCAAGGGTTGCCGCTGCTGGAGATCAATATACCGGCGGGTACGTTCACGCTTCGTGGCCAGTCCAGCACCGGTTATACGTTGCTGAACAACAACGGCATCTACGTCTACGACTTGAACTACATCGAGCGTGCAGCGCTCGGGAAGATGACGTGATGGATTACTACGGTGCGAGAACGAAAGACGCGATGGGTCGGGTGACGCTTGAGTCATCAACGATGACAGTCCGGTCGATTGTGACCAGGCAAGTCACCGTGCCGCCCATCACCAGCGACTTCACCAGCTTCATCAGCATGCCTGAGATCACCGCGCAGTCGTTTGTATGCGTGACCCTCGCCAGCCACACGAATGAAAACCTCGCTTTGCCCGCTGTTTTCTGGTCGGCAGGGCAGCTCAGAGTTCGGCGGGGTCCGGGTCTGGTGCTCAACGTGTTTATTCTGACTTACCAATAGGAGGCGGCATGGACTATGGATTCAGGTCGCGTAACGGCCAGGATTTCTTCCAGATCGACAGTGACAACAAAGTCTTGAACGTGGCGGCATCTGGCAGCTACGCCATCGGGAAAACCCCCACGTCATCGACCACGATCACCACGGCGGTGATCACTTACCCAGCACCAATAACAACTGCCGAAGCGCCACACGTGTTCTTGAATCCGAACAACCACGGCATGTATCACACGCTGATGCAGACCGGCGGCCCGGGCAACTGGACCGGGTTCTACTTCAAATTGCACCTGATGGCGCCCTTCAACAGTACCGACTGCAGTGGGCGTTGGCTGGTCGCTACATTCCGGTCCACTTCACCACCCAATGAATACGATCTGCGTTTACGCAATGCTGCAAATGAGCAGATTTTTGTCGGTGCGGACAATCTTCTGGTGATGACCGGCTTCCCTATCAACGAGGGATGGTCGCTGGACAATCGCGGGGGCGAGGTATCCGGGGTTTATTGGAGTGGGTGCCAGATGCCATGGACGGGGTCGTACGAGGACTATTTCCTCGCCTCTACGTTGCTTGGCGGGAAAATCTACAACGGCAACTCGACGCTTGAGACGCCTTGCGGCTTCCATGCCGGCATCCGCACAACACTCAACGGCTACGTCGGGGCGATGGTCAGTTCTGAGGGAGGCACTGCCAAAAACGGCAGAACCACTTTTGCAGCACGACCCATGCGTTCGCTATGAGAACCCGGGCCCGCCCAGTGCGGGTTTTTTATTGACCAGAATTAGGATACTTCCATGCCGTGGCTTAGAGGTGGAACTGTTGCCGTCACCAACGGATCAACGACCGTTGTCGGCACGAATGCAGATTTTGCTGCTAATGCAAAAAATGGTGACGCATTTGTCGGCCCGGACGGTGCGAACTATGAAATTGGCAACGTCGCCAGCGCCACTGTCATCTCCATCATTCCGGCTTATAAAGGGCCAACAGCAAGTGGTGCGGCATACGCGATCATGCCCGTTCAAGGGTATCCGAAGGCGCTCGCTGACGCGTTCAGCGAAATCAATCGGCAATGGGGCGCGACTCTTTCCGCGCTCGGAACCACTGGCAACTATGACGTCCTGCCCACGCAAAAAGGCGGCACAGGCATTACAGACCTGTCGATATTCATGCAGGGATTACTCAATGATGCTGATGATGGTGCCGCTAGGCAAACATTAGGCGCTGCGAAGTCGGGCGCCAACAGTGACATCACTTCCTTGTCAAATCTGACGACAGCACTGTCTCTCGCCCAAGGCGGAACCGGCGGTAAGAATGCTCCTGACGCTCGCACCGGGCTCGGGCTGGGAACTGCTGCTGTAGCGGCAGTGCTTGGCACGGTCTCACAAAACGCCGGCGTTCCTACTGGTGCAATTTTTGAATCCGGCTCGAGCAGCGCCGGATCATGGGTGAAGTTTGCGTCAGGTCTGATGATCACTGCGCAAACTCTCAGCCTAACCCCCGGCTGGTCGGCAGTGGCAGCGAACCGCTTTTCCGGGCCAATAGTCGGCAATATGCCCGCATTGTTTTCCGCCGCACCGCTGCTTTTTGTTCAAGTGCGAGACCCTGCTGCAGCGGGACGTGCAGCATGGTGCCCCTTGGCAGAAGCCACCAACGGCAACACGTTCAGTCTGTTTCTCGCCTCCCCGGCATCGTCGACTGTTACTTCGAGCGTGGCATTCAATATTTTTTCGATTGGGAGATGGTTCTGATGAGGATTGATCTGCAACCCATCCGTAGTGATGCTGAACTGAGCGTTGTCCGCATCGGTGACGCGCTTGTGGTAAACGGCGAGACCTTCGATTTTTCCCCCATTCAAGAGGGCGATACCTTGCCGGCCACGGCGATCAGCTCATCCTGGTTCGCGGGACAGGTTGATCGAAAGAGCGGGGAGCTTGAGATCACAATCTTCCTTCCGCTACCCATCAATTTCAGTCCAGAGCAGGCGTACCCGGAACCTTTACTGAGTGTTCCTGAGGGTGTGGTGAGTTTGCCGCAACCACTGGCGGATCCAGAGCAACCCACGGAGGCAGCCAAGTGAATATCGATTGGAGCAAATTGATCACCAAGGCGATGAAGGATGCTGTTCAGGCTGCCGAAGCGCTGGCGCTGGCAAAAGCTGAGCTCGCCGCTCGCAACAGTGCAGCGGTGTCGCAAATTGCCCGCATTCAGGATCGAATCGACACGATCGGATTCGGTATCGAAGTGGGAGAGGCGACGGCTGAGGATGAGGCAGAGCAGGCCGCGTTGCTGGTCACGCTCAAAGCGTGGAAAACCTATAAGTTCGCGCTGGGCAAGGTGACCGTTCAGCCGACTTGGTATCAGGCGCCGGTATGGCCCGTTGAGCCGTCGATTCCGGAAATCATCGCCGCGCCTTTGCTTAGCGGCCCCGACGCAGCCTGAACCTCATCGAACACCGAAACCCGCCATCGAGCGGGTTTATTTTTGCCTGGAGAAAAGTTATGACCGTTACCGAAAGAGACCGCGACATCCTCGCCCGTACCTTGTGGGGTGAGGCGCGCGGGGAAGGAACGGCCGGCCAAGTGGCCGTCGCTTGGACGATCCGAAATCGCGTGTTCGACGGCAAGGAAAAGTCGTGGTGGGGCGAGGGTTACGCCGGAGTCTGCCAGGCGAAGTACCAGTTCAGCTGCTGGAACAAGACCGACCCGAACTATCAGTTCCTGCTCGGCGTGAAGCAGATCCCGTTCCGCGAGCTGGCGCAATGTCGGATTGCTGCTGACCAGGTGATCGACGGCAAGGTGGCAGACCCTACCGGAGGCGCCACCCACTATTACGCGACCAGCATCAAGGCGCCGGCGTGGGCGGCGAAGGCCAAACAGACACTGAAGCTCGGGCACCACATCTTCTTCAAGGACGTACCGTGATGGTCGCACCGTGGAAATCGCTCGGCGTGCTGGCGCTGGTGCTCGCTGGCTTCGGCAGCGCATGGCAGCTTCAGGACTGGCGCTATGGCCGGCAGTTAGCCGTGCAGGCCAAGTTGCACGGCGAGGCGCTTAACCAACTTGCCACAGCCGGCGCCAATGCGCAGAAGGCCGAGCAGGACAGGCGCCTGGCGCTTGAGCAGAGGCTGGCGGCAAGTGAGAAAACCCACTTCGAGAAAATGACCGATGCTCAAAAGAACCAAGATCGTCTGCGCGATCGCCTTGCCACTGCTGATCTCCGGCTGTCAGTCCTCATCGACGCGGATTCAGCCAGTGGCTGTGACGTGCCAAAAGCCACCGGCGCCGGCGGCGTGGATCATGCAACCGTACGAGCCCGACTTGACCCAGCGCATGCTCAAAGAATTATCGCCATAACCGACACCGGTGATCGAGGACTGATCGCGTTGCAGGCTTGTCAGGCGTATATAAAAACGATGGCCCAGTGACCGTCGCTTGCGGTAAC
Source organism: Pseudomonas sp. NPDC079367 (assembly GCF_044542195.1). Taxonomy (NCBI): domain Bacteria; kingdom Pseudomonadati; phylum Pseudomonadota; class Gammaproteobacteria; order Pseudomonadales; family Pseudomonadaceae; genus Pseudomonas; species Pseudomonas sp. NPDC079367. Next base: position 96,217 of record NZ_JBITTW010000015.1, read on the forward strand.
GAAAATGAGATATCAGACATCAGCGGGGTTTAGAGTCCTATGCCGCAAGTTCTCGTTGGATGGAATTTATAATGCTAAGCAATTCGTTCGTGTTCTTCACAAGGCCCACAGCATCTCTTTCAGACAATGTGTCGTCCAAATAGTAATCAGCTCTAATACGCAGCGTATGGAGTGCGTTGATTCTAGCTCCAATTCTCCGAATGATTTTCTCTCTATCTTTGTTTTCGCAAATAAATTCTGCGAGAGACTCAGAGAGTTTAAGGTGGGTGGAGCCTTTTATGTTGCTTATAGGCAGCTCAAGAGTTTGTTCGGCAAATGATAAGGTCGCATGGTAAGCGCTATAATAAGATCTGCTAACGATCGTTCTATAGTCAAATTCGCCAAGGTCCTGCTGCTTCAAAAGATTGGAGCACCAAGTAAGAAAGCATTCAGACGTTATAGGCATTATGTTCCTCCTTGGCGACCTCTTCGGCTTTTTCAGATGCGACAAATACGAAAGACAGATCTGCCATCAGCGGGGAGAGACCGTCGTCAACAATCTTGTCACACAACGCGAAATTCATGTCTGCAATCAGATCAGCAGAGGCGTCGATGCCCGCATAAAACGTCAGAGTAGATCCGCCAAAAGCTCCAGTGTGTCTGAACTGGCCATCATGAATCGACATTCCGTGTTCAATGCAAACTATTTCAGCTGCCGAATAAAATTTATTTGCATCTTGATAATCTATTTCGTGCCAATCGAAAAGATTTATTAGTTTAAGGCCGGATCGAACCTCGGGCATGCCCGAATAATCAGTCTTCCCCGTCGCTTTAGCGAAAAGTTCAACAGCCTCTTCAAGATCATCAAGCTTGAAAGTGATTTGCGCGTTGTTAGCCACTTCTCTTAGCAGGCTTTCCGACACCCGAGTTAAGCGCATTGCCTTCATGTATTCGACTTGAGCTTCGTTCAATCTGTGAAGTCTGCTAAGAGAGTTCGCAAAGTTCTCGTGCATATCTTCATCGTTAGGCGAAAGTTCCAAAATCCTTTTGAACTTCGACGCAACCCCGACATAGTTTCTTTCGAGCGTATAAAGGATTGCTTCGCATAGCATCGATCCAACGAGGTCGACATTAGCCAGCTTTTTTATCTCGCGGCGCAGCCTATTCTTAGTGAACGGGTCAGGGTCCTGCTCTGTGCGAGAGTAGACATTCAATTCGTCTAGAATTGTCCCCATCAGCGTCTGCGGTAAAACCATTCCTGTGCTCCTGGCAAGCATCCATCGCTACGGCGTTTTCCACCACTCTCGTCCGTGTGAACGAGCATCCGTGTGTACGACGTTAGCCTTGCCCCTCGTAACAAGCAATGCTGTACGAATGACCAAGCCCTTTTTTTTTCCAAAACGATTCCTGCTGAGCTTCGCAGGTACAGCCCGAAGCTGTCATTAACCTGTCATAGCCGAGCCAAAACAACCCATTTAGGCACAAAAAAGGCACTTTGCGTGGTAGCTAAGTGCCTGATTTGTAATGCTTATTTGGTGGAGCCGGGGGGATTTGAACCCCCGTCCGCCAGTACTCCGCTGTCGGTACTACATGCGTAGCCGTGTCTATTAAGTTAACCCTCAGCGACCCGACGGGCAGGGTGCTTTGGGCGAGTTGTGTAAGTTTTAGCCGCTTCGTCCACAACGTACTGCACGGCGATTCTGTTCTATATGACAATCATTTCGGGTTTACAGACATCCCCTGATGATTGCTGGACCCGAAGGTACCAGGAGCATTGTCAGCTGCAATTAAGCAGCGAGAGCAACACCGTATTGGTCGTCATTGGCAACTATAAGTAGTTGCAACAGTGGATTTACGACTTCTGTTACCAAGTCGGCATGCACCTAGAGTTTCGCAACCGGCGTCGAATCCTAAACGGCCCCGAACTCATTGCCCGGTGAATCTGTTCGGGCAACAAGCGTGCACAGTGTACGTCAAAAAGGGTTGCAGGCCAACCCGCAGGTTGGCCTTTGGGACATCAGTTACGCGTCGGGTTACGGATCTGCATCTTGCTGATGATGCCGTTGGTGATCTCGATGCAATCCTTGTCGTTGCCGGACGCCTGGGCCGCAGTGGCTTTTTCCTGTGCTTCCTTGATGTTATTCATGGAGCTTTCAGGAAGGGACGGCTGGCTGGTGACGAAGTCTTTGATGCTTTGAAGATTCCCGGCACAGAGGTCTTTGTCGGCCGCGAACACCGGCGAGGCCAGAAGTGCACCAGTGATAAACAATCCAGCAATTGCAGAATGCTTCATGGGTATCTCCTTGAACGATGGGGGCTCGGTGCTGCCGGACGGTCTGGCCGCGATGCCGAGGTCAAGACAAGCGAGGTCAGTATAGGACCTGTCTGGTTGACCGCTTCGCTGCGCAGGAATTCGGTTTTATTTGCAACGAATATCAAATGGCCAGATCGGTCGGCCAGGTGCCGATGCAGCCGACCTGTAACAGGTCGGCGCATGAATCATTTTTTGGTGTCACCGGTAGCGTTCTGGATGTCCAGCAGGGTTTGTTGGGTTTCAGCGAGGCAGTCGTCAATCTTGCCTTGTGCTTTCAGCGCGCGAGCTTTGCTGACACTGGCCGAGACGCGCGCATTCAGATCCGATGACGTCTGATATTGCGTCTTGGCGCTATCGATTCTCTGCAGATTGGCATCGCACAAATCGGCAGGTTTTTCAGCGGCGAACGAAGTGGACGCCATCATCGAGGCAGTGACAAACAGACCTAACATTACAGAGCGGTTCATGTGTATCTCCTTGAACTGAGGGTTCAGACTTCGCTGACCGTTGAACAGGCCCCGAATGGTCCGGGGCATGTGCAGTGGACTACCGCCTCGCTCAAGGGTTCTGATTTTTTCCTCTGCAGGCTTTTGCCCGTGTCACCCGATCCACCAGATAAACCAGCCCGTGATAGTCAATGCCACCGTGCTGGGTCAGGCCGATTTCGCAGGTGCGGCTGGTGGAAATACCCTCGCTGCAGTGCTGCACGGCGTCCTTGAGCGTTCGCAGCGAATGGCTGTTCAGCTCCGGTGTGGTGAAGCCTTTATCGCCGGCAAAACCGCAGCAATGTATGCCTTCGGGAATCACCACGGTGTTGCTGCATTTGCGTGCCAGATCGATCAGTGCCTGGCTCTCGCCCAAGTGCTGAGTGCTGCAGGTCACGTGCACGGCAATCGGCGCTTCCTGGGGTGTGAAGTCCAGACGATCCAGCAGATGCGTACGGATGAAACGCACCGGATCGTACAGATCCAGGCGCGTTTCGCCGATGTCCTGAACCAGCCGCAGCGTACACGGGCTGGTGTCGCAATAGATCGGATCGAGGCCGCCGCGGCTGGCGTGGAGCAGAGCGCTGATCAGCTCCTGGCGTTTGTGCTCGGCCTGTTCGGCGTAGCCTTTTGAGGCGAACGGCTGACCGCAGCAGAGGTTGTCCTGGTTGTCGGGAAAGACTACTTGATAGCCGGCTTTTTCCAGCAGGCCACGGGTTTTGTCGTACAGCGACATCTGTTCTTTGTCGCCTGCCGCCGGGCCCATGACCCGCGAGACGCAAGCTGCCAGATAAACCACGCGCGGGCGCTCGTCCGCCACGCTCGGGCTGAAGCGAATGGCTTTTTCCGGTTGTGGCATGGCGTTGGTCCACAGCGGCACCTGGCCTTTGGACAAGCGCGTCAGCGTTGCCGACAGTTTCGCCAGACGCGGCGCGCCGAGCATCATCCGCGCGCCGTTGGCGACGTGCAGGGTGAAGCGCGCGCCTTGCAGGGTCTTGGCGAAATTTTCTTCGATCCAGTCAGCGGTTTTCTGGTGCGTGGCGTGTCGGCCACGGAGCTTTTTAACCAGTTCGCCGGTGTTGATGCCTACAGGACAGCGTTGCGCGCACAGACCGGTCGCGGCGCAGGTGTCGATGCCTTGATAGTCGTAGGCTTTTTCCAGTTCGGTGGTGTCGACGCCGGCGCGCTTTTTCGCCTGGATATCGCGCCAGATCACGATGCGCTGGCGCGGGCTCAGGGTCAGGCCTTTCGATGGGCAGACCGGTTCGCAGAAACCGCACTCGATGCACTTGTCCACAATCTCGTCAGCCGCCGGCAGCGGTTTCAGGTGCTTGAGGTGGATCTGCGGATCTTCGCTGAGCACCACGTCCGGATTGAGAATGCCGTTGGGGTCGAGCAGGCGTTTGAGCTGCCACATCAGTTGATAGGCGTCGCTGCCCCATTCCAGCTCAACGAACGGCGCCATGTTGCGGCCGGTGCCGTGTTCGGCCTTCAGCGAGCCGCCGAATTCCACCGCGACCAGTTGCGCGACGTCGTCCATGAACGCTTGGTAGCGTGCGATTTCTTCCGGGCTGTTGAAGCCTTGGGTGAAGACGAAGTGCAGATTGCCTTCCAGTGCGTGTCCGAAAAGGATCGCTTCGTCGTAGGCATGTTTGTCGAACAGCTCGATCAGGCGATTGACGCCGATGGCCAGTTGTTCGACCGGGAAGGTCACGTCTTCGATGATCACCGTGGTGCCGGTTTGGCGCACGGCGCCGACGGCGGGAAAGGTGTCTTTGCGGATGGCCCAGAGTCGGGCGTTTTCCGCTGGGTCTTCAGTGAAATCGACCTGCTTCTCCACGGGGAAATCGCGCAGGGACGCCATGATTTGCGCCAGTTGTTCCTGCAGCAATGTTGACGAAGCGGCGCGGGATTCGATGAGCAGCGCGCAGGCATTTTCCGACAGCCGCTGTACGAAAGCCGGCATACCCTTTTTGTCTTGCACCGAGCGCAGACTGCGTCGGTCGAGCAACTCCACCGCTGACACTGGTTGGCTTTTCAGCACGGTGACCGCGTTGCAGCAGGTCTCGACATCGGGGAACACGATCAGCGCCGAGGCCTTGTTCGGGTGATCGATGACGGTGTCGTAAGTCACCGCGCTGATGAAGCCGAGCGTGCCTTCGGAGCCGACCAGCAGGTGGCTCAGGATATCCACAGGCTCGTCGAAATCCACAAGGGCGTTGAGCGACAGGCCGGTGGTATTTTTCAGACGGTATTTGTGGCGGATTCTTGCGGCCAGTACGGCGTTGGCGCGGGTCTCGCGGCCCAATGTCGCCAGGCGTTCGAGCAGTTCACCGTGGCTTGAACGAAATGCCGCGACGCTGGCAGGGTCTTCGCTGTCGAGGCGCGTGCCGTCGGCCAGCACCAAGCGAATCCCGGCCAGCGTGTGGTAGGTGTTTTGCGCGGTGCCACAGCACATGCCGCTGGCGTTGTTGGCGACGATGCCGCCGATCTTGCAGGCATTGATCGACGCCGGATCCGGGCCGATCTTGCGCCCGAACGGTGCCAGCCAGGCATTGGCCTGCGCGCCGATCACCCCTGGTTGCAGGCGGATCTGCGTGCCCTGGCCGCGAATTTCGCGGGCGTTCCAGTTATCCCCAAGCACGATCAGCACCGAGTCGCTGATCGCCTGCCCGGACAGGCTGGTGCCGGCGGCGCGGAAGGTCACCGGCACCTTGTCGCGCTGGGCCAGTTGCAGCAGCGCCACGACTTCGTCTTCAGACTCGACGCGGATCACCAGTTTCGGAATCAGTCGATAGAAACTGGCGTCGGTGCCGAAGGCCAGGGTCGACAGCGGATCGTCGAAGCGCCGGTCTGCTGGAATCAGTCGCTCGGCATCTCGCAGGAAAGCAGCAGGAAGACTCATTGATCCTCCAGAACCAGCACGACCAGATCTTTCGGGCCATGCGCGCCATACGCCAGCACCTGTTCAATATCGGCAGTCTTCGACGGGCCGGAGACCAGCAGCGCATTGGTCGGCATGCCTTGCGCCCATTCGAATTCCTCTTGCACCTGATAGAAGTTGTCGCGGATTTCGCTGGCCTTGAGCAGGGCGAAATGCACCGGCGGCACCAGGCTCATCAAGCGCGGTTCTTCACGGGTTGGCCAGATGATCAGGCTGCCGGTCGCGGCGATCGCACCGAGGGTGCCGGTGAGGCTGGCCGGGGTGTCGTTGAACAGCTCGGCTTTCCACTCTTCCATTGGCCGGTCGTAGGACTTTAGTGCTGGCAGTTCGGGCTTGTTCGCCCAGTGCTGTGTGATGCGTTGTCCGTGGGTTGTTGTCGGAGCGACCAGCAGGCTCGGCAACTGGCGGTCACGCAGCAGTTGCGCCAGCAATGCTGGCCACTCGGCGCCCGAGGTCAGGTGGATTTCGGTGTGCACCGCTTCCATCAGTTTGCGCAGTTGCGGGATGCGCTGCTCGGCGCTGTAGGTGTAGGGCTGGGTGACCAGATCGACATCGAAGTTGTCGGCAATTGGCGTGGTGCCGGTCAGACTTTTCCGCAGCTTGCCGAGGATGTTTTGCTTGGCGCTCATCGACGCTCTCCCTGTTTGCCCAGATGTTCGCGGGCCATGTCATGCAACGAACGCGCGGCCGGTTTTGGTGCGCTGTGGTTTTGCGTCCATGGGCCGACATTGCTCGGCGTAAGGGCGCGCAGGCGCGTGGCGAAAAAAGCGAACAAGCGGTACAGCGTCGGCGAGCTGTTGAGTCTGGCCCAGGCGTTCCAGATGAAGCGCTCCTTGCGCGAATACTTGCTGCCCTGACCGCGCATCACCTGATTCGGTGCGTCCGGGGCTTTGACGTTTTCCTCGCGCAGGCGGCGCAGGATCGCCGGGATCGGAATCTTCACCGGGCAGACTTCACCGCAGGCGCCGCACAATGATGATGCGCTCGGGTGGTCGGGGACTTTGGCCAGGCCGACCATGTGCGGGGTGATTATTTTGCCGATCGGCCCCGGGTAGACCTCGCCATAGGTGTGGCCGCCGACGCGGGTGTAAACCGGGCAATGATTCATGCAGGCGCCGCAGCGGATGCAGTTCAGGGTCTGGCGCAATTCGCTGTCGGCGAAGGCTTGGCTGCGACCGTTGTCGAGCAACACCAGATGCACTTCCTGCGGGCCGTCGAGTTCATGTTCCTTGCGCGGGCCAGAGATCATGTTGACGTAAGTGGTGATCGGAATGCCCAGCGCCGAGCGCGTCAGCAGTGACAGCAGCGGCACCACGTCGCGCAGGTTTTCCACGACCTTTTCGATGCCGGTGACGGCGATGTGCACCGGGGGAACGGTGGTGGTCATGCGCCCGTTGCCTTCGTTTTCCACCAGCAGCAGGGTGCCGGTTTCGGCGACGGCGAAGTTGACGCCGGAGACGCCGATGTCGGCTTCGAAGAATTTCTGCCGCAGGACCCTGCGACCGATCTGTATGATTTGTTCAACGTCCTTGGTGTATTCCACGCCAAGTTTGTCGTGGAACAAGGACGCGACC
>NZ_JBITTW010000016.1:0-102528 GCF_044542195.1 Pseudomonas sp. NPDC079367
GTCTGGCGATCTCTCGCTCGATCTCCGACCAGGCCCGCACCATCAGTATTCCGGTGCACATGATCGAGACGATCAACTAGCTCAACGCTATTTCCCGGCTGATGTTGCAGGAAATGGGTCGCGAACCGACCCCGGAAGAGCTGGGCGAACGCATGGAAATGCCTGAGGACAAGATCCGCAAGGTACTGAAGATCGCCAAAGAGCCGATCTCCATGGAAACCCCGATCGGTGATGACGAAGACTCCCATCTGGGCGACTTCATCGAAGACTCGACCATGCAGTCGCCAATCGATGTCGCCACAGTGGAAAGCCTGAAGGAAGCGACTCGCGAAGTACTGTCCGGCCTCACTGCCCGTGAAGCCAAGGTATTGCGCATGCGTTTCGGTATCGACATGAACACCGACCATACGCTCGAAGAGGTCGGCAAACAGTTTGACGTAACGCGTGAGCGGATCCGTCAGATCGAAGCCAAGGCGCTGCGCAAGCTGCGCCACCCGACGCGAAGCGAGCACCTGCGCTCCTTCCTCGACGAGTGACACCAGAACCCCCGGCCCAGGCCGGGGGTTTTGTTTTATGGCAGATTAAATTCCCCGCTCCCCCCTCCCCGCCGCATACCCCGTCTACACTCGAAACAATCCCCCCAGCCCTGACGAGAGCGTTATGCCCAGACTGGCGCCCGTGCTTTTTCTGCTGTCATTGATGATCTGCACCGCCACGGCTGACGCGCTGACTCTCACCGATGAAGAACGCAGCTGGCTGGCGGCTCACCCTGACTTGCGCCTGGGTGTCGATGCATCGTGGCCGCCGTTCGAATTTCGGGATGATCAGAACCGTTATCAAGGGTTGGCAGCCGACTATATCGACGTGATCCGTCAACGCCTGGCGATCAAACTCACGCCCATCGAACCAGTGAGCTGGACGGTAGTGCTGGAGCAGGTGAAGAAGGGCAAGATCGATTTGCTGCCGGGAATCATGTCGACGCCGGAGCGCCAGAACTATCTGTCATTCACCCGGCCGTACCTCGACTTCCCGATCGTCATCCTCGCCCATGTCGGTGGCGCCCAACCGCGCAAACTTGACGACTTGTACGGGCTGAAAATCGCTGTGGTGGAAAACTACGCCCCCCACGAACTGCTGCGCACTCACCACCCCGATCTGAATCTGGTCGCCATGCCCAATGTCAGTTCAGCGCTGCAAGCGCTGGCGACCGATGAAGTGGACGCGGTAGTCGGCGATCTGGCTTCCAGCGTCTGGAGCCTGCGCCAGCTCAAGCTCGACGGCCTCTACGTCAGCGGCGAAACGCCGTATCGTTATCAACTGGCGATGGCTGTGCCCCGCGACAACAAAGTGCTCGTCGGGATTCTCGATAAAGTCCTCGCCGACATGACGCCAGCGGAAATCAGCAGCATCCAGGAACATTGGGTGGGTAATGTGCTCGACCACCGTACCTTCTGGTCGGACCTGCTGATGTACGGGCTGCCCGGCCTGTTGCTGCTGATGACAATCCTGGCCGTGGTAATCCGCATCAATCGCCGCCTGAGCTCTGAAATCACCCGGCGCATCGACCTTGAGCAGGAATTGCGCAGCAGCGAATATCACTACCGCGGCCTGGTGGAGAGCTTGTCGGCCATCGCCTGGGAAGCGCGTATGAGCGACTTCACCTACAGCTATGTTTCGCCGCACGCTGAGGATTTGCTCGGTTATCCCCAGGCTCATTGGCTGATCCCGGGCTTCTGGCACAACATCATTCACCCCGCCGACCTGACCCGCACGCAGAACTACTGCAAGGAAGCGCTGCGCCAGGGCCGCGACCATATCGTTGACTATCGCGTGATCACCGCCGACGGCCGCTGCCTGTGGGTGCGCGATATCGTCAGCCTGATTGAGCATGGCCACGAGCCAGTGATGCGCGGGTTGATGATCGACATCAGCGAAATCAAGCGCACCGAAGAGGCGCTGCGCCTGTCGGAGCAGAAATTCGCTTCGGTGTTCGAGCAATGCCCGGACATTCTGGTGATCGCACGCCTGTCCGACGGCTGCCTGCTGGAGGTCAACGAGGCCTTCGAAGAGCAGATCGGCCTACGGGCCGAGGACGTGATCGGCCAAACTGCCATCAATCTCAATATCTGGGGCATTCCCGGCGTCGGGCCGGGCCTCTTGCAGCGTTTGCAGGCTGGCAGCATCCGCAATCTGGAAATGCCCTTTCGCCGCAATAACGGCCAAGTGTTCACCGGGCTGATTTCCGCCGAGCCCTTCGACCTCGACACCACCCCGGCGCTGGTGGTTGTAGTGCGCGACATCAGCCAGCTCAAGGAAACGCAACAGCAACTGCAAACCTCGGAGGAGAAGTTTGCCAAGGCTTTCCATGCATCACCGGATGGCTTGCTGCTGTCGCGCCAGAGCGACGGGCTGCTGTTGGAGGTCAACGAAGGCTTCAGTCGCATCACCGGCTTCAACAGCGCCATGTCAGTAGATCGCTCGACGCTGGATCTGGGGATCTGGGTCAACCTCAATGAACGCAAACAGATGCTCGACCTGCTGCAACGCGACGGTTTTGTCCGCGACTTCACTTGTCATATCCGTCGCAGCGATGGGCAGATCCGCCTGTGCGAGGTCTCCAGTCGCCCACTGCCGATCGGCGACGAAGACTGCATGCTGACCATCGCCCGCGACATCACCGAACGCCATCTCATGCAGGAAAAACTGCAACAGGCCGCGACCGTTTTCGAGAGCACCGCCGAAGGCGTGTTGATCACCGATACCCAACAACACATCAGCGCGGTCAATCGCGCCTTCACTGAAATTACCGGCTACAGCGAAAGCGAAGCGCTGGGCCACACGCCACGGCTATTGGCGTCGGGGCTGCATGACAGCGCTTTCTATGCGGCGATGTGGCACCAGCTGACCGATGAAGGCCACTGGCAAGGCGAGATTTCCAACCGGCGCAAGAATGGCGAGCTGTACCCGAGCTGGCTGACCATCAGCGCCGTGCGCAATCGTGACAAATTCATCACCCACTTCGTCGCGGTGTTCGCCGATATTTCCAGCCTCAAGCACGCCCAGGCCAAGCTCGATTACCAGGCTCACCACGACCCGCTCACCGGCTTGCCGAACCGCACATTATTCGAAAGCCGTTTGCAAATGGCCCTCACCAGCCAACAGGAAAATGGCGGCCAGGGCGCCGTGCTGTTTCTCGACCTCGATCGCTTCAAACACATCAACGACAGCCTCGGCCACCCGGTCGGCGACCTGTTGCTCAAGGGCATCGCCGTGCGCCTGAAGGAACAGTTACGGGATATCGATACCGTTGCGCGGTTAGGTGGCGACGAATTCATCCTTCTGCTGCCGGGCTTGCAGCAAGCCAGCGACGCCGACAACATCGCGACGAAACTGCTCAACTGCTTCGGTGCGCCTTTTCAGGCCGGCGAACACGAGTTTTTCATCAGCGCCAGTATCGGTACCAGCCTCTATCCACGCGACGGTTGCGACGTGGCCACGCTGGTAAAAAACGCCGACGCGGCGATGTACCGCTCCAAAGCCAAGGGGCGCAACCGCGTCGAAAGCTACACACGCGACCTCACCGCCCAGGCCAGTGAACGCATAGCGCTGGAACACGAACTGCGCCGCGCCATCGAGCGCGACGAACTGTTTCTCTACTACCAGCCGAAAATCAGCTTGGACGACCACCGTCTGGTCGGTGCAGAAGCTCTGATTCGCTGGCGCCACCCGACCTTCGGCGAAGTGCCACCCGAGCACTTCATCCCATTGGCCGAAGAGAACGGCATGATCCTGCAGATCGGTGACTGGGTGCTGGAAACCGCATGTCGGCAGATGTTCGAGTGGAACCGGATCTACCAACCACTCGGCCCCCTTTCGGTGAACCTCGCCGGCGCGCAACTACGCCAGCCAAATCTGCTGGTGCGCATCGAACAGCTGCTCAAGGAAAACCGCCTGCGCCCGGATTTACTGCAACTGGAAATTACCGAAAATTTCATCATGAGTCAGGCCGAGGAGGCGCTGGCGGTACTGCACCAGCTCAAACACCTCGGCGTGCAACTGGCGATCGATGACTTCGGCACCGGCTATTCCTCGCTCAGCTACCTCAAGCGCCTGCCGCTGGACATCCTCAAGATCGACCAGTCTTTCGTTCGCGGACTGCCCGACGACCCTCACGACGCGGCGATCGTGCGCGCCATCATCGCACTCGGCCGCAGCATGCAGTTCACCGTGATTGCCGAAGGCGTGGAAACCCAGGCGCAACAACAATTCCTTGCCGCGGAAGGCTGTGAACAGATCCAGGGCTACATCGTCAGTCTGCCGTTGCCACCGGACGAATTTGCCGCGACATTTCTGCATGTAACCGTATCGGATTTTTCGGATAGCACAGCCGCGAAACCGTCGCTATAATCCGCCGCCTACTGAGGGCCTATAGCTCAGTTGGTTAGAGCAGAGGACTCATAATCCTTTGGTCCACGGTTCTTATGTGGTACGAATGTTGGTGTGGCATTTGAACCTGATTTTTGATAGCTTTGCACCTTCTCAGCGCCACTGTAGCTCAATTGGTTAGAGCAACCGACTCATAATCGGTGGGTCGCGGGTTCGATTCCCGCCGGTGGCCCCATCTCCCCTTACAATCAAACACTTAGCGCACTCCGCAGACGGCCAACGGCCATGCTGACGGAGCTTTCTGCGTTGGCCTGATTCACCCACTTGAGCCTTTTTCCTTGACAAAGGCAAGTGCGACACCCAAAGCTAATAGGGTGTGGTATTTGGAATAAGAGCTCATGAAAAACTTCATCTTGGTCGAAGCGCCCGTTACGAGCGAGGCTAACTACATCCTGCTTCATCTCGACCCTGGCATGCCCGACGAGGCACGCGAGTTCAAACCGTTCACCGACTACACGACGTGGCTGGCACGTAAGGGCTACGCAGGAAACACCGATAAGCTCTACTCGGAGCACGTTGGCCGCTTCATCGACTACGTATATGAGGCGACGAAAACCCAATTTCCTGCAGATGTCGAGGTCACTATCGAGACCGTCATCTACAGCTACCAGGTTTATCTCCTCTTCGGTACGGACGCCACGAACCCGATAGCGAAGACGCTGGCCCATAGCCTAGGGAAGACACGGCTAACCGGTCAAAACTCAATCGCGGAATCAATAGAGTCGTCTATTCGATGGTTTCTTGAGGTAGCCGAGTCAAAAAACATGACAGCACCTGACCATCTGTTCAGTCGGTTCTGCTCGAGCAAGGCCGAATATCGAAGTCAATATGAGGTTTCGGCCCAAAAAGCTAATTCATGGATGGCAGCAGTCATTCGTGGCTCGCTGAACTCAGTTTTGCCTAAACGCAAGAGAGATAAGCTGTTTGCTAAAGCAGGGCGTAGGAACAGCAAACACGACAAGCAGCCGTTCAAGATCCTTCCATTCCCTATAGAACGATCCATCGACTTTCTCAGACAGGCCAAGCCTGCAAAGTCCACGACATTTTACAGGGATATGACGCTATATGCCCTACTTGCCGCGACAGGTTCGCGTACAAGCGAGGCGCTACAAGTTCGAATGTCCGACATCGACGATGACGATTTTGCAGTGTTCCTACGCGACCCCTTTGCGAGGAAAGCGCCTGGTATTACTGAAGAAGAGCATAAGCTTCTCTCCTGGAAAGGTCGGGAGACCGAGGTCACCTTCATGATTGAACCATTCGCTAAAATATTCTGGGAGAGCCTTGAGAAGTACCTGACCCTAGAATACAACTCTAGCGTTGGACATGATTTCTTGTTTCAGAACTCTGACGGCAGGCCCTTCTTCGCAAGCGACAGGAGCAGCCGTGACAAAACCTTCAAGAAATACTCTTTGAAGGCAGGCTTGCCGGACGTCACAGGCATCAGCACTCACTCTCTGAGGCATATGTACGGAACCTACACGCTTAATTACATGCCAGTTCCTGGTCAAACCCTTCCTGGTCTACCCATTACCTACGTGAAGATCCTGATGGGCCATGCCAGCGTTACATCCACGATGAAGTACGCGAAGCACGACACCGACATCATCGAAGCATACATTCAACATGCTAACCAGTACGTCATGCAAAGAGGCGATGCCTCCTTTACCACAATTCGCGAGGAGTTTTATCTGCGCCAGCTCGAAGTATTGAAGGACGAGGCGAATCGCATTCAAGGGACGCAACATGATTAACCTGACTAAGGATATTCAGATTATCAAAACTGGAGCGCCTCTTGATAGCTCCATTAAAGAGGCGATCACGAAAGCCAAGGCTTGCGTCTGCAAAGAGCTGTTTGGCACGAACTATATCTCTCCAAGTAAGGTAACAAGCGGCGCTCGTAACGAATATTACAACGCGTCCATCGTGCGCCTGTTTGATGACCACCTGAACGTGTCAAATGCACCTATTTATGATGAAGTGTGGGTGCGTAATGCTTTAGCTTGCACGAAAAAGACTGCGCCGATAGAAATTGCGAAGCAGGTCGTTCCGAAGGCCTCTATTGACTGGCTCAACAAGTCTTCCTTGGAGAGGCTGAGTAAAGACTGCGTCTTAATTCTTCACTTTCTCTGGCAGGAGCGAGCTGTCCTGCTCCCGGCTGACCTTAGGAAGCCCACGGTTCACAATCAGGACGAAGGAACCAACTTCTATGAGTTTGCTGCAGCATCCTATACCGAGGTGCTTGCATTTGTGAGCAAACCGTTTGTCTCGCATGTTCCCTACGAAGACATTCCGGACATTACCTCCGTAATGAAGCCTAGTGCCGTCAAAAACTTTGGATGGTACGCATGGCGCATGATTCGTTGCACAGACTGGCATAGAATCGAAGACATCAATCCAGATGACATCGCTGACCTCGCCGACCACTTGGTCTTAATGCGAAGAAATGACGTTGACTGGTTCCAGTACCCCATCGCCCCAGCCGCGTTTTGGAACTATGTTCAGAGGCTGTATTCTGACAGATGTAGCCAGGTCGCCGTCCGCCCTAAAAATGATTTGCACGCCAGTAGAAAAGCTCTGGCCTCTGGCGAATATGACTATCCTGATGAGCACAAGGAAAGTGTCGAGTCGTGGTTGAAATATCAGGACAAATACACCGGCTTACAAAAGTCTCGGGGTATTAAGTCTTTCGACGCTTACAGCAAGAGCTTCTCAGTTCTGAATACCTGGTTGTTTGGCGAATACCCTACTGCCACGGGATTGCTTCCTCCTCACCCAAGTGAGCTTAATCGGACGCACATGGAGGGCGATGGATACATAGGCTTCCTCACTTTTCTTCGCAGAGGCAGGTCAAACTCAACGATCCAGCAGATCATGTACCACATCACCAGCTTTTTCAACTACTTGACGGCTCACTCGAGCGCCGACGAGAAACTTTCTGGTTTTGTTTGCCCCATACTTGAGCTCGATTTCCCCATCGTGCGAAGAAGGAATAGCTCTAATAAGCCTGCATTTCATTCTGAGCATTTCCCATACCTTCTCCAATACTGCTACGCGATAGAGTCTTTCACAACTCACCTAGCCGAAAGGGTATATCACGAACAAATAAACCTATTCGACAAACAATTCAGGGCAGATATTGAAACAAAGGATTGGAACAACACCCAAAAAATCGTTCAAACTGAAAAACTTGGGTACGTTCCAATTGTGTTCTACCGGAACCCATCATTTGACGCTTCGCAGCCTAAATCCGAAGATAATCGCCCCATGAAGTATGAGGCGCTGCGACTTCTTCCAAGGTTTGTCGTGCCAATTATTGAACACTCGGTTGAACGCGAAGGGAAGTGGGTGTTCTATCCTCAGCTCAATTACATCAGACATAATATCATCGCACTGGAGACAGGGGTTCGTAGTATTCACATACGTTGGCTAGAGAGGCGAACCTATGATATGCGAATTGATCGTTCAAGACCCCTGCCTGCGCTTTGCAAGTTACGCATCAACACTGACAAAGTAAACGGCCCCTGGGACGCTACTGTTTCGAAGACGGTAATTGAACTGCTGGATCGTCAAAAAGCCATGATCCCTTGGTTTAACGATCCCGCAATGGATGTCGAAACCTGGTATGACTACCATGAAGAAAATGAGCATGGCAAAATCATCACGCTATTTCCGAAGGGAACAAGTCCTGGCGTGCTGACTCCGGAGGCCTATGCGAAATATTTCAAAAGGCTAATTTATTCTTTTGACTTGTTCTGCAGGTTTCAGCTGGGCATTGAGGCGACGAACGCAATGCCAGAGGCTGTGGGGGATCTGGAATCTATTAATGATCCTCACGACTATCTCACCGTGATCAAACTTGAGGGACAGGCCTGCAAATTAATCGAACATACCCCGCACTCCTGCCGAGTATCAGTTGTATCTGAATACATCCCAATTTTGCCGCCACACATCATCGGCGCATTTATTACCGGCCATGCCAGTGATGAACATGTAATGTATTACGCAAAAGTTGACCCTGCATACCTAAAATCGGTTGCCCAGTATCAAAAATTGAGTATTGAGCATGGATGGCTAGTTGACCGCCCAGCAATGTCTAACATCAAAGCAGAAGACGTTGCATCGAAGCTTCAGCAGGCTTTCCGGCGAGACAAGGAGAAGTCTCTGATTGACTTCGGTGCGATCTCTTTTGACCGTGAGACCAAGGATGATGTGGTTTCGGGTGTCAGGGAGACAAGGCAGCGCCCCATCGACTCGCTGGCCTTTATGCCCACTCATATCTGCCCATTTGGTAATCGCTGCCCAGCGGACGTCGTTAAAGACCTGGGTGCCATTCCTGGGATAAGTATGCCGTGCGGGGGCTGCTATTACTCGGTCAAAACTGTCGACCACCTGCCAAGGATATACGGTCACATTCGTGTGCTAACTGACGAGTGTAGCGAGCTGGAGGCCTATATCGCTGAGTCTAAAAGGAATGGAGCATCGCCTGAAAGCCTTGTGCCAAAAGCCAATCGTCGCAAATTCCTCGCCGCAGAGATCATTTCATGGAGCGTTACTGCTCACTGCCTCGAGCAAATGCATAACGAAATCAAAACGCGTGAAAGCTTCCTGGTAGAAAAACCTGAAATCGTTTCAGAGCACCTGGAGCGCTTAGAGCTCAAGAAAGACTCGCTTTCCAACCTGATTGCTCGCACTGCAGAAGCCAAGTCGCATGCGGAGTATTTCACTCCACAGTTAGACACGCAGGTTAAAGTGGCAAGAAACAAGCTCCTTGCATTCACTGGAGACTTTAACCGCATGCTGCAAGAAGCTCCTACAGGATTCACGTTGATCGATGAATTTAGGGGTCTGATTCGGTCTACGTGTGAAGTTCTGGGTCTTTCACTGCATGATTTGAATGATGCAATGAGTAAGCCCATGGCCTTGGAACGACCTACTGCAATCCTGAAGCTAATTTCGAGCCCAAGAGGTGTTCCTGCATGAGCAAAGGTGCAAAAAAGGGCCAAAACCGCTTTGCAGGCTCTCAAAAGCTGAACCGCGACTATAGAATTTCCCGAATTAAAGACGAAGTAATACCTAAGCTGAAGTCTTTCGTAGGAAAAGCATCATTCGATGGAGTTACGCCTTACTCAAGATTCTGCGCCGAACTTTACAACGATGGGCTTCCTGTAAACGAAAAGAAGATTGGCTACAGAACCTTGGTACAGAGCACTGACTATTGGACTCTGCTCGGGCCAATATTCTTCAAGCACTGGGATGCTGCTGGAAACATGGAGTCCAAGAAGGACAAGCTTGTCGGAAAGCTGGCCGTTCAGCGAGCAGACCAACTTCAAGCTGAGACAGAGAAACTGAGGAAGGAGGTCGAAGCTCTGCGCTCAGCCCTTCGTAGCCATGGTGCTCAGCCAGTAACCCTGCCGGACACAACGCATGTGGATCAAGGATTCATGGCGAAGTTTGACAAAACCTGCCGGGCCCTCAAGTTGGTGCTCGATGCAAGTGATGGGATGTTTACAGTTGACATGCAGGCTAAAAAGATTTGCTGCAGTTTTGACGACCTTGAACCTAGGGAGGGTCTTGTCCCAAAAGAGCTTGTCGAACCTTTCGTCCTTTGGATGAAGGCTAAAGGAAGCGCGCATGGCGACCAGTGATCAAAAGCGCTCTCCGTACGACCGCTACAGGGACTATGTGCTGCAGCTTGAACAGGCTGGAAAAAAGTTTCCTGTGAATCAGTTTGGCGCCGTCAACTTCAGCAAAATCGCTGATGAATGTGGTAATCGTAGGCAGTGGTTTTCTGAAAGCGCCAAGAAGATCTTTTGCTCACAGGGCAAAACCCTTGAGCAGGTCATCGCGAAGGACATTCGCCGCATAGGCAGTGAGTTTGTTGCGGCCAAAGATCCTGAGTCTCTGGCGATTGATATGGCGGATTCGAAAAGTCGCGAAGCGAATCGGTTGCGAGTAATGCTTGAGCAAAAGTCGAAGGAAAACGAACTGCTCCGCGAGCAAGTTGAGCAACTCTCTGCCGAGCTGCGGTTGCTTCGCACATCTGCACAGGAAATCAGTAGCCAGCAGGACTTGATGATCGACTCCGGGCGGTCATTCATCCTATGAGCAATCTGTCGAGCGTGATCCAGGTGAGCTCGGTGAAGCCAGGCAGTTTTGGCGGTGCAGTCTTTTCCGGGCGCATCATTGGCCAAAACAAAATTTACACATGCAGAGCAAGCTATAAAGTCATCACCCGCATTCCTCAACCCGGTGAATGCTGGCAGTTCAAAGGCTCGATCACAGGGCATGATCAGTACAGGGATTTCGTTCTGATCGAAAGCTGTCACATCGTAAACCTGCCCATAGCGGCATATGTGGAAAGATTGCTGATAAAGCATCCTGCATTTCGCGGGCTGTCATTCGGCAAAGCGAAAGTCTCGAAACTGGTCAGGGCATTTGGCGCAGAAAACCTTGCTCAGGCATTGACTGCAGGCAGAGTCAGCCACCTGGCGGAACTGATTAATCCTGATCTCGCCCAAAAGGTCGTGGATGCCTGGAGGACACTGCAGGATGAGATTTCAACAATTGAATTTCTCATGGAGCACGACTTCGATCCTGGGCTCGCCAAAAGCGTTCTCAAGGTTTGCCAGACGGATACGGTAGAGCGCCTGAAGCTTAATCCGTACAGCCTCATTGCGTTTCAAGGCATCCACCCAAACATGTGGAAAATCGTAGACGCCGCAGCAGCCAAGCTAGGCATACCTCGTGATGACCCACGCAGGCTGGCCGGCCTTGTGGAGAATTTGCTCTATGTGCGCTTGGATCAGGGCCATACCGCATACGAAATAGAAGAGCTAAAAGCCGCCCTGATGCAGAAGCTTCCATCCGCCAGACTGGTAGACCAAGCTATCGAATGCGCCCTACAAAGGCGTGCTGTATGCGTTAAGAAGTATCAAGGGACGACGCTTATCCAGCCACTGGGAGCGGCCCTTGTCGAAAGTAAACTCGAGCAGCGAGTCGCGAGTCTACTGTCCGCTCAGGCCTCATTGCTTCACGGTTCTCCGCAGGAACTGGAGCAAGCGATTGAAGATTACTGCGCACACGGTAAGAGCGTGCCTGGACACTCACTCACCCGAGACCAGAAAAGCGCAGTGCTGATGGCGCTTACTAATCGCATCAGCACGCTGACTGGATTTGGCGGTACGGGCAAGACAACGGTGCTGAAAGCCATCGTTGATATAGCCTCTCAGCACCGCCCTGTGCATGTCTTAGCACTGAGCGGAAAAGCCAAGGAGCGGGCCAAGGAGTCTGTTGGCCGAGACACCTACACGATCCACAGTTTCTTGATCAAAATCAGCACTGCAAGCTCAGGGCTCAGCACTGGAGGCGACCCTCTGGTAATTATCGATGAATCCAGCATGGTAGACATCGCCTTGATGCTGAAACTGCTGAATGCCTTTGCGAAGAAAGAACTGTCTCTCTTGCTAGTAGGCGATACCGGTCAGCTATCTCCGGTTGGTTATGGAATCTTCTTCCATGCACTGGCCAAATCGAAGGCGATACCGTCGACCCACCTGATCAAGGTTCACAGGTCTACCGGCAACAGTCATCTTCAGAACATCGCCATGAAGATTAGATCTGGTCACCTGGACACCTTGCCATTCTGGAATGGCGAGAGCGATGGGGTTTATCTGATCCCCTGCACAAACACGCAGGACATGCTGACACACCTCGCGAAGATCAAGCAGATCATCCCTGACGCTCAGATCCTGACGCCACACATGTCTGATCGCATGCCGGATTCCGGGCACAAGATAAACAAACACCTGCAAAGCGCCCTCCAGCATACAGACGAGACGCAGGGTATCTGGATGGGCAAATACTGGCTGCGCGTTAACGACCCCGTCATCGTCACTCAGAATAGCTACGAGCATAATCTGTTCAACGGCAACACCGGGATCATGACTGGCATTACGTCAATCGATGGCCAGACTTCAGGTGTGTTTTTCTTCAATGGGCTCGAAGTGACCCTCTCCAGGATGGACTTGTTCGGGCTGGGAATGAAACTTGCCTACGCCATATCCATTCATAAGGCGCAAGGCAGCGAGTACGAGACGTCGATCCTTTGCACTCTGAGTCAAAGCGAATTTGTGGAACGAAGCATGCTTTACACAGCCGTCTCACGATCTAAGCGGCTGGCCTTGATCCTAAGCACGCATGACATCATGCAGCAGGGGGTAGCTCGCCCGAACCGAAGTGACACCCTCTGTGTGGGCTTCTCGGTTTGAATACCAAACAGGTTGTTAGCCCTACAATATTGTGGGCAGGGCTTTCGCTTCAGGCGCCTTACCTTGCTTGTATGATCGCGGGATCCGCGCCCAATGCCTCAGGTAGGAGAATTCATTGAAGTTGCTCACAACGCTTTGGAGCGTCATCCGCCCCGACCGCCGCCCCGAGCGTGAGAAAGCGCGTGAACGCGAGTTCATCCTAGCGGCGAACTCCTTGAAGACCCTCAAGGTGACACCGGAGGGCGGGATGTCCATCGATCCTGAAGAACTCCGAGATCAGATTATCGCGGCACGTGAGCAGTTGCAGCACCTTGTCCACCAACCGGGAAAATCTAGCAGGCCATTTCAATCTGTGGCAGAGATCGAGGTGGGGCAGAAGGCTGATCACGCTGCTGAGGCCCCTGTAGAGCTGCAGGACTGTATTGAGGTGGTGGCTTGGCGTCGGCTCCATAGTGGCGCTGCTGTGCGCTACGTGTGCCTCCAGTCTACAAGTACGGGGCGATTCGCTGTCGCTACAGCCAGTCTGTTCAGAGAGGCCATGGAGAGTCTCCCGACTTGGGTCGACGGCAATACCAACAGGCAAATCGCGAATGCCCTACAGCTCGATGATCTCCAGTGGTACGCGGCTGTGAGCGAGGCTATGGATGCATGGAATGCGGAGCTCTGATGACCCTGAGTTTTCGGTCACGGCGTGCCCCTGCGGGTAGCGGCTGTCGTGAACCGAGCCTTGGCAAAGCCTGCGTCTCGGCCCTTCGGGCTTTCATCCCGCACGCCTGCGCGCTCCGCTTGCGGTATGCAGAGATCAGTTCCTCCCTGGACAGTGCCTGTAGCTCGCACATTCTGATCCATTGAAAAGTCAAACGTGAGTCTGGCACTGGCTTTCTGAAGGGATAAACGCCCAGATTGGATGCAGGCTGAGAAAAGGGCATTCACCAGTGCGGTGAACAGCTTGATAGGAGTGAACCCGACCGAGGGCGATGCCCTGAAGCCGGGTTTATTCGGATTAAGCGAGCACAGCAGCGGGTTCCGCCGTATCGTCACCGCCTCCCTGTGCCGCTAGATCAGGCGAAACCAGACCTTGGGAGGAAGGGGCATAAGGGTAAAAAGCTTCAAACTTGTCATACGGGAAGAGTGACTGAATTTTGTACACGGCGTTTGTAAGAAACTGAGTCTTCTCTATATCGGCGTAATCACCGCTGTACCTTCCAGAGAAGAAGTTGACCTCCCAATAGCCAGCCTTTGGCCGTATTTCTCCCGCAATCCGAGCGGCCTGCATCCCAGTCATACTTGGGTGACCGAGCTCATCAGGTTTTGGAATGTCCTCAGCGACGAATAACACGCCGTCCTTACCTATGGCCCAGATAAGCTTACTCTCAGAGGATGGGTCGTTAGCCACTGAATCGGCCACTTTCTTGTAGGCCTCGTGAACATCAACCAAACGGATTTGTTGCGGATCCCAGAATTTTTTCGCGGTCTTGTTGGTGCCTTTTCCGTTCCGCGAGACCTCGTTCTCTTTAATGTGGTTGGGCGCACGCAATGTCCCATACATGCTATTGAGATGACTTTCGTAGTCATCTCGGCGCTGCTTCACAGCCCTGGTGAACGCCGGGAAGAAGTGCTGATCATCTAGACCGGCGATCTGGCTCTCCTGCCCCTTGAAGCCGGCCAGCATCGCATCTGCATAAATTGGGTCATGAATGTAAATGCCAGATACAGCGTTGCCCAAGGGAATGTCAGTCGCATCCAAGAACACCTGGAAAGCACACTCGGAATCCCAGTAGACATCAATTTGCCACTGTAAGCGTGCGAGGCTGCCAGTCAAGAAACTGAGTTTTTCCTTACGCCAGCGAATCATTCTCTCTTCATCGAGGGTGTAAGTACCCAACACGTCATTGACCTTGCGGTGGGTGTAATGTTTACGGACATCGTCTCGCGCTTGAGCAATCGATGCCAGTTTGATCTCGTACCTGACCGAAGGAACCGGGATCTCAAGCAGAGGACACATTTCATCTTCCAGGTATCCCAATACCTGATCACGAATACGCTCTGCTGTGCCATGAGCGAACTTGAAGTCGATGCGCGTCTTTCTATCTGCCGGGATGATCGAGATATCTGGAACAATAATCTCATGGGGAGCCACCCAGTTAGTGGCATCCGGTTCTCGAATGGACATCGCCAGCCCCCAACGACCTTTTACGGCCTCAGGAGTGGATTCCCCGAAAAATTCGTCAAGCATGACCATTTCTGCTCGTGCGTACGGCCCGAGTCGGTCGTCATGAACGTATACCCATTTCGAATCACCCCGGAAGTCATAACCAAGGGCGGTAATTGCGTGCCCAGCTTTGACGTACTCACCAGCTTCGTTGGGTTCCACGCCGTATACTTTTCCCGTCAAAATGACGGGCAGGTTGCTATTAATGTGAGCAACGAGGGACTCTCGGAAAGATTCAGGAGTTGATTCCTCAAGGCTATTGTTGTGATATCGCAGCCCCTCAATATCAAGCGTTCGCTGGATCTGCTTATTGGTAAGCTCTTTATTTGGGAATCCATTACTGGAACCGTCCACAAAATTCAGGGCGGCGGTGGTGATCTCACTGCAGGATTTAATGTCCTTAACACTACGACCAGGCGAACTGTGCAACGCTGTCCAAATGGCGGTGGTAGCACACGCGGCAACCACCTTGTCCTGTTCTTGGAATGCAATTGAGTCGATTGTCAGCTTGATGCCAAAGAGATTCACATCATAAGGCTTGTCAATTTTCTTCTTGCCCACACCTCGGTCACCACTGACACGAAGGCAGGTTTTCCCCACGAATGTCCTGGTGAGAGGTTTGATAACCATGAAACCGAGGTAGTGCGACTGGAGTTGCTCTAGAGTTTTTACAGCATTGTCATCCTCAGCATCATCTAACATTTCTCCCACGTCACCCGCCAGTAGAGCGTCGAGCCGCTTGTGAGTCAGATCGCAACTGAAGAAGTGAAGCCGAGCGCACTTGTAGCCATCGTTGCCGAAACGCCCCAGGTAAAAACGCGAGTAGTCCTCGAGGAAGTCTCGGTCGATGTATTCGTGCTCAAGCAGGATGCTTCCTACCGTCTTCTTACCCTTCGGAATCTCGGGCATGAAGGACTTCAAGTAGTTATAGATGTACTTGATCTGAGGTTTTTTGAAGATGTCAGCGTGATCATAGCCGTATGGCTCATGAATCAACGCTGCCATCGTCGCCTCTTCGAAGCTGGTGATGAGGTATGGAGTCATTGTGATCGCGCAAAAAAAAGCAGCCCATTAGGCTGCTTTCGGATGAAGGGATTTATTAGAGGCTGCAGGTCTTGGCAAGCAGCGTCGCAGTGACTTCTTGTTTAGCGAATTCACGTGCCAGACGGTGGTTAGTCGCGGCCATGCGATCACGAGCCGCCTTTAGGCTGGCTTCATGAGAACCGTTACGGTTACGGGCCTCTTCGATCATACGCTCAAGAGTCATAGCTCCATCCTCTAAGAATTTTGTTCCACGGTGCATCAACGAATTCCAATGCGCGACCACTGCTTTCAATGGAAAAAAACGTAATACTGCCTCGCTAGCAAAAGCGGTGCGGATTATCGAGCTCGTTCACCAAGCTTCACAAGCAGTACCTGCCGTCAGCCGACAAGCGGCTTTACGACTATAGTTCAGACTTGGCGAAAGCCCCCAAGGTTCAATAAACAAGCAGCCTCAGAACTCGGCAAACGGCAGCCCCGTCACAGCTCCGCTTCTCAGGAACGCCATTAAGGCTCTTCTCCTGCTAGTCGTTACCATAGCGACTAAAACCTCCATCAGGGAGGTGGCCAAGCTGGGCGAAAAATCGTTGATAACCGAGTATGGCATATGGCAATCACCCACTTAAAGTGTATTTTGCCGTTATTTTCGCCCCGTTATAGGGCGCCGGAGCGACGTTTTTTGAGTCTTCCATGCTCCCAGTCAGCGTTTGCTCGTCTGAATGGAAAGGATAGCCGACTAAAGGCTCAGTTATGCGTCGGCCCCCATGGGCCCCACGATGGCGGATTCTTAACGATGTCGATTGAGGTGCTGAGCTCGTCCTGCATGTGTTCAAAAACTCTGTCGAGACTTGGATGAGCTTTCGACTCTCGCAGGGCATTCACTAACGCCAATAGCTCACGCCCTTGAGCCACCGGCATTTGGATGTCGCAATACACGGTGTCATCGCTGTCTCGTTCCACGTCTATTCTCCGTCTGCATCAATCCAGCTTGGGCTTACTTCTGGCAGTTCTGTGTGCCTCGAGGTGCTGCATCTCTGATTCCCAACAAGCCAGGAATTTATACCAGTCCGCAGCGTAAGGCCCATCTAACAATCTGGTCGACCCGATACTCGCCTGATTGAAGCGCTCCCTCCAGGGCTGGGGGATAGTCTGCTCCAAAATGATGTCGATTCCGGAGTTGTGATGCTGCAGCGTGACACAATCCCGAAGCTGGTTGAGATCAAGTGCCTTGTCAGCATTGGGGGAGTATTTCCGTTCTTGAAGGTCAAGGTCATCAAGGATGGATAAGGCATCGAACGCCTTCGAATCGCCTGGAGATATGTGCGCAAGTATCCACAAAGCCTTTCGTCTCTTGGCCTCCAGTTCGCGCAGTTCATCGTCGGGCATTTGAGTTACCTCTTGTTGGCGTTGATGGCGTGCCGCCTGCGGCGTCAGGCTGCCGTAAATCGAGCCCCGCCAAGGCGTGTCTCGACCCTGCGGGCTCGCATCCCTCACGCCTGCGCGCTCCGCTTGCTTGGTGTTTGCGTCTCTGTGAAACATAGATCGTAACGCACCCTCCCTCGTGACTCGCAGCGGAGCATCGCTATTCAGAGCGTTCTGTTATCGTTCTAAAAGTAATTTAGTCGCTCTTAGCCATCAGCCTTCTGGGGAGCCGAGAATGGACACGACTCGACGCGTACCAGGCAGAGCCTACCAAACGGTTCGCGATCCCGAGCGTCTGCTCATTGAAGAGCGCGCCGAAGCTCTATCTGCTGCAGGCTACCCGCTGCCAGATGATGATCCGGCTATGTACGCTGAGCAATTGTTGAAAGAGGCCAGAGCGACACGACGACTACCGTGTTCAGATATTTGTCTTTCGTCCTGTGGGTCACAAGGTACTGACAACTAGGAAGTTAAGAGCTACCGCCCCTCATTTTTATCATCAAGGAAGAAAATGAAATACTCATTGCTTGAAGGCGCTCGTGTAGAGGCCACTCCAAAAGCACGTGGTGTTTGCAGTTTTTGTGGTTCCCAGACTGTCGCTAAATGCGGGAACCATGTCGTCTGGCATTGGGCTCATAAACGTTTGGACAATTGCGATCCGTGGTGGGAAACGGAAACGGCATGGCATCGCGATTGGAAGAATATGTTCCCAACCGAGTGGCAGGAAGTTGTGTTGCAAGCGTCCTCAGGGGAGAGACATATAGCAGATGTCCGAACGCCTTCAGGGATGGTTATTGAGTTTCAGAGATCGACGATACATCCTGAAGAGGTAATCGCGAGGCAAAACTACTATCAAAATATGATCTGGGTGATCGATGGCACGCGGACTGAGTTCGACAGGTACAACTTCAGAATGGGTTTGTCGAAAGTGTCGGAGAATGGACTGGCTTCATTTAGCTGGCATTCCCGCAGCAAGCTTTTTGCTCGCTGGTGGGTTTCCAAACCCGTGTTCATCGACTTCGGCCCCGATTTCGGTATATGGCGCGTCTTAAGATTCGATCCGACTCAAAAACGTGGAGTGGTGGCTTACACTCACAAGGAAAAGCTGGTCGAATGGATCACCAACGGCACCACCGATTTTAGCTTCAATGGAGGCCCGGCCTCTGATAAATCCGGTACGGCGGGTCAATAAAAACCGACCAAGTGTCTAGCGGGCATCTCTGTCCTTCGGGCTTCTTGCTGTTCTAGCTTGCAAATCAAACACCTTGAGACTACTTAGGGACGGGACGCTCATAAGGTGCTCTCAGGGTATGCCTATACCCGCAAGACACTTGCTGACTCATCATCGAGCTATGCTGGGTCGACATCAAGGAGTCCATGTAGATGCCCAGTGAATACTCGCTATCAGATGTGCTGGAAAGGATGTACCAAAACCAGCTGGCCCTTGAGGCTGCGCTCATGGAGCTGACCCTCCAGGTGGAAGCCCAGGGACATGCGGAAGTCGGCGACAACGTCCGTGGTGCGCTTTACACAATTGGTGAGAACGCTGGTCATATCAAACAGGGGCTGGCCCGGCTCAAAACACTCCCATGAACCAGCCGCTTTTCGATTTTGATCTCAAACGCGTTTCCCGCACGCACTACATCACTGGCAAAGCTGCGATCAATTTTCCAGATCCAGGTAGTACAACGGGAGGATGGCATTTCCTGTCTTACTTCGACCGAAAATCCGGCGTGGCCAAGGTGTCCTTGGCAGGTATTCATTATCCAGATACGACCGATTTCTTTGGAGACGCTGGACTCATCGACGTAACCGACGAGCTTGCGATGAGAGGCTGGTCAGAAGACGGCAAAAGGCTGTTCATGGCGGATCACTACCGTGCCGCAGCAGACATGATTATTAAGTGGGCGGTAGGTGACGCCAAACGCTGCAACGTCGAAATCGCTGATTGGTTCCCTTCAACATGCGAAAGGCAGGGATTGTTGGTGATGTTGGATTTAGGGAAACCGGTGCTTTTACGTAGAGGAAGGTTGCAAAAAATGGAAGCTTGGCTTCGCTCGCAATGACCACCGCAAGTCTGCGTGTCTGTTCCTTCTTCCGAATGCCCTCTGAACAACTGCTTTTGTTGAGCACCGCTTCCCAAGCCTTGCAGCAAGGAGTAGCGTAGCGATTACTACATATCGAGTAGATATTCCTACATGAAAAATTGGCTCGCATTGATCCTTGGCTTACCCACCGCCAACGCCACCGAGCGCATGCGAGCCTGGCGTGCCTTGAAAGCTTCAGGTGCCGCTGTACTCCGTGACGGTGTTTACCTGCTCCCTGATACCAGCGCTTGCCGCGAAGCTCTGACTTCTGTCGAACGAGACATATTGGCCATCAATGGCACCGCCTACCTCCTGCCTGTAGTTGATCCCAACGGTGAGCGCTTTATCGAGTTTTTCGACCGCAAGGATGACTACACCAAACTTGGTGGAGAGATCGAAGGCTGCCGTGAGCAGTTGAATGCTGAAAATGCGCTGGCGACGACCAAACAAATCCGCAAGCTGCGCAAAGCCTACGATCAGATAGCGAGCATCGATTACTTCCCAGGTGAACCAAAGCACCAGATTGATGCGGCTCTACAGGAGTTAGAGACGGCAGTCAGTAGAGCCCTGTCGCCGGATGAGCCGCACAGCAGTAATCAACCGATATCGGTACTCAATCTCAGCGATTATCAGGGCCGTATCTGGGCAACGCGTAAACGTCCCTGGGTCGACCGGCTCGCCTGTGCCTGGTTGATCCGCCGCTTCATCGACCCGCAAGCTCAGATCGTCTGGCTGAACACTCCACAGGACTGCCCAGTCAACGCCTTGGGGTTTGATTTTGATGACGCAACCTTCAGCCATGTTGGTAACCGCGTCACCTTTGAAACCCTACAGGCCAGTTTTCAAATCCAGATACAAGGTCTAGGTCGCATTGCTGCCCTTGTGCATTACCTCGATGTTGGCGATATTCAGCCGGTGGAGGCTGCCGGGATTCAGCGGGTGCTTGCTGGGCTGCGAGAGACCATTTCCGACGACGACCAACTTCTGGCTGCCGCGAGCGCCATCTTCGACGGCCTGCTCGCCGGGTTTGTGAAAGAGGAGCAACCCAATGAGTAAAGTTATGGCACCAGAGGTTGAAGCGAATCCGTTGAGGCCTGAACAGATTAGTCTGCGTGAGGCGTTCTGGTTCTGGTTGAAGCTCGGTTTCATTAGCTTCGGCGGGCCTGCGGGCCAGATCTCGATCATGCATCAGGAGTTGGTGGAGCGGCGACGCTGGATTTCAGAACGCAGATTTCTACATGCCCTCAATTACTGCATGTTGTTGCCAGGGCCCGAGGCTCAGCAACTGGCGACTTACATTGGTTGGCTGATGCATCGAACGTGGGGAGGCGTGGTCGCCGGCGCGCTGTTTGTGCTGCCCTCACTATTCATCCTGATCGCGCTGTCGTGGATGTACATCGCGTTCGGCGAAGTACCCGTGGTAGCCGGACTTTTCTACGGCATCAAGCCCGCCGTGACGGCCATCGTGGTGCAGGCGGCGCATAGAATCGGCTCTCGGGCACTGAAGAATAATTGGCTGTGGGCGATAGCAGCGGCTTCATTTGCCGCCATCTTTGCATTCAATGTTCCGTTCCCGCTGATCGTCTTAGGGGCAGCGTTGATTGGCTATTTCGGGGGGCGAATGGCACCCGAAAAATTCAGAGCCGGTGGCCATAGCGCCGCCAAAAAATCCTTCGGCCCGGCCTTAATCGATGACGACACGCCGTCCCCCGAACATGCTCGGTTCAGCTGGTTGAAATTGGCCTCACTCGCACTGATTAGTGCCGTGCTATGGGCTTTGCCGATGGGTGTTTTGACCGCGCTCTTTGGGTGGGAAGGAACCCTGACCCAGATGAGCTGGTTCTTTACCAAAGCTGCATTGCTGACCTTCGGCGGGGCTTATGCCGTACTGCCGTATGTCTATCAAGGCGCAGTCGGTCACTATGGCTGGCTAACCCCGACACAGATGATCGACGGCCTTGCGCTGGGGGAAACCACGCCAGGGCCGCTGATCATGGTGGTGGCTTTCGTCGGCTTCGTCGGGGCCTATGTCTCGCAAGTGTTCGGGGCTGATCAGGTGTTTCTGGCCGGAGCTGTCGCAGCTGCCCTGGTGACCTGGTTCACCTTCTTACCTTCGTTCCTGTTCATCCTTGCGGGTGGCCCTCTGGTTGAGTCGACCCACAACGAACTCAAGTTCACTGCACCGCTTACCGCCATCACCGCCGCCGTAGTTGGGGTGATCCTCAATCTGGCGTGCTTCTTCGGGTATCACGTGCTTTGGCCGAAAGGCTTCAGCGGCAACCTCGACTGGCCTTCAGCAGTAATCGCCATCGCAGCGGCAATAGCATTGTTCCGCTTCAAGCGCGGCGTCATTCAGGTACTGATGGCCTGTGCGCTCGCTGGTCTAGCAGTACATCTGTTGCGCTAGCTATCACGAGCGGATTAAACAGCGTCCGTCAGACACCCAGGCCCCTTCAGATCTGAAGTGACCAGCTCACACCAAAGCCCAGCCTGACGCTGGGCTTTTGCCATTTAATGGCAGTGGTAGTCGTTGGTTTTATGGTTTCGATGGCAACCTTTTGAATCAGTACCGCCGCTGTGCGAGAAGGCAGCAACGGACGTAATCGAAAGTAAAGCGGCGATCAAAATGGCGGACAGCTTCATCAGGGTCTGCTCCTTGCTCATATTTTTATATCCGTGAGAGGTCTCACGCCCGGCAGCGTATGGCTAAGTGCCTTCACCGAGCAAGCGCATCCTGCTTGATTTCGCAAATATTCGATGAGCGACTGATCGGCTGCTTCTTGAGCTAATGCCGGCTCTAGTTTAGGATGACTTCATATCCCCCCCAGGGGGATACGAATCCTCGATAAGCGAACAACTCGTCGCTTTGTTAATTCGAGAAAAGCTCGGCAACCAACTGGGCGCGTGTGTCCTTATGTGAGATTTCTCATGCTGAAAATCTTAGCCAATCGAACCTACCGCCACCTCTTTCTCGCACAAGTGATTGCGCTTGTGGGGACTGGTCTTGCCACTGTCGCATTAGGACTACTGGCGTTCGACCTCGCAGGAGCCCAAGCCGGCGCCGTCCTAGGTACGGCGTTAGCAATCAAGATGACGGCATACATCGGCGTTGCACCGATTGCAGCGGCTTTTGCAGAACGTCTACCGCGTCGGGCAATGCTGGTTTCACTGGATCTTGTGCGAGCACTGGTCGCACTTGCACTGCCGTTTGTAACGGAAATCTGGCAAATCTACGTGCTGATTTTCGTCCTTCAGTCCGCTTCGGCAGCGTTCACTCCGACGTTCCAGGCGACCATTCCAGACATCCTGCCGGATGAGGATGACTACACCCGTGCCTTGTCACTATCGCGTCTGGCCTACGATCTCGAAAGTGTTGCCAGTCCGATGCTCGCCGCTGCACTGCTGACCGTGATCAGCTTTCATAATCTGTTCGCGGGTACGGTCATTGGTTTCCTTGCTTCTGCGGCTCTAGTCGCTACGGTGCTGCTACCCAAAGCGAAACAGGTACCACGACGCAGCATTTATGAACGAACCACCCGTGGTATGCGCATATTCCTAGCTACGCCCCGGTTACGGGGACTGTTGGCGCTCAATCTTACGGTAGCTGCCGCTAGCGCCATGGTGATCGTCAATACAGTAGTTCTGGTGCAGTCGCGCTTCGCTCTGCCTCAGAGTTCCACTGCTTTGGCCCTGGCAGCGTTTGGGGGAGGGTCGATGGTGTCAGCCTTGGTCTTGCCCAGGCTGCTGAAAAACATCAAAGACCGAACTGCCATGCTGTTCGGCGGAGGGATATTGGTCGCGGGTTTAGCGGTTGGCATTAACGTCACCACTTATAACTTGCTTCTACCACTATGGTTGGTGCTTGGGGTTGGCTACTCCCTTGCCCAGACTCC
Organism: Pseudomonas sp. NPDC079367; assembly: GCF_044542195.1. Lineage (NCBI taxonomy): Bacteria > Pseudomonadati > Pseudomonadota > Gammaproteobacteria > Pseudomonadales > Pseudomonadaceae > Pseudomonas > Pseudomonas sp. NPDC079367. The sequence goes on from NZ_JBITTW010000016.1 coordinate 23,372, forward strand.
TAGCGGTCGCATCTTGCGTCGCTCAGCACATGCTGAGGATCGTCCAGCATTATTTGCTGCCCAGTTCGCCTTATCCCATGCCTGCTGGTTAATCACTTACCCTCTGGCGGGATGGTTGGGAGCACACTACGGCCTGGCCGCATCGTTCATTGCGCTAGCGGTCTTGGCAGCAGGCTCGCTTATCATGAGTAGCCTCATCTGGCGACCAGCTCATGATCGAGAAATCGTCGAGCACACTCATGATGAACTATCAGACAATCGTGCCCATGTTGACGACACCAACGCAGAAAGGCATGAACACCCGTATGTGATTGATGATCTACATCGTCGGTGGCCACGCTGATGGAGCGAAGAGTTCTCAAGCCTTCGAGTCCAGAGCAAAATTTAGTGATGCATCGACAAGAGCTGTCACATACAACTGGATGATGATCAGAAAATAGGTAAGCGAGAGGCTTTGGGGGATCATGAACCTCACCCGATTGAAACAGTTTTTTTTGATTTTCTTTTGTACCCGCTACATCGCTCGGCACTACCGGCGACTTGCATTGCTGGAAACGTTAGCCCTGGTAGGCGCGAAACGAAAAGTGCGTGCTATACCGGCAAAGTCGGTTGTCGTAGACACGGAGAAATGACACACGCTTATTCTTGAACGGAGGAACCTACACAATTTTGACCAAACGAAAGGACGCGCTTGTTGCGAGGCAGGCCTCCAATCATGTTGAGCACCACATACGAAACCGCTTCCCGCTGCATGCAAGCCTTCTAGCCTGGTGCTGGCTTAACTGGCCGTCATCAGCTTCGACGCAGCGGACATGGCAGTAAGCATTGGCATCAAGCGAATGGTGCTACTCTTTGTACGGTCTATTTGATGGTAGGGGAGGATCAAATTAGAGGGGAATGTGTTTAGGGGGGATCAGTAAGGCCGAGAACTCACGTCTCCATGCTCGAATTCAAACTAGCGCCAACCGGTATATGGCGAGCCGATAGAAACGCACTGTCGGCGTGCATATGAGCAGTCCGCTAACCCTCGGCCTACCACATGCCATGAAAGGATTTGCGATGGAGGCTGATAACGGCGAAATAGGCAGTGAAGCGTAGCCGAGGGGTCATGGTAAAAAATTGCGTTAACGCTTTTGGGGACAGTCGCCCTGCAGGATATATCGAATGGAGTGAAGCTTTCCTTGAGAGTCCTGATAACTCATATAGCTATCGACATTTCCACAATATTTTACTGGTGGGGAAACATGTATAGTCTTGGCAACGTCTAGCTTCATGCCATACACATAATCCTTAACTTCAGGAACTGGTTCGCCGACTTTGCTGGCATAATTCTCGAGCGCAACCTTGTTGGCGCGCTCAACCCTTTCAACGTCTGTCTTCGATTGCGTTTGCGCATTAATAAATTGCGACGCAAAAGCAAGCGCGATAAAAACTGAAATCTTAATAGTCTTCATGTCGTAACCCACACCCTTTAGTTTGAATTTGCCTTAAACCACAAGATTTGAATTAGAAAGCGCCCAAAGGGCGCTAGCTTTAACAGTGATCTAGACGGCTGAAAGATCAATCAGCCCCCAATCAAACTTGCACGCAAACATTCATAGCTAAAAATCTATAAAAATAGCGACGTGCAAATTAGATCAAGGCCAAGTTCACAATCAAATTTTGTTCCGTTTACGTCTAGCCCGCTTACAAAGAAACAAGAGGGTATTCTACAATTAGCCTAAACTCATCCAGGTCAGACTCAAATTGAGTCGCGCGTGTATTAGACTGGCGTATGCGGAATGACATATCTTTCATTTTTCCAGTTTGAACTACATATTTTGCTTCGATGTCGCGCTCCCACCTCTTTTGATTCACGAGCGGACTGCCCTCGGCATCACGGCGCATGTAGACACTATTCGCACTCGAGTAGTCAATATCACTACCTCGGCCATAACGCGTCATAAAGCTGAGTCCAGGAACCCCGTACGACTTCATGCTCAGATCATAACGCAGCATCCAAGATTTTTCCTTGGGGGCGTTGAAATCACTATATTGTATTGAGTTGTCCAAGAAAACAGAGTCGGATTGTCGTAAATAGTCGAAGTCGTTTTCGCCATTGTTTCGTTGGTGGGTTAAGGCGAGTGTGTGGCCACCAAACTGAACACCAAAACGCCCGCTCCAAATATTGGTATCAAATTCACCTAATAACTTCTTGCCTTCGTCAACTGCACGATAGTAATTAAAACCACCGATCAACGCGAGATTATCTGTGAGAGCGTAGCTGAGGTTCGTACCGAAATACGTTTGATTCCATACATCCTGAAGTTGGCCAGCATGCAACGCGAAACTTACGTTCTCATTTAGAACGTAGTCACCACCGAAATAGCTCATTCCTGGTGAGTTTACAGGGCCTGCGTAGAAGGTCGCAAAACCATCCCTCATATCGCTTGATACAGGCTGACTCATAGAATGGAGCCGGCCACCTTGCAATGTCAGGCCTTTGATGCTGTTATTGGAAAATATAGTACCTCTAAAAGACTCAGGAAGTAGACGCGAATCACCGTAATACACTACTGGGCTGGTAGGAAACACGTCGCCTACTTTGAGCTCCGTATCAAAGGCGCGAATCTTCGCGGCGCCTCCAATTTTAGTGTACTCATCACGGGCATCCCCGTTACTGTCAACTGGAAGAACATCAAACGAACTTCGCCCACCATTGCGTCCGCCACCAGTGTCCAATTTCAAGCCGATCATGGCGAAAGCATCTAGTCCGAAACCAATCGTCCCTTGGGTGTAACCAGAATTGAATTTCGCAATGAATGCTTGAGCAGTCGCCTCAGAATATCCCGCCCCCTGGTGCAGTTTCACCATTACGATTATCCCTGTTGAAATAGAATGTTCTGCTGGTAACGGTAAATTTACTACCTTCAACAAAACCTTCTGACTTCTCTGCACTATAGGCGACTGAGCTAAACCCAGCTATTGCCGCTAATACGCCTGTTGAGATCTTGGTTATCCTAGTCATGTCTGCTCCGAAGATTTGGCAGTTTCTTATGATGACGGCCTTTTTTATAATGGTGATTGCAATGACCGCCACTCATTCTGACCTACAAACATAACCTCAAGATGATTGAAGAATTACAAATTTGAAAGAATTCCGGCAGCTGATTGCGCTGCCGGAATGGTGGCTCAACTGTGATCGAGATCCCAGATCCAGTGGGCATCAATCAGGAGGGATAAGTTTGTCTTTAACGTCTCTACTTGTGCCTCTAGGGCCGTTGTGGCTGCCGAAACGGATTGGCGGCGGGCTAAAAGCAATGATTGAAGATCCGCCTCCCCCAACTCATACGCTCGTTGAGTCTGGCTCTTGTTCGTTTCCATCTCCTGAGCTCCGTCCTTGGCAAGCAGATAGCTTTCAAAGGCGCCTTCAGCCAACGCCAGATTTTGTGTAATCAAGGTCGTAAGTTGTCGCTTAACAAGCGCTGAATCGTGCCTAGTAGCGTCTTCCTGCGCCAACGCTTGAGCATAACGCGCACTACGTGACCGGCTAGGTATTGGCATACTCACGCTGACGCCATAGATACGCTCTCTGTTACCCTGCTCAGAGTTCGTAAATACGCCAAATGTGGGGTCGGGTATTTTATCCGCCCGGGCACGTCCGGACAAACCTTCAGCGCGCCTTGCAGTTGCGATGGTGCGCCTCAGCTCATCGCTTTGCTCAATAATTCTCGCCGTCCAGGACTCATCATTTCCAGTAACTTTTACGGGAGCCGGCAGAGCGACTCGCGCTCGCTCAACGCCAGGAAACTTGGTGGTAAGCGCAATCCAAGTCGTAGTTGCCTTCACCTTTGCATCATTACCCGAGCGTAATTGATCGGAGAGCTCTGCCTTAGCGATATTCACGTCAAGCGTAGATGCGTCCCCCGCTCTGTTGCGTTTCTGCACTGCTGCCAGGCTATCTTTAGCCGACTCTACTCCTCTCGCCGCAATATCTCGGGCCTCCTCAGCAGCTTGCCAATCAAGCCAAGCTAACATCAGTTCACGGGCGGCTTCATGCCTAGCTTCACCATAACTAGCCTCCGCAATTTCAAGGGTTGCGGTACTGATATCCGAGTCAGCACTAGACTTTCCAGGGAGCCGTATGGTGCGCTCTACTCCAGCCGTCCACTCGTTATAGTTAGGCCCCCCCTGGACACGACGCTGCTGAGAGGTACCGTTAACTATCCATTCGTAAGGAGATCTTTTAATAATCCCCGCCTCCTGTATAGCCGCATCCAGACTGGCCCGGGCTGACTCTACTCGTGGATCTGCATCCAATAGCTTTGTCGCAATGCTTGCTGGTAAAATTTGAGCAGGTGGCAATGGCATTTCAAAAGACTGAGGCTGAGCCGCTCCACTGGCACCCAGTAGTAATACTAGAAGTAATAACTTTTCCATCACACCAGAACTCCCGAACGGTAAATAGGGGTCGACCAATAGCGAATACCCGAGCTAGTGAAAAGCCTCTCAAATTCACTAATCCAGAGTTCGAAGCGTTCCTCGTCTACCACGACAACGATTTCCGTTTCTTTAGCGCTTCCCATAACCTGCTCCGCAGAGTTCAACATGGAGTTGGATAGTCCATGTACTGAAACCACCCTGCTCGTAAAGACTCCGATGCTAGGATCACAAAGAAAATAGTCAGAAACCTTCTCTTCAAGACTTAGCGGCAAAAGTAGAGTAATTCGCAAGTTAGGCATTGGAGCTCTCCTTTTTCGAATGAGCAAAACGCAAATACAGTATCGGTAAGAGGAGAAGTGTCAATGCCGTAACAGTGATCAAGCCGCCTATCACTACAATAGCCAAAGGGCGTTGAATTTCTGAGCCAGGGCCCGTTGCAAATAGAAGTGGAACCAGTCCAAAAGCAGTAATAGAAGCAGTCATGAGGACTGGTCTTAACCGGCGCCTTGAACCTTGGATGACTACGTCTTTAATAGCCATCCCTTCATGATAGAGCTGATTGAAATAGCTGACCAAGACGATCCCGTTGAGTACCGCGATACCTAACAGTGCGATGAAGCCGACTGAAGCTGGCACTGACAGATATTCGCCAGTAACCCAAAGGGCAACGATACCGCCTACAAGTGCAAAAGGAATATTGCTAAGAATAAGCAGAGCCTGTCTGACGGATCCAAATGTCGAAAACAGCAGCACGAAAATCAAGCCAAGTGCGACTGGAACCACAATAGATAATCTCGCAGCAGCGCGCTGTTGATTCTCGAACTGCCCACCCCAAGTAATTGTGTAACCTTTGGGTAATTCGATATTTTTGGCAACCGAAGCCTTGGCCTCCTCAACAAAACCTACCAGATCCCTGTTACTCACGTTCGCAATTACTACGCCATATCGGCTACCCATTTCACGGTCAATTTTAACGGGGCCGTCCGCACGAACTAACTTGGCGACATCGCGCAGAGGAACAGACATTCCTGAAGGTGTAGTGATAATCAAAGCATCGAACTCCGCCGGTGAGGTACGAACACTTTTATCAGCACGAATCAAGATCGGCGTACGCTGATTGCCCTCGATCACAATGCCAGCTTGCTTACCTTCAATCTGAACTCTAAGTATGTTTTGAATGGTTTCAACATCAAGTCCTAATCGACCTGCTTGCAATCGGTCAATTTCGACTCGCAAGTATTGGACACCGTCATTTTGAACCGTATAAACGTCCTGGCTACCGTTGATTGTCTTCAGTAATTCTTCAATTTGGGTTCCGAGCTTATTGAGTGTGCCAAGGTCTGGGCCATATACCTTCACGGCCAAGTCGCCCCGAACACCAATAATCATTTCAGATACACGCATTTCGATAGGCTGAGTAAAGCTGTATTCGATACCAGGTAAATTATCTAGAACTTTACGAATCTCATTCAGCAAATCTTCCTTAGAGCTCATGCGCCACTGGTCTTTTGGCTTGAGCAGCAAATAGGTGTCAGTCTGATTGAGACCCATAGGATCCAAACCAATCTCATCAGAGCCAGCGCGAGCTACAACTCCTTTTATCTCTGGTATAGCCGTCATCAACGCCATTTGAATCTTTTTATCCAGCTCGGCAGTTTGCTCGAGACTGATGGATGGCAATTTCTCTATACCCACGATCAAGTCCCCTTCATCCATTGTAGGCATAAAGGTTTTACCGACTTGTGTGTACACAATCCCAGCGGCTAAAAGCATAACTGCAGCACCAACAAACACTACTTTTTGCTTCTGCATGCCCCAACTCAAAATCGGGTTATAGAGCCCTAGAAGCTTTCTCGCCAACCAAGGATCTTCATGCTTTACCTCTTTTAAAAAATAAGATGAAAGCACAGGTATAACAGTTAAGGAAAGCAGCAACGACCCTGCCAGTGCAAAAGCAATCGTCAGCGCTACAGGGACGAAAAACTTGCCCTCAAGGCCTTGTAGGGTCATTAGAGGGAGGAAAACAGTAATGATGATCAAGATACCAGAAGTTACAGGAACAGCGACTTCTCGAACGGCTCGGAATATGAGATGAAGCCTTGGAACTTTTCCACGAGACTCATCGGTAGCCAGTCGCTGCACGATGTTTTCAACAACGACCACTGCCGCGTCGACCAGCATCCCGATTGCAATTGCTAACCCCCCCAAGCTCATAAGGTTGGCAGACATATTAAATAGTCGCATAAGGATGAAAGTAATCAGCGCCGCAAGTGGCAGCACGAGCGCAACGGTCAAAGCCGCACGAATGTTCCCCAAAAATAGTGCAAGTAGAATGATGACGAGTACGGTTGCTTCAAGTAAAGCTTTGAAAACAGCACCGACAGCTTTATCTACCAGAGACGAGCGGTCATAGAAACTCGTAATCGATATCCCTGCAGGTAAGGTAGGTGCTAACTCTGCCAATTTGTCCTGCACGCCTTTAACCACCTCACGCGCATTTGAACCAGCAAGGCCTAGTACCAATCCTTGCACTGCTTCATTGGTGCCATTCTGAGTTACTACGCCATAGCGTGTGAGCGTTCCGATCTGTACTCTCGCAATGTCGCTAACTCGAACCGGAGTTCCGGTCGTCGCACTCACCACTATATTTTTTAGATCGTCAAGCGAGTTAATGCTGCCCTCACTTCGCACCAATAATACTTCATCGCCTTCGGCCAAACGTCCTGCACCATCGTTCCGATTATTTATACTTAGAGCATTCGATAGTTGCTCCAGGGTTATTTTATTGGCTGCCATCTTCATAGGGTCAGGAAGCACCTCAAAAGTGCGCACCAAACCACCCAGGGAGTTGACATCGGCAACTCCAGGCACTGTCCGCAGCGCCGGCCTAATTACCCAGTCCAACAAGCTTCGGCGTTCTACCAGCGATAAAGAGTCTCCGTCGACCGTAAACATGAACATTTCCCCTAACGGGGTAGTGATAGGAGCCATGCCACCGGAAATACCCTCCGGTAAACTGTCCGACAGATTTCCGAGTCGCTCAGCAACCTGTTGGCGAGCCCAGAAAATGTCGATGCCATCCTGAAAATCGATGGTGACGTCTACCAGACCATATTTCGTCACTGATCGAAGTGTTTTGGTGTTCGGAATGCCAAGCATCTCAACTTCGACGGGTACTGCGATACGACTCTCTACCTCTTCCGGCGTCATGCCGGGGGCTTTCATAATAATTTTAACTTGAGTGCTTGCAACGTCTGGAAACGCATCAATCGGCAGGCCGCGATAGGCATACCAACCCGCAGCAGAAATCAAAACCGTAACCAAAATTATAAATAATCGTTGGGCCAGAGAAAATTGAATGAGCTTGTTCAAAATCATTCTGCTTCCCCTTCAGCAAGCCAGGCGCCTTTCAGCGCAATCACACCACTGATAGCTACTTGGTCTCGTGGTTGAAAGTCACCTTCAATTCGCACGTATTGGCCTGTACTGGCCATAACTTCGACAGGGCGGACTGAAAAGCCCTGCTCAGTTTTCACAAATACGACTGAGTCTGCCTTATTGCGAGCGATAGCGGACAATGGTAGATCCCAAGTATTTCCTGAAGATGCTACTGGAATATCGACTGAAATATACTCACCAGGCCTCAGCTTACCTTGAACGTTCTCTATTTCTGCTCGCATTATTACAAACTGATTGCCCGACGCTATAATGGGGCTGATGCTTTTAATTTTCCCTGATACATCTTTACCTACAACATTTACAATAGTACCTAAGCTTATATTTTGCGCAGCCGTTGAAGTGGCCTGTATATCTACCCACAGAACCTTGACTTGGGCGATATTCAATAAAGCTGTAGCAGCATCAACTCTCTGGCCGGGCTTCACCGAGATAGACGTGACAATACCGTCTTGAGCCGCCGCCAAAATAATTCCGTCCGAAGGCGAACCCGACTTTATAATTTTATCGGTGTCAGACTTCGAGAGACCTGCAAGTGAAAGTTCTGAGCGCACCTGTGATAGCGTTGCCTCAGCCTCACGTAAGGCTGCCTCCGCTTCTTGCGCCCTCCGTTGAGGAATAATGCCCTCTTCAAAGAGAGTATTTTCGCGGTTGTAGGCTTTTCTAGCGAGGCTTGCTCGAGATGAAGCCTGTAGCAATTCAAGCTGCAATTGGCTCATGGCGGGGCCTGTCAACCGCACCACCGGGTCACCTTTTGTTACAACCTGAAATTCCGAGACGAGAAGCTGCGAAACCATAGCCTGCATCGGTGACGTAACGATCTGTTCTGCGCCGGGAGGTACGACCACCTGAGCAGGGTAACGATTTTTTAGATCTCCAGAGTTACTAAGAACTGGTGCTGTCTGGATTCCCATCGTCTTCATCTGATCGGTGCTTATATTAAGCTGTTCAACCGCCCAGGCTTGACTTCCTAAAAAACAGGAAACCAAAAGCGTGATGTTCCGGCGAAGTTTGAAGCTAGTGGTTTTCGTCATCTTCTTTCCTAATAGCGAAGTTTGGCATGTTTAACCTAGAGGTATTTGGTGATTTGTTTGAACGCTTCCAACGGTGCGCGCTCGCCATTACCCAGTGCCGAAACGGTGTCCTCTAGACAGTGATCAATGTGATCCTGGATGAGCGTCCGCTTGGCTTGGCACACCGCTTTTTCTACAGCATGCAACTGCTGTGCGATGTCCACGCATTGGCGCCCCTCTTCGATCATGGTGATGATGCCTCGCAAATGACCGTCCGCCCGCTTGAGGCGCTTGATGATTGCCTCATGACTTTGGTGAGTGTGGGGATGGCTGTGTTCTTGTTCGTGTTCACTCATGACTTGAGGCTCAGGCTTCAATGAATTATGCTGGCATCCTATCCCCCCTAGGAGGATATAGTCAAACGTAAGAAAGCCCCATTCAACAGGTAGAAAACCGAACTCCATGTTCAGCAGGACACTGACAATAACGGTGGTAATCGCGCTTGCTCTCGCTATGTTGGTGGCTTGGGCCGGGCATACCTATTCGGTATCAGTGACGTCGACACAGCCAGCCTGGGAGATCACACAAGACGCCAATCATTCCCACGGCGAAGAGGCCTCATCCAGCTATTCAAGTCTTTCAGATCACTACCATTCGCCATTGACCCCTGATCATCAGCACGAGACGCCGCAACTCACTGCCGCGTTGATGCTGGCGACATCCCCTATGCTAGCCATCCGGGTCGATGCGCTTCGACACTCTGTTCCGCTGCCGCCGATATTTTTGATCGAGCGTCCACCCCGTCCTGCGTTCGCATCCTGACCATGGCCGCAATGCGGCCCACGATCACTGCAACGTAGGATTAATTCATGCATTCGTACTCAATGAGCGGTGTTGGCGCATTCTCTGCGCCCTCGCATCGCCCGCTATTACTGTTGTTTTTGTTTTTGGCGGCACTTTTCTTCGGCATGCCCGAAGCGATGGCGCATGCCGTCGCTGAAGGTGACAAGGGTTTCATCCAAGAAAGCACCGGAATCATGTTGTTGCCGTTCATCTATATGGGCGCCAAGCACATGATGACGGGCTACGATCACTTGCTGTTCCTGTTCGGAGTAATCTTCTTCCTCTACCGCCTGAAAGACGTGGGCCTCTACGTCACGCTGTTTGCGGTGGGACACTCGGTCACGCTGCTGCTTGGCGTACTTACAGAGGTCAGCATCAGCTCGTACATCATCGACGCCATCATTGGCTTCTCGGTGGTGTACAAGGCGCTCGACAACCTGGGCGCATTCCAGCGCTGGTTCGGTTTCCAACCCAACACCAAAGTGGCCACGCTGATCTTCGGCTTGCTCCACGGTTTTGGTCTGGCGACGAAGATCCAGGAGTACGAGATCTCGCCTGATGGCCTGATTCCGAACCTGATCGCCTTCAATGTTGGCGTTGAGATCGGTCAATTACTGGCCCTCAGCGCGATTCTCATCCTGATGGGGTACTGGCGTCGCACTGGTGGTTTTTGGCGCCACGCCTATACCGCCAACGTCGCCATGATGAGTGCCGGGTTTCTGCTAATGGGTTACCAAATCACCGGCCTGTTTCTCTCCGCGTAAGGAATTCTGACCATGTTTAATACTCCGCTTCCAACTGTTAATGAATTGCCAAGCACTCGCAAACTGGTGCGCTCGACTGTCATTGCACTGCTGACTGCTGTCGGTCTGCTGGTGACTGTTGTCATGCCTTCGGAATACGCCGTTGATCCAACAGGTGTGGGCCGAGCATTAGGGCTAACCCAGATGGGCGAACTGAAGATCATCCTGGCCCAAGAGGCTTTGGCGGATGCAACTCCGCCGCAAGCATCAGCTCCAGCTCCAGCTATGCAGGTCGCGCAAGTCCAGCCTGTTGCGAAACCTGTTGCTCAGCCGGCACCCACGCCAACTTCAGCTTTGAAGACGAATCAAATGAGCGTCACGCTCAAGCCAGGTGAAGGGACGGAAATAAAGCTCGAAGTCTTGAAGGGCAAGTCTGTTAGCTACGAATGGACTGCGGTTGGTGGGCCTGTGAACTTCGATACCCATGGCGAACCCTACAACGGCGAGAAGGGTTACTTCCACAGCTACAGCAAGGGCAAGCAGGTCAAAAGTGACAAGGGTGAATTTACGGCCATTTTTGACGGCACCCATGGTTGGTTTTGGCGTAATCGCAGCAACAACGACGTGACCATTGCACTTAAAACCAACGGCGATTACTTGAGCGTCAAACAGTAATTCAAAACAGCGATGGCTGTCCTGCTGCCGATAATTCAGCGCTCAGCCAGCACCAGACCATTTATTTCATCCAAATTTTGAAGAGTCCTTCCATGAAAATCCCAACCACCCTGTTTCGTTCGATGCTCCTGATCTGCTTCTTCGGCCTGATGACGGCATGCGGCGGTGGTGAGAAAGGAGAAACCTCCGAGTCCGCTGCACACGGACACTCACACGAGTGACACCCTGAATAGAACAAGGCCGCAGTTGCGGCCTTGTTTGTTTCTACATCTCAACCTGCGTACCCAGTTCGATCACTCGGTTCAGCGGCAAGTTGAAATATTTAAGGTTGCTGTTGGCGTTCTTCAGCAGAAAAGCGAACAAGCCTTCTCGCCAACGAGCCATACCGATCCGCTTGGTCGGGATAACGGTCTCGCGGCTAAGGACGTAGGTCGTACGCATCGGACTGAAGTCCAGCTCACTCAAATGACAAACACTCAAGGCTGCGGGTACGTCAGGCTCCTCGATAAAGCCAAAGTGGAGACTGACTCGGAAGAACCCTTCGCCGTAAGCTTCAACCTCAAACCGTCGACCCTGGGCGACAAAGTCCCCATCGTATTACTACCTCAGGAGTGGCTCGCCGGAGCGCTTCCACAGACTCAAAGCGTCAAAGATGCTGCCCTGTATTACTTCCTTCCCCACTGCACTGAAAAGACAAATGAGCCAAACAGCATTGGCCTTTGGCAGCAAGTCTATGAGCGCATGGGACTGAATTTACAGGTTCAAGCGAGCGGGTGCTGCGGCATGTCTGGTACTTATGGGCATGAGACAAAAAACGCCGGTACTTCAGAGGTGATCTACAAGCAGTCTTGGGCGCCGCTCGTGCCCCTGGCCGGTTATTGGCTGACAGATATTCTTGCCGAAGCCAAGTGAAACGGCAAGATGGTGTGACCGTCTAGCATCCCCTGCAGGCGCTGCGCGCTGTTGTCAGGGATAATGCAGCCTGAGCTCATGCGCATCAGTAAACTTTTGCCTGAGACTCAGTAAATGACTCGGCAGTGGGCCCACTTCCGTCTGCTTTTCGGCCCGGACTCATCTCACGAAAAAACGTACGCCGATATTCAGACGGCGACGTGCCAAGATGAACGCCGAATTGCTGCCTCAAAGATAAGGGCGTTCCGAACCCTGCCTCACCCGCCACACACTCAATAGGCAAGTCAGTCGTCTCCAACAGCTCTTGCGCCCTGACAACGCGCTGGGCGTTTAACCATTTTGAGAATGTGCTTCCGGTGGCTTCCCTGAATCGCCGAGTAAATGTGCGCCGACTCATTCTCGCCCTGTCCGCCAGCACGTCGAGCGACAGATCACTCGAAAGGTTCACACGGGCCCACGTTAGAACATCAGACAGATGAGTCTCGCTGGACAGTTGTGGCACAGGATGCTCCACGTACTGAGCTTGGCCGCCCTGCCTGTGCGGCGGCGTCACCAGCATCTTCGCGGTGCGATTCGCCACCCCAGCGCCGAGTCTCTGGCGTACCAGGTGAAGGCAACAGTCGATAGCCGCTACGGTTCCTGCAGAGGTTATGATATTGCCATCACTAACATAAAGCACGTCGGGTCTGAAACGAACGGCGGGAAAACGTTGGGCAAACTTTTCTCGGCCTGCCCAGTGAGTGGTTGCTTCTCTCCCATCCAGTAGCCCTGCATCCCCTAGCACAAACGCGCCCAAGCACAGCCCTACGATGAGCTTACCCTGCGTGTGGGCGAGCTGCAGCGCGTTCACAAGTTGCGCAGATGCAGCGACCGATGGATCAGCCCACGCTGGAATGACGATTACATCAGAGGCCTCCATCAGCTCCAGGCCTTGAGCAACCGCTAAGTCGAGACCTTGGTCGCTAGTAACCATACCCGGCGTCTCTGCGAAGTAATTGACCTCATACTGAGGTTCACCAGGTGCGGACTGCGCCGTCCCCAGCACCATTCCCGGCACGGAAAGATGGAACAGGCTGACGCCGTCAAAAGCCAGAACAGCAACACGTATGGATTGCATCAGTGATCCTCGAGGTAGCTGTGTGGCTTGCATCGAGCGCGCACAGGAATATATGAGCAACGGTCAACGGTGATGCATCGCGTGGGCGGTATAAGCAACTGATCCCGTGGACTCGCGGACAAGGCTGATCGTTTGGCCCGATTATATCGAAATATGTCATTCAGGCCACTGTTGACCTTTATTGCATTGAGCAAGAATTGAGGCATCAATGTATTAACAGGATTCACCCCATGAACTTCAAAGCTCTTCCCCTCGTCCTTAGCATTGCTTGCGCGGCAGGGGCCACCACGGCATTCGCGGAAACAACTACGCCGAAGCCGTCTGATGCATCTCATAAAGTGGGTTTGCAGGAAATTCGTAACGCCACCGTAAAAATCTCCTACGGCGGCACCACCTTCCTGATCGACCCGATGCTTGCCAAGAAGGGAGCGTATCCAGGATTTGAAAATACCTATCGGAGCAACCTTCGCAATCCATTGGTTGATCTGACCGAGTCGCCCGAAAAAGTGATCTCTGGTGTTGACGCCGTCATCGTCACTCATACGCATCTTGACCACTGGGACGATGCCGCACAAAAAGCACTGCCGAAAGACATCCCTCTGTTCACGCAGCATGAGGACGATGCGAAGTTAATTCGCTCCCAAGGTTTCAGGAATGTGCGCGTACTGACTGACGAAGCTGAATTCGGCGGCGTCAAAATCACCAAGACCGGTGGTCAGCATGGCACCGACGAAATGTATGCAGTACCCGCTTTAGCGAAGCCTCTTCGCGAAGCAATGGGCGTCGTTTTTCAAGCTACAGGCTACAAGACCCTTTATCTAGCCGGTGACACTGTCTGGCGTAAAGAGGTCGACCAGACCATTGAGAAATATCATCCCGAAGTCATCGTACTGAATGCTGGGAAAGCAATGATGACCGGCTATACGGGATCGATCATCATGGGCGAGGAAGACGTTTTACGCGCCTCAAAGGCTGCGAAGGACGCGAAAATCGTCGCAGTGCACATGGATGCAATTAACCACATGTCCCTGAGTCGTGAAGAGCTGCGCACATACGTCAAGAAGCAAGGTATCGAGAGCCGGGTCGATATTCCGGAAGACGGCGCTTCACTGGAGTTCTGACTCAAACCTTTTAGGTTCGGAATAAGGCAGGTGCTCTACCTGCCGACCTGAGCCTTCACCACCAATCCCTATGCTCGGATAATTTGACCGGAGATCGTTCATGAAACGTGGCCTTGTAGTAGTTGATCTGCAAAACGAATACCTGCCCACTGGCAAGCTGCCTTTGACCGGCATCGACACCGCTGTCGAGAATGCTATCCGGGTGATCAGCCACTCCCGTGATAAGGGATTTCCTGTTTTCCACATACGACATGAGTCCGCTGAAGGTGCTCCGATCTTTGCAAAGGGATCCACTGGTGCGGAAATTCAACCAGATGTAGCTCCACAAGGTAATGAACCTGTAATCGTAAAAAAACACATCAACGCCTTCAGGGAAACTGATCTGAAGCAGCAGTTGGAAGCCGCTGATGTTCAGGAAATCGTAGTCATAGGCGCGATGAGCCACATGTGCATCGACGCAGTAGTACGTGCGGCGGTGGATATGGGTTATCCGGTTACTGTGCTGCACGATGCCTGCGCCACTTTGGATCTCACATTTGGTGGTGTAAACGTTCCAGCCGCTCATGCACATGCAACGATGATGGCAGCCTTTGAGTTCGGCTATGCCACCGTCAAATCGGTGGACGAGTACCTGTCGGTCTAACCGCGCAACGACTTAACTTTGCGGGGCCCCATGGGGCCATCGCTTTCATCATCAACGCACTAGCAATTTGGTGGTTTAGATTTACTTAACTTGACGGCGTAATAATTGGCTGAAGCATCGACAGAGCCAGGGCCACTTAAAATCAGTGGCCCTGGGTTCGGGAAGCTTTCACAGCTTTAGTGCCTTGTCCGCCGCGATGCCACCGGGGGTGAGCACCCCCGAATCCATCCAGACTTCAGAAGTCTTCCTTTTCTTCCCGGATGTCGACCTCGCCCATAGCCCCCAAATAGATCTTTCGACAGGGCAACTCGGTGATGAATCCGATTTCGAAAAGCATCCTGGGGATATCCCTAAACATGCTCGACACCTCCCATTTCTCAGTGAACGGCTTCATTGTCTCTGCAACGAATGAGTCTAGGTCGAAGTCCTGCGTTGCGACAAATGGCCCTGCGCGGGCGTACCCTTCGAAAATGCCGGATGATATGCAGATGACTTCTCCGGCCTTCACGATCATAACCCCACCTTATGATTGTTCATGGGGCTTCATGGCCAGGATAAACACGACCATTACTGCAACACTTGCGGGGTGAAATGGCGCATCCCCTGTGAAAGCCGCAGAAACTCCCGCAAGCTCGCACGCCCATTGCCGCGCTGAAACGTCGCGATTACGTACCGCGAGTTCACGGTTGTCAGTACCCAAAAACGGCCCTCGCGCTCCGCTTTAATCACGTCAGAAGTGCGGATCAAGTGCCCGTCGCCAAACCGCCCATACCGGTCTTTACGCTTGTGACCAAACACGACACCTAATCCAGCACGAGCCTTTATGGATACTCCGCAGAGATAGGCTGTTATCGGTTTGTCGAAGCCTTGCGCTTGTGCTTTTAGGATTCGTGCGAGATCGAAATCTGTATGTCGTTTTCCATGATAATCCACATCCAAAGTATT
The DNA here is from genome assembly GCF_044542195.1 of Pseudomonas sp. NPDC079367. NCBI lineage: Bacteria > Pseudomonadati > Pseudomonadota > Gammaproteobacteria > Pseudomonadales > Pseudomonadaceae > Pseudomonas > Pseudomonas sp. NPDC079367. The sequence goes on from NZ_JBITTW010000016.1 coordinate 39,262, forward strand.
CAGCATAATTGTGCTCCTTTCGCAGCCCGTATGGGGTTACCAGGAAATCCGCACGAAACCATCTGCCCTGATATCGTGCGGGACTCTTGGAAAATTTCAGGCTGTACGAATCATGTTCACGTGATAGATCGGACGGACGTTGTTCAGTGCATCGCTGCTGAAGCCAGGTTGGTGAGAGCTGTGGTATTTGGAGCCGGTCTCCACCTCCAGCAGGCACACAACACACTCGTTTTGGTCTTCACCAAGCGTCACTTTGGTCAGTTTCTCCATTCGCCAAACTCCCGTGCCATTCATGTGGGCAGGTGTGACTACTTGCACCTCTGTGATGATCGTCTCAGCGTCTTGGGAAATCAGGAGTTGCTGAAGTCGAGGTTCGCTGTCGACCATCAGAACCGCCTCTGAAATTCGGCCCTTGGTCTTGGCCTGGACGGTTACGTGATACCAGTGATTACGAAGCACTTTGGATACCTGATGCCATTGGTACTGACCCTCACCGAACATGCCTGGTAGGCCCAGCATGTCGGCGTCGTGTGTTCTAAACATCGTATGTCCTTGGCCTGAAGGGGCTCCGATATAGAGCGCAGGTTAGAAGAGGGAGAAAACGTCTTTCAGGCTTGCGAGCTGTTCATGACCAGGGCCAATCAATACGTAAACAGAGTTTCTGGTCTCGAACGCAATACCGTCGTGGAGACCGGTGCACATGCTTGAACGAACCCAATCGCCGCGTTCGAAACGGCCTTGGCTGTCCTCGGCCACGTTGTGAGCAAACAGGATCATCGGGAGCTGGCCCGCTGCATGACATTTGAAGAGTTCGTCGCGGGTGACTTCAATGCGAAATATTGTCCAGTCGCGGACTAGGCAGTAAGGCTTTTTAGGAAAGCGTTCGACTGCTAAAGCTCGAGCTGCAGAGGTGCTCGACAGGCCCTCAAGTGGTGTCCGTGGCGCATTCATGAAGTCGGGTTCTTCGACGCTAGCCATAGGGCTTCCTTTCATTAATAACCGGGAAATTGACAATTCAATCCCGCTTGTTGTCGCTCGCACTCGAGCAGATGGCTCCCGCAAGCAAGGTGCTTAGCTCCGCTTACGGATGTATATGCATCGAAAAGCAGGCCTCAAAAACGCTGATGGCACCGTAATACGGATCATAGCCCGTGTTATGGTGCATCGCAATATGGCCTTATCCTCGATTTGCGTGGGGAAATGTCATGGAGGCCGCAGAAGCCCTAGCTGTAGTGGTGCGAGCACTGCGTAGAAAAAAAGGTCTTACGCAAGAAAACCTGATCACTATTGACCGTTCCTATTGGGGCCGAATTGAGCGTGGGGAGGTGAACATCACGATTGATGTGCTCATTCGTCTCGCAGCGCTGCTTGAGGTTGAGCCGGCCTCATTGATTCTCATGGCGACGTGTCTACAGTCCAACGAGCCGCTTAGGGAGGGGCTGAAGCGTTTGAATAAGCAACTAAATAGGATAAAAAAGGACAGCGTAGATATTGAGATGGAGTCGTTGGTAAGTGCAGGGAAGCTTCCTCCTGGTCGACCGGCGCGATCCGGAGCAGCGCAGAAAGCCGCAGAGGCAAATCGCCTGAACAGTGAGGGAGTGTCAGTGACTGAGATATCGGAAGCGTTGGGTCTGTCTAAAACTACTATTCGTAGGTATTTGACCAGCAAGTCCGAACAGGCCTGATTTTTGAATGACCAGCACCAGGCTGAAGATGCCTCAGGAAGGTATGCTGTGGAAGACAGCTTTAGCTCACCTTGGCCTCTTAGGACTTCATCACCCTTTCTTCAGATCGCTTTCGGTGAACATGCTAGCGATGATACGGGCGTCAAGAAGAGCGTGATGCGGAAGCGGAACCCCGTCACTTGTGGCATCCAGAGTGGTGCCGTCAGTGGGGTAATTCCGGACGTTCCTTGGCCATTTACCATCGTCATATGCGAGTTCGCAGAAAAGCTCCCAGTCGTACTGTGGAGCGTCTGTGACAATCTCCAGAACTTCGTCGAACGAGGCTAGGAAATCGAGCAGTGCACTTCTTGCCCCGATAGTAGGTTGTGCATTGCCACCGCCCCATAGCTGCGGAAGAACGATCTCTACGACGAAGTCGCTGCAATCTTCCTCTCGCCATGTGTCGACCAATTCCACGTAGAATTCGCGTCCATCCTCAGCTACCAGTGCGAGTGATATCAGCTTCGCTGTGGCTGAGAGCCGGGTAAACTCGCAATCAAGAAAGAGCCTCATGTTGGAACTCCGTTATGACTAGGGCTCGCCTGGATATGGCGCAGGAGGGTCAGTTATGGGAGATGGCCCTCGAGCATCTCGGCTCAGACGGACTCCTCCAAGCGGTCATAGAAATGTGGAGCCGCGCCGGGTGCCCGTCCAGACCAGTCGTTGAGCATCTATCCCACGACAAGGTTAGCCAAGAAGTCTTGAATATACTGAAAATTGCCCAGGAACGAGTCGGTGCCTTCGTACCGGGTCGAATTCGGGCTGCAGGCACAGTCACCTTATACGCTCGTCACGCCAGCAGCTTGGTTGATGGGCTCATCACATTGCTACCAAAGGCGCAGCTTTCGCGTGCCCTGCGAGGCTCATGTATTGAAATCGAACTGGGGATTTAACGTCCAAGCAGTTTCCCGATGGACGCCGGTCAGCAGCAATCCTTGTAGAATTTTACCAGTGAAGTGCCACCCCTTTGAGATGCTCTATGAACTCTGAATTAACCGAAGAAGAAATGCGTCGTGCCCTTTTTGGTACGCCTCAGCCAAAGGAGCAAGTTTCTACTCCGCTAGTGCTGGAGCCTGTGCCAGAGATCGTTTTCACGAAGCCCGCAGAGGCTCCACTAGCCAAGAAGAAAGTGACGAAGGCGTTTACGCCCAGGCTGCGGGTCACGCTCCGGGTTGGGAACGAGTTTGAGGGGAAAATGACCGAGTTGATTCACGAGGCTGATACGTTGAGCTCGTTGCTTGCGGAGCAGGAGGCCGTGAGGGCTGCAAGGAAGAAGTACAAATATGTTGAGGTCGTATCAGTCAGATCGATGTAGAGGCCTAGCTGAACTACTCAGGCGAATGGTGGCGCTCATAACATCTTCACATTTCGACCATGTCCAAGGCTGATCTAAAAAGGGTAATGTTCAGCTTTCGAATCAGGGACGACTTGCATGGCTTTGAAAATCCGTACGGCGACGGTAGCAGACGCTGTAGCCATCCAGCGCATTTACGCCCCCATCGTTTCGACAACGGCCATCTCGTTCGAAGAGATTCCGCCAAGCGCTGAGGAAATCGCTCAGCGAATAGCGACAACGCTTTTGACATATCCCTACTTGGTGGCCGAAGAAGGTGGGGAGATCAAGGGCTATGCCTACGCAAGCCAGCATCGCGCTCGTCCGGCCTACCGATGGGCTGTGGACGTGACGGTGTATATAGCCGAGTCGGCTCGCCGGCAGGGCGTTGGCCGTGAACTCTATGAAACCTTGCTTCCGATTCTCGAAAAGCAGAGGTTTCGCGCAGCTTACGCCGGAATTGCGCAGCCCAATGAAGGAAGTGTCGGTCTGCACGAGTCGCTAGGATTCGTACACATTGGGACGTATCCAGAAGTGGGCTTCAAGCTTGGAAAATGGCACGACGTCGGTTACTGGAGGCTTGGGCTGTGTCAGGCAACCCCTCCGTTGGAACCCATTCTTTTCCCCAAGCTTGAGGTTGCATCGCAGTAGGTTCACTCGCTGTGCGTTGTGACTATCAGACTTCGGCAGTGAGGTGGCCTTGCAGCTGCTTGAGCACAGCTCGGGCAACGGTCATCCTGTGGAAGTGACTAACCTTGCGCTTTTTTCAGCCCTTTCAATCGCACGTTCGCTCTTTGCACAGCTGCCATTTTTTCAGGCCGCTTCATGCGTTTCCACTTTCTAATGTCTTCCTTGCTGCGCCCGCAACTCACACAGAGATCACCACTTAGCTGGCAAGTCGAGATACAGGGATTTTCGATTTCTTTAGCCATTGTCAGTCCCCTTTAGTCGCGCCTGATTGAGCAAGGCGATTTTTCCAGTTGCCACCATGCGTGCGCTGGCACTCCTCCTCAGAGTCAAAGCAGACATAGCGGTCTGAAAGGTTCAGATCGATGTCGGCCTCGTTCAACGCGATAGAGGTCAACTCAACAATGCGCGCCTTCGCTATAGCCTGGGCGAGCTTCTTGTCAGCCAGTGTTTCGAACACCCAGACTACCTTGAGGGTTTCACTCAACGCATTCAGGTCGGCGGTGTGAGTGAGCCACGTAAATCCTTCGATCTCCCCTTTTGCTGTTTCGCACGCTTCGGTGAGGGTAGTAATTAATCGACGTTCGATACGCGCAAGCTCACGTTTCCCTAGTGGCATTAGGAGTTCCTATGAAGTCGAGGTTGGGGAGCCGGTGAATCAAACTAATCGAAACTCGACCGTAAGGTGGCTGACTTCGTGGACAGGCTTCAGTCGTTCACGAATGCTTTCAGCGTTCAAAGTGGATTCGCCGAGGACGCTGACAATAGCCGCATGCGCCTCTGGCCCGACCCGCCAGACATGCAGGTCTGTAATGGTTGCATCACCCGGCTTCTCAACCAGCTCGCGGATTTCATCTGCAACGTGCTCATCAGTTTGATCCAGCAGTACAGCCGAGGTGACGCCCATCAAACTCCATGCCCAACGCGCAATAACTATGGCACCCACAATGCCCATTACCGGATCCAGCCACACCCATCCGAGATACCGGCCAGCGAGCAGTGCTGCAATTGCCAGGACGGAGGTCAGAGCGTCCGCTATCACATGGACGTAAGCTGATTTCAGGTTGTTATCGCCGTGCCCATGATGATCATGATCGTGCCCATGACTGTGACCGTGGCCAAGCAGAAGCGCGCTCACAATGTTTACGATCAAACCCACAATCGCAATGAGCGTAGCGGTTCCGAATTGAACCTCCGTCGGCTGCAAAAGACGCATGACCGACTCTACGGCGATTACCAAGGACACCATGCCGAGAATGAGCGCCGATGCAAATCCACCCAGGTCTCCAACCTTGCCCGTACCGAAGCTATAACGACTGCTGGAGGCGTGGCGTTTTGCGTAACTGTACGCAACTGCAGCGATGCCCAAAGCGCCTGCATGGGTTGCCATGTGAAAGCCGTCGGCGAGTAGAGCCATCGAGCCAGTGATATAGCCGGCGACGATTTCGCCGACCATCATCACCACCGTTAGCGCCACAACCCAAAGGGTACGTTTGGCATTTTCTTCGTGTGCTGACCCGAGGAACACATGGTCATGTACGTGATTAATTTCGATGTTGTGGCTGCTGCTCATGAGCATGTACCTAGATTTTTCACTTGGAATAGCGGCGAATGGCTTCAAGAAGCTCTTCGACACCCTTGTTGCGCTCTTCATCGCTAAGCGTTGGGCTCGCTACATGCTCTCTGGCGTGATCCTCAATAATTTCGTCCATCAATCCGTTGATAGCTCCACGTGTGGCAGCTACGAGATGCAATGTTTTCGCGCAATCGGCATCCGATTCCAGTGCACGCTCAACGGCTTGGATTTGCCCCGCGATGCGTTTCACGCGCTTGAGAAGATCGTCTTTGTTTGAAGCTATATGGCCCATGGGAGAACCCCCTTTGACTGTGCATACGCGCATCATAGGTATACCCCCTATACCTATGTAAGCGCCGTTTGACGGAAAGCTCATAAACAGCTATTTGCCGAAACTGGCTTCAGATAGGAGGAAGGGCGAAACAGGATGATCAGGACTCTGCTATTGGCCGCTCTTTGCTATGATGTTGACAAAGCGAGCAGGTCAAACGAGATGCAATTGCTGGTTAGGTCGAATGCAGACGGTGGCCAAGTGGAGTGCGAATGGGACTCCAAGGCCACGTACTTCGGGTGGGATCAAACCCTGTTGCCATTCTCATCAATGACGACTTGTCCGTCTTCCTTGACGAAACTGCCGCTCTGCTCCTGAGGCAGAAGGTCGAGAACGGCCTCTGACGGGCGACACAAGCGTGTGCCCAACGGCGTCACGACGATGGGGCGATTGATCAGGATAGGATGAGCCATCATGGCATCGATGAGCTGCTCGTCAGTCAGCGATGCATCGCCCAATCCCAGCTCCTCGTACGGAGTGCCTTTGATACGCAAAAGAGCCTGCACTCCGATACCCATATCCCCAATGAGTCTGACAAGTGTGGTGCGATCAGGCGGGGTCTTCAGATACTCGATAACCGTCGGTTCTTCCCCGCTGTTACGGATCAACTCCAAGGTGTTGCGAGAGGTGCCGCATTCGGGGTTGTGGTAGATCGTGATCTGGCTCATATCGCTTCCTCGTACTGACGTTAGATGGAGCGCTGGTTGACGCGTTTGGAAAGCTCTTCGGCGGACTCTTTACGCTCGGAGTACCGATCAACCAAATAATCCTGGCGATCCCGCAACAGTAGGGTGAACTTCATCAGCTCTTCCATCACGTCCACGAGACGGTCGTAGTACGAGGACGGCTTCATACGACCTGCCTCGTCGAACTCGGTAAATGCCTTGGCAACCGAAGATTGGTTTGGGATGGTGAACATCCGCATCCATCGGCCCAGTACGCGCAGCTGATTAACCACGTTGAAAGATTGAGAGCCACCGCAGACCTGCATCACTGCAAGGGTCTTTCCTTGCGTAGGTCGTACAGCACCTATCGCCAGCGGAACCCAGTCAATTTGGGCTTTGAATACTGCACTCATAGAACCGTGACGCTCAGGGGAGCACCACACCTGCCCCTCAGACCATTGCATCAGCTCGCGCAGCTCAGCGACCTTGGGATGTGTATCGGCAGCGTCATCCGGAAGCGGCAGACCCGATGGGTCAAAGATCTTGGTTTCAGCGCCAAACTCATTCAGCAGGCGTGCCGCCTCTTGCGTGACTAACCGGCTGAATGAGCGCTCTCGCGTTGATCCATACAGCAGAAGAATGCGAGGTTTATGGAGCGAAGGCGTGCGAGGCGACAGTTGCTCCAGCGACGGAATGTCGATCAGGTCGGCGTGTACGTTCGGCAATGTGTCTTGCGTATAAACTCCTACGGCGGCGCCTGGTTGGGTGCCGCCTCGGTTGATCTTTAAAGCGAACCGATGCGGTTCAGTTCAGCTTTCAACTGTTCAGCGCTGATGGTCTTCAGTGGCAGCGCAAGAAATGCGCTCACGCGCTCGTGAATTTTGGCGAGTGTGGTTTCAAAAGCTGCGGTGATCTCGGCTTCCGAACCGCTAGCGTCAGACGGGTCGGCCAGACCCCAATGCGCCTTCAAAGCTGGCCCAAAGAAGATTGGGCATGCCTCACCCGCTGCCCGGTCACAGACAGTGATCACGATGTCTGGAGGTGAGCCTTCAAAAGCATCCGAAGCCTTGCTGCTCAAGCCCGCCGTAGAGATACCCGCCGCCTCCAGCGTTTGCAATGCCCGTTGATTCACCCGGCCACTGGGAAAGCTTCCTGAGCTGACGGCTTCTACACCCTCGGGCGCCAAGTGGTTGAAAAGCGCTTCGGACAGAATGCTGCGGCAGCTGTTGTGGGTGCACATGAACAAGACTTTCATCAGACGATTCCTTGATTCAAAAACTGAGGCGCAGTGCCAGGGCGGACAATGTGGCGACGAGGATGGGCACGGTCAGCACGATCCCGGTCTTGAAGTAGTAACCCCAGCTGATCGTTATATTTTTCCGGGCGAGCACGTGCAGCCACAACAGAGTTGCCAAGCTCCCAATTGGGGTGATCTTCGGGCCCAGGTCGCAGCCGATGATGTTGGCGTAAACCATCGCTTGCTGGACAACACCATCGACTTCGGCGGCATGAATGGATAAGGCGCCTACCAAAACGGTGGGCATGTTGTTCATGATCGAAGACAGCAACGCTGTTAGCAGCCCTGTACCAAGGGACGCGCCCCAAACGCCATAACCGGCGAACACGTTCAGGATCTGCGCGATGTGGTCGGTCAGGCCGGCGTTCTTCAGGCCATAAACAACCAGGTACATACCCAAAGAAAAAATCACCACCTGCCATGGCGCCTCTTTGAGCACCTTGCTTGTGTTGATGGCGTGACCACGAGCCGCGATGACGTAAAGAATGAATGCACAGACCGCTGCAATGGCGCTGATTGGCACCCCCAATGGCTCAATGACAAAGAAGCCGATCAGCAGTAGTGCCAGCACCCACCAACCGGCTACAAAAGTGGCCCGGTCGTGGATTGCCTCGTCCGGATTGTCCAGTTGGTTGAGGTCATAGGTCTTTGGTAAATCTTTGCGGAAAAACCACAGCAGCATGGCTAACGTCGCCGCCACGCTGACGATGTTTACCGGCACCATGATCGAAGCATATTCGTTGAAGCCGATATCGAAGTAGTCGGCAGAAACGATGTTGACCAGGTTGGAAACCACCAGCGGTAAGCTCGCCGTATCGGCGATAAAACCGGCTGCCATAACGAATGCCAACGTAGCAGCAGGAGAAAAACGCAGCGCCAGCAACATCGCGATCACAATGGGTGTGAGGATCAATGCTGCTCCGTCATTGGCGAACAGGGCCGACACCGCTGCGCCCAGCAGGACGATAAATGCGAACAGCTTGCGGGTGCTCCCGCCTCCCCATCGGGCGACATGCAGCGCAGCCCATTTGAAGAAGCCTGCCTCATCAAGCAACAGACTAATAATAATGACCGCGATGAACGTTCCGGTAGCGTTCCAGACTATGCGCCAAACCTCCGGTATGTCGGCAAGGGTAACGACACCTGCCAGCAACGCCACGATGGCACCGAACATCGCACTCCAGCCCACCCCCAGCCCCTTGGGCTGCCAGATGACAAGGACGATGGTGGCGATAAAGATCAATACGGCAATCAGCATTTCATTAATCCGGTTGGGCGTGAATCAGCTACACACGGCTTGGTTGATCGGACGGTCGTTCATGCCGCAGAGGCGCTTAGCCTCGGTTTCCAGCCATTGCTGATTGGCGTCTACCACTTCCTTCAAAACTGCAGTCACCCACGCGGGCAAATCAGGATTCAGTCGGTAGTACACCCATTGGCCTTGGCGACGATCCAACAACAAACCGGCAGAGCGCAGCAGCGCCAAATGACGAGAAATCTTCGGCTGACTCAGGTCGAGTGCTGCCGTTAGCTCGCATACACACAGCTCACCTTCACTCACGACAAGCAGCGAAATTTTTGCTCGGGTGTCATCCGCCAGGCACTTGAATAAGGTGGTGGGGTTCAAGGGTTCTGTCATAGATCCTCCAGGTGTTTGGTCTTGACCAAAACGAAGAGCTTGATGCGCTCGTGGATGTCGTGGAGCGAGTGGCGAAATGCGCCAGGATCATCGCTAGTTACTGGGTCAGGAAAATCCCATGCAATGACTTCACCTGCGCCGGGCATTGGTAGGCACTCGCTTGCGGATTTATCACAAAGAGTGATTACGTAATCGAATCGATCAGCTTGAAATTCGCTGAGGGACTTGCTGCGCAGGCCCGTTGCGTCTACTCCAACTGCCTCCAATGCCTGAGTCGTGCGCGGATCAACCTCAGACGGTTCAGATCCTGCGCTGAAGGCCTCGAAGCGCGGGTCGGTGTGCCGCAGCAAAGCCTCTGCAAGCAGGGAGCGGGCTGAGTTGGCAGCGCACACGAAAAGCACTTTGATAGCAGGGCTCATGGTTAAACTCGATGCATATGGAAAATCGAATATACGCTTTGGCGAATATTTGGTAAAGCGAGTATGATGGCTGCTGCTTCGGCTTGAGCCGTGACAGTTCCTACAAAGCGGCACCAAGGAGATAAGGGGATGGGCAAGGAGATGATGATCCAGGCAACGAAAATAGCCGGAGGGCAGTCGCAGCGATTTCGCGATGCGCTGAAATCTGCTGACCTTCCAGCAGACGATATTGATCTTCCAGGCCGAACCTTTTTTGAGTTCTCACGGAATGGTGAGACTGTTGGATGGGGAGGGTTTGAAACGCATGGGACAGATGGATTGCTGCGCTCCATGGTCGTAGAGCCGGCGTACAGATCGAAAGGGGTTGGGGCTGAGGTGCTTCGAGTCATTGAAGCAATAGGCGCCGAGCAGGGAATCGCTCGTTTTCATTTGCTGACAACAACTGCATCAGGCTTTTTTGAGCTGCAGGGCTATGCAGCAAACCAACGAGGCTCTGCGCCGCTTCTGATTTCTCAGACGGAGCAGTTCAGGAGGCTTTGCCCTGGCTCGGCTTGCTACATGTGCAAAGCATTATCTGCGAATGCACGAAAGTAGCTGATCACCTTGGTGATGGCTTTTAGCCTCGATGCCAGCTAGATTTGGAGCTTCCTACGATCAAGGATGGATATGAAAAAGCTCATCGCAGTAATGGGGATCTGTGTCGCACTTGGCGGTTGCGCTACGTCCCACTACACCGCAGGGCGAGACTTTCCGTCGGCCAGTGTAGCGAGCATCACCAAAGGTAAAACGACGACTACTGAGTTGAAGTCGCTGTTTGGTGAGCCCTACGCTAAGAGCGCAGTCAGCGAGACTGACGAGAAGTGGATCTACACCTACACCAATGGCTCAGCGCATGCCCAAAGCTACGTGGTCACCATGAAGGTGACGACTACGGGCACTCAGAAGACCCTCGACGTCTTGATCCGAAATGACGTGGTCATCAACTACACGTTCAGCGAAGGCCCCGCTCCAGGCACTACCACTGCGACGAACTAAGTTCGCCACCTTGTCATTGGGCGACCCGCCGCGCTCAGTACGTTGTTGATGGAGCAAGCTCATGGACAGAACATATGCCTTCGTGGATGAGTCCGGGAATTCCGACCTAGATACGTCAAAGGGTGGAAGCTCGGGCTTCTTCATCGTCTGCTCCATTCTAGTGGCAGAGAAAGACCTGGAGGCTGCTTATGCCCAAGCTGAAGCACTCCGCGAGCGGCATTTTCAAACGGGCGAGATCAAATCCAGCAATCTTAAGCCCAAGGATTCAGATCGCCGTGCCCGGATCCTAAACGAGCTAGCCGATCTGCCATTCAGGCTCTATTTCACCGTCGTTGATAAGTCCCAAATTCGCAAAGACGGTGGCCTTCGTTTCAAGACCTCATTCATAAAATATGTGAATGGGTTGCTCTATGAACGTTTGTTCCGCGCATACCCAGACCTCCAGATGATCGTAGACGAGCATGGTGGCCAGGAATTTCAGGAGAGCCTCAAAAGCTACGTTTCAGAACGGTTCGTCGATGACCTATTTGGCGATAAAGATGCCTTCCAGACGATGGCCAGTAAGGACAACGTCTTGGTTCAGGTTGCAGATTTTTTTGCTGGCTCAGTCGCTCAGATCTACGAAGAGAAAGCATCGGAAGAAGCAGTTCTTGCCTACAAAAAGATTCTACGAAGCCTGACCCTTGGAATGCTTGAGTGGCCATCCAAGTACCAGTCTCTTCTGCCGCCGCCGGCGGATGAATCTGGGTATGCAGACTACCAGGTACACCAAGAAGCTCTCCGCCAGGCTGACCTTTTTAGCGAAAGGGCTGGTGAGCACCCTAATGAGGATGAGCGCCTGCAGCTGAGCATCTTGCGGTTCCTGAGATTCCAAAGCGAATTCGTCACCAAAGACTACGTGCCAACCGCAGAAATAGTCGGCCACCTAAAAGATAGCGGCTTCGGAGATATCAACGACCAGAGGATCCGCTCCAGCGGCATCGCCAAGCTTCGCGATTCGGACGTGATTATCACAAGCGCGGCCAAAGGCTACAAAATTCCTCAGACACGGGCTGACATCAACGAGTTTCTGGAAAGGGCGTCAGGCATAGTCGTCCCTCTGCTGGAACGTGTCAAAAAGGCTCGAGAGGTGTATCGGCTGAGTAGTCGAGGAGAATATGACATCGTGACTGCAGCCAACCTGACTGAGCTAGCCAAGCTGCTCGCTGCGCTCGAGGCATTTGCAGATGACTGAACTCAGTCATGGCCAGGAACCTCACCAGGCTGCATTGATCCAGGATGAAATCCTAGAGATCTTGAAAGAAGCCAAGGTGCTTGCACGTAGCTTCTATCGCCTGACCGGCAAGCCGCTGGGCATAACAGGCGAGGTCGCAGAGTACGAAGCTGCTACTAGACTCGGCCTGTTACTACATCCTGCAAGGCAGGCGGGTTACGACGCTACAGAGGCGCTGGAAGATGGCGTCGCGAGAATCCAGATAAAGGGCCGCTGCATCCTCAACCCACGAAAGATTACGGGCCGAATGGGGGCAATTGATCTACGACAACCCTTCGATACTGTGCTCTTGGTGCTGCTTGATTCTGAGTTCAACGCATTTGCAATGTACGAAGCGAGTCGTGCCAAGGTAGAGTCAGCACTGACCCTGCCTGGCTCGAAAGCCAGAAATGAACGGGGAGCGCTGGCGATTAGGCAATTCATGTCGATAGCTACCTTGCGCTGGGCTCGCCATGAGGCCAGCGAATCAGAGAATCTACTTCCCTCCTAGAATCGAGCGCTAGTGGTATGTTGCTCTGAGATACATATTTAATGTCCCCAATAAGGCACATTAACCATCATTTTTAGGCTTAATGGCCCTATTTGGGGACATTAAACTGAGCAAAGGAATGCGGACAATGATGGCTATAGCCCCCTACCTCACCCGACTATCTTCTGATTTGGAAGCAAGCCCCTAATGGTTCCTGGCATAGCTTCTAAATATCCGCGTAGTAATACTGCACCATAAAGATTCAACCGTAGGTGCATTTATAGTTTTACTAAAAAAAAGCGGCGATGTAGTTCCAGACGCAGAAAAAATAATAATCGATGTGATTCGCTACAAAGTTAGGTGCCGCAAGCGATAGGAAGTAGTGAACAATGGCTGCGTATAGACAGAAACACACAGTCCAAGCGAGCCAGTAAACGGTGCGTCCGGACGATATAGGTTTTTCAACCAAGCGCTTCCAGTCTTCGGCAGACATAAAGTTGTAGATCTTCTTCCGCCACCCTTCTCTACTGCTGTCAGCAAGACTGTTAAAACGCAAGGTTGATAGAGTGTTGATAACTATGCTCAATATGAGAAGTGCAGAGACACCAAGATACAGAATCGTGGTAGCTGTATCGGCCACGCCTGCAGTCGCTATCGGAGTCTTGAGAGCTAAAACAACACCCGCAACCGCGAAATCACGCCAAAGAGCTGATATTAAATCCCTTGTCGCAGTTTGTGTCTTATTAACCTCGTCCTGCAAACCCTTGCGCAGATCCCCTAAGCTTTTGACAGCCTCCTTGCTTTGATCCTGGAGATGAAAGGCGAACGCTTCCTTGGCCCCCGAGAGGCTATTTTTTAAGAGTGGCGTTGAGCCAGAGGGCCACGTCGTCCCACTGTTCCAGTTGATAGCAATGTGGTTGTTGAAAAGTTGGAATTTCGTTTCACACTCCCTAGGGGTGGAGTAGATCCACTGGCAGGTGTCGTGAAGCATCTCAAAATTGATATCAGCCCAGTTAATAGGCTGGTCTATAGCTATGGGGAGTGAGCGCCCGCCTCGAAATATTACATGAGCCTCATCATCTTCCTTGCGAATCTCGGCTGGCAAGCAAAAGGAAAGCTTTTCCACCGCCACGCGTTTCCAGGCTGTAAAAGGTTCGCTTTCAGCAATTGGCTCAGCAGTCAGCAGCCATGGCTCAAGCGACGGGGGGGTAAGGGAGTGGGTAAGATCCCGTACCATTTTCCAAGGTTTTTCAGGATGTTGAGTGGCGGTCGGTAAATTTCTATCTCCACCCATTTCTTTCACTAGGAACTGATGAGTGGAAAATTCAAAGGTTTCACCTGCAACCCACACGCACATTTTTTTCTGTGAGTTCTGTGCTGAAAATTGGTTTGTCCTCAACCAGTTTTCGAAACCTTTTAAAGTTAGGAAATAACACCAGTCATCATCCGTTGGCTTCTCCAAGATGACTGTCAGTCTGTCATTTTCCACATCCTCCAAATCGAAATCTTTGATCTCGATGCTGTCGGAAACTTCTCCAAAAAGCTCCATCTTTCCGATGCCCACAGAACAAACACGCTGGGCAAGATCTTTCAATTCTCGAACAAACCCGGAAGATGTAACGCTTACTTCATCAATTCGAAAAATATGCGTAGTTTCAACCTGCGCAGAACCACCTGACGCCGTAAGTCGCTCAAAGAAGCTGCGAAGTTCCAGCGCTAGCTGTTTCATGATTCACGCAAGCGACTTGTACGAATAGTAATAACAGTTTCATCCTTTCCATTTTCTATAGTTAAGCTTCCCTTTGCCCGCGCAGGCATATTGATGGTTATGCCTTCACTTGTTACGTATTTCTTTGCCTCATTGGTAGGTAGCTCTTCCTCATCATAGGAGAACACCTCACCAGTCAAATTTAGGCTTTCCAATTCTTTGTCAAAGGTCGCTCGGATTTCATCTTGGCCATTGATGCCAAAAAAATCTGTGAAGAATTCGTCGACTTCAAAGTCTTTACGCTTTTTCGCAATCTCAACGACTTTCTCAGCGACCTTCGATGTGATAGCAGGCGGCAGATCACCCAGATGTGTCCTTACAGTTTTTTTGATTGCCTTAACCAAATCTACCGTCATTTCCTTTGAGTTCCGGAGGCGCTCTACTCCCAGGAATTCTTTGAAGAAATCACTGATTCCTGAGCGGCTCATTTTATCAATGATCACTACTTCTGAGTCTTTGGAATCCAAATCAATAAGAGCTGATTTCTGCAACGCTTTTGGTGATTCAGTAAAGTTGTTAGTAACTGCCTGAAGTATTGCCTGGGCGCCCTTAGTTTCAAATGTCACGACTTTTTCAGAGTCGTACTTGATTAAGGAATAAAACTTTTTAGCCCCTGTAATTAAACCAATTACAATCAACACGCCTGACTTCATCCGTTTATCACCAAGGCGATGAAATTGCCGCGCCAAGCTCTTGGAGATATCGACAAAATTCGACTCGCCCTTTTCCCAACTATTCAATTTGGCCTTTACTTGAGATATTTCAGCGAAAGAGAATTTATTGCCCTTGAGGGTTTCTTTGATGCGGTCAATGAAGAACGGCTCGAAGGTGCTTAAGGGGGTGTCGTCAAAAAGGATCGGATCATCGGCTCGATGATGCACCACGTGAAAAATGAAATTCTCGATTTTCAGGGCTTCGATTTCTTTATCCGTAAGAGTGGCCAAGTTAAATCCTCATCCTTGCTGGTGGCGACATGACATTAAGCATTGATGTAAGCACCTTTTCAGCGTTATGCCTAGCGTCCCCCGCAGGGCATAGCATACGAATCACTGTATGAATATACACCTACAGAAAGCGGCTGGCTGCCGTTTGGCCCCACCCAGGATCACTTGTCCGATGGAAGGCTCACTGGTAAGCGTGTTTAAGCGTGCATGAACGCTGAGCACTGGGTTACATTTTTCGAGAATCTTTTTATGCTTTTATAGAAAAGCAATAATTGCTTTTATTTTATTGCTATGGGATGCTTCTTAGCATCTGACAGGAGATCCATCCCATGAACGACATTATTTCGCTCATCGAAAACGCAGCAAAGACGAAGAATGACCTGGCGTCCGCATCTATCCGCATGCCCAAGGAGCTCTACTCATTTATCGAAGGTCTGGCTGATCAGCTCGATCTGAGTCGCCAGGAGACAATGCTGAAACTGCTAGAGAAGGGGGTTGAAGCTGCCAAGGCGGCTCTGAAGCTTGATGACAAAGAGCAGGCGGCAGTAGACATCGAGTTACTCGAACCGTCGAGCTTCCACCTTCTGAATACGAACAAGCGTCACTCATTGGAAGACCATGACCGTATGCTGAGCGAGGGTAGCGCAGCAGCTTTTTATGCCCCTTGGAAGTACAACATTGACCGTATAAAGAAAGGTGACGTGGTCTTCTTGTACGAAAATGGCAAGGGGATCGTCGCCTTCGGCCAAGGTACTGGCGAAACTGAAAAACGTGAGCATCACGGCTATCTCGAAGAGTGCCATTTTCAGCGACTGATGGATTTCACCATCTTGGATAAGCCGATTTCGGCTGCGGAGATCAAGAAAGCGGTACAGAAAAATGTCGTCTTCTTGCGCACGATGTCTCCCATGCCCGATGGCCAATTGCTGCTGAATCTGATCCAAAAGCGCTCCGCATGAAGCCTGGTGGGCGTAGTCAAAACAACCATCCCAACAGGGGCTAGGATCGGCTCAGTACGCTGCAGGGGTAGCCAACCGCACAGGCTCAATCTCTCCCTAAGTCCGCTCAGCCCATCTCTGAAGGATGGAATGATAGGAAGTCGTATAAATACAACACTCGGGTTGTATTTATAGAAATATGACACGACAATAAATGAACGCCAGCATTCCCCAGTGTCTACTGACGATTGACAAGATCAAGACCGGACGGACAGTATCCGGACGAACAATTCACGCACCACATAAGGGTTCGAGTCCGTGTGGGCCCACCAAACAAACAAAGGCTTGTGCTTGATGGCATAGGCCTTTTTTGTTTTCGTGTTTTGTGGGCCATTCAGCCGTACCCGTCACCAGGATGTGAGTGGCGCATGCGGGACATACCCGACATCAATTGCAATGGAGCAGGCAATGAGCGTAATGGAAAAGGAACTTCCGGAAATACACATCGAAGACACCATCAAAGTTCTTGAGCACTTGAGTACCTGCAGGCCCCTGAAGGCATCTGCGAGACGCAGCAGGCTCGAAGTGAACGCAGAGAAGTTTGCCAATTGGTGTCTCGCTCTTGGCGGTGCCGGAATGGCCGTGGCTGCCTGCATGGCCTACTGGCATACACCGCAGACTCCGCTGCCGGAACAGGCCAAATATCTGGCTCTCCTTCTAGTGTTCGCCTCGACAATATTTACTCTGCTGTCGCTGCTTACACCTATCCTGGCATTGATCCACGCGCTCTTCCGATGGGAGACCATTACCTTGAGAAGCATGATCGCCGATGTCAAACACGAGAATGCGTTAGTAGATTCACTTCAACCTCATACGGAAGTGGCGCTTCTAGATGCAAAATATTGGCTCGAACTCAGAATCAATCGAGCAGAAGCCCGAGTTGCCCTGTTTTTTGGCGAAAAAGCTGCAGCACTTGCTTTGCTGGGAACGGCCTACGTTTGCGCGGAAAAATTCGGCGGTTTGCCCTGGATCAGTCAGACCCTGTTGACCGGACCTGTGAGCGGAAACTGGGGAAATAGCGCCTTATTGATGATCATTGCTTTGGTACTTGGCCTATCCATAGGGGCGGTATTGCTCAAACATGTAAATCTCCGGTACCGCTTTCAGATCGAGCTTATCGATCGGGCATTACGCAGAATGGCCAGATAACCGACAATCCAATCGAATAAAGCAGCGCAATTGCGCTGCTTTTTTGTTTCTCCTCTTCGCTCCCCAAGGTGGTAAACCATTCGATTTATCGCCCACAAGCGCCTGGCCGGTTGAGCCTGTAACATGCTCGCTCCAAGATCCGCGCCCTATGGAGCCCCCCTTGTCAGACACCCGCCCTGCTGCGCTCGACGAAATCGACCGCCAGCTGATCGCCGCGCTGCAAATCAACGCCCGCGAAAGCGTGGCCATGCTCGCCCGTCAGCTAGGCATTGCTCGCACGACGGTGACGTCGCGTCTGGCCCGGCTGGAAAAGGCCAAAGTGATCACCGGTTACGGCGTGCGCCTCGGTCAGCGTGTCGTCGATGGAGGGCTGCAAGCCTACGTCGGGATCAAGGTGCAGCCGCGCTCCGGCAAGGACGTGCTGCGGCGCTTGAGTGCGATGGCGCAGGTGCAGCAGCTGTGTGCGGTGAGTGGCGAATTTGATTATGTGGCGTGGTTGCGCACCGATTCGCCGGAGCAGCTTGATCAGTTGCTGGATCAGATTGGCAGCGTCGATGGCGTGGAGAAGACCACGACGTCGATCATTCTGAGCAGCAAGATTGATCGGGGGCAACCGGTCTGAGCATTGGCCGGGCATTCCAGTTGAGCCGCTTCGCGAGCAGGCTCGCTCTCACTTTTTGGTCGGTATGCAGCCTGCAATCGTCAGTCTGCACAACAATCAGGCAAAACGACGACACATTGCGTCTTATTAACGCGCTCCGCTCTCCCTAGAATGGCTGGCATCTTTTTCTATACTCAGACGCGAATCCTGCGTCGAGTCGCCAACAAGGTCAGCCATGAACAACAACAATCGCCATCCTGCAGACGGGAAAAAACCAGTCACCATTTTCGGTCCGGACTTTCCGTTCGCGTTTGACGACTGGATCGAGCATCCCGCAGGTCTGGGCAGCATTCCCGAGCAACAGCATGGCGCTGAAGTGGCGATTGTCGGCGCGGGCATAGCCGGTCTGGTGGCTGCCTACGAATTGATGAAGCTCGGTTTGAAACCGGTGGTGTACGAGGCGTCGAAACTCGGCGGACGTCTGCGCTCGCAAGCCTTCAACGGCACCGATGCCATCGTCGCGGAGCTCGGTGGCATGCGCTTTCCGGTGTCCTCCACGGCGTTCTACCACTACGTTGACAAGCTTGGCCTCGAAACCAGACCTTTCCCCAACCCGTTGACCGGCGCTTCTGGCAGCACCGTGATCGACCTGGAAGGCGAAACCTATTACGCCGAAAGCCTGAAGGATCTTCCTGCATTGTTTCAGGAAGTCGCTGACGCGTGGGCGGATGCGCTGGAGGCCGGCTCGCAGTTTTCCGAAATCCAGCAAGCCATTCGCGAGCGGGATGTGCCGCGTCTCAAAGAATTGTGGAACAAGCTTGTGCCGCTATGGGACGACCGGACTTTTTATGACTTCGTCGCCACGTCGAAAGCCTTCGCCAAGTTGTCGTTCCAACACCGTGAAATATTCGGTCAGGTCGGTTTCGGCACCGGCGGCTGGGATTCGGACTTTCCCAATTCGATGCTGGAAATCTTCCGCGTCGTAATGACCAATTGCGACGATCATCAGCACCTGGTGGTCGGTGGCGTCGAGCAGGTGCCGCAGGGCATCTGGCGCCATGTGCCGGAACGCTGCGTGCACTGGCCGGCGGGTACCAGCCTGAAATCCCTGCACCGTGGCGCGCCGCGCTCGGGCGTGAAGAAAATTGCCCACGCGCCACAGGGTCGTTTCGCCGTCACCGACAACAATGGTGACACCCGTGAATACGCCGCTGTGCTCACCACTTGCCAGAGCTGGCTGTTGACCACACAAATCGAATGCGACGAAACCCTGTTCTCGCAGAAAATGTGGATGGCCCTCGACCGCACCCGCTACATGCAGTCGTCGAAAACCTTCGTGATGGTCGACCGGCCGTTCTGGAAAGACAAGGATCCGGAAACCGGCCGCGACGTGATGAGCATGACCCTCACCGATCGCCTGACCCGTGGCACCTATCTGTTCGACAACGGTGACGACAAACCCGGTGTCATCTGCCTGTCCTACTCGTGGATGAGCGACGCGTTGAAAATGCTCCCTCATCCAGTGGAGAAACGCGTTGAACTGGCATTGAACGCGCTGAAAAAGATTTATCCGAAAGTCGACATCGCCGCACGCATCATCGGCGATCCGATCACCGTGTCGTGGGAAGCCGATCCGTACTTTCTCGGCGCCTTCAAAGGTGCCCTGCCCGGCCATTACCGCTATAACCAGCGCATGTATGCGCACTTCATGCAGGACGAGATGCCGGCCGAGCAACGCGGTATTTTCATCGCTGGAGACGACGTGTCGTGGACACCGGCGTGGGTCGAAGGCGCGGTGCAGACTTCGCTCAATGCGGTGTGGGGCATCATGAAGCATTTCGGCGGTTCGACACATAAAGCGAACCCCGGCCCGGGTGATGTGTTCAAAGACATCGGCCCTATCGCCCTGCCCGAGTAAGAGGATTTCCCGATGCGTGTAGCCGTTTACCAATGTCCACCGCTGCCACTGGACCCCGCCGCCAACTTGCATCGCCTGCATCAGGTTGCGATGGAGGCCAAAGGCGCTGATCTGCTGGTGCTGCCGGAGATGTTCATGACCGGTTACAACATCGGCGCCGAAGCGGTCGGCACGCTGGCCGAGGTCTACAACGGCGAATGGGCGCAGCAGATCGGTCGCATCGCCAAGGCTGCTGGTCTGGCGATCGTTTACGGTTACCCGGAGCGCACCGCCGATGGGCAGATCTACAACGCCGTGCAACTGGTCGATGGCCACGGCGAGCGTCTGTGCAATTACCGCAAGTCGCATCTGTTCGGCGACCTTGACCGGTCGATGTTCAGCCCGGGCGAAGCGGAGTTGCCGTTGGTTGAACTGAACGGCTGGAAGCTCGGTTTCCTGATCTGTTATGACCTGGAGTTTCCGGAAAACGCGCGTCGTCTGGCCTTGGCCGGCGCCGAGCTGATTGTGGTGCCGACGGCAAACATGATTCCGTTCGACTTCGTCGCCGATGTCACCGTGCGCGCCCGCGCCTTCGAAAACCAGTGCTACGTGGCTTACGCCAATTACTGCGGACATGAAGGCGACATTCAATATTGCGGGCAAAGCAGCATCGCCGCGCCGGACGGCAGCCGTAGCGCCCTGGCAGGTCTGGACGAAGCGTTGATCGTCGGTGAGCTGGACCGACAACTGATGAACGATTCACGCCAGGCCAACCGCTATCTCGGCGATCGCCGGCCAGAGCTTTACGACGCGCTCAACCGTCGCTAATCCGCTAGCATGGGCGCTTCACTGTTCTGGAAGTGCCCATGCCTGCGCCGACTCATCCTCGCCCTCACACAGAAACTCTGGCCAACGGCTTGCGCGTGACCCTGCGCCATGTGCCCGCCCTCAAGCGCAGCGCCGCCGCGTTGCGCGTGGCGGCCGGCAGCCATGACGTGCCGTTGGCATGGCCGGGGCTGGCGCATTTTCTTGAGCACTTGCTGTTTCTCGGCACCGAGCGTTTTCCCACAGATGAAGGGCTGATGGCCTACGTGCAACGTCACGGCGGACAGGTCAACGCCAGCACCCGCGAACGCACCACGGATTTTTTCTTCGAGCTGCCTGTGTCGTCTTTCAGCGCGGGGCTGGAGCGTCTGTCAGACATGCTTGCCCGGCCGCGTATGAATCTGGACGATCAACTGCGTGAACGGGAAGTATTGCAGGCGGAATTTGTCGCCTGGTCGCAGGATCCGACAGCGCAGCAGCAGTTTGCCTTGTATGACGGTTTACCCGCGCAGCACCCGCTGCGTGGATTTCATGCGGGCAATCGGGACAGCTTGCAGGTGGAGTCGCCGGGGTTTCAGTCGGCGCTGAAAGATTTCCATCAGCGCTTTTATCGAACCGGGCAAATGACCCTCAGTCTGGTCGGGCCGCACACTATCGATGAGCTTCGGGAGTTGGCGCAGCAATTGACTGCGGTGTTGCCGGTTGGGGATGAAGTTGCCCAAGTCGCCCCGCCACCGCTGACGGTAAAAAGTTATCAACAGGTCGGCGCTCACGCGAACCTGTTAATCGCTTTCGATGGCCTACCCGAGTCATCCGCAGAGGCGATGGCCTTTTTGTGCCATTGGTTGAACAGCGCAAAACCCGGTGGTTTGCTCGCACACCTGCAACAACAGAAATTGGCAGAAAGCCTGAAGGCCGCACCGATCTATCAATTCGCCGGGCAAGCACTGCTGCAT
The DNA here is from genome assembly GCF_044542195.1 of Pseudomonas sp. NPDC079367. Lineage (NCBI taxonomy): Bacteria > Pseudomonadati > Pseudomonadota > Gammaproteobacteria > Pseudomonadales > Pseudomonadaceae > Pseudomonas > Pseudomonas sp. NPDC079367. Next base: position 60,848 of record NZ_JBITTW010000016.1, read on the forward strand.
CTTCAATTCCATGCCGACGGCGAGCAATTGAACGCCATTGGCGAATACCTGCTGGACTGGCTGAGTTTCTTCACCCGACAGGACTGGACGCCTTTGCGCGAGGAATACGCCGCCCTGCTTCAGCGCCAGCAGCAAGTCAGCGGGGCCTTGCAACTGGCGCGCCTCGACATCGAGCAGCAAGCATTCGGCCTGACCGAATCGGGCGCCGCCGCACTAGAGCACATCCTGAGCGAAATCGGTGTTGTGGATAACTTCAGCGATCATTGGCACCCGCCCGCCGCCAACCCGTTCCTGCACACCAGTGAACCGTTGACCAACGCCGGGCTGATTCGCGGCCAGACCAGCGCCCACCGCGGCCTGCGCACGTTCGCCCAGGATCGCTCGCGCAGCCGTCGCGAACGCTCGCCGATGCAGTTCAGCCAAGCGCTGCCGGACCACAGCGATGAAGGGGCGATTTATTTGCGCTGGCAGGTCGAGGCGGCGGCCGGCGCAGATCTGCGCTCGAGATTGCAGCGTAGTCTGCGCCAGACGCGGCAGGATGCGGCTGAAGCCGGAGTGGATCTGTCTTTCAGCGCCCCAGGTAACCAATGGGTGCTGAAAATGACCGGACTACAGGAACCGATGCCGAGCGTCCTCGAACATGCGCTGCAATGTCTGACAGCCATCGACGCCGATTCGCCGCGCGACGAGGCGCAAACACCCTCGATGCCGATCCGCCAACTACTCGAAGCTCTACCGGAAAAGTCCCTGCCCACGATTGAATCCAGCGATGACATCAAGCAGCTGTGGACCACTGCCCGCTGGGACGGCCTGGCTCTTGGCCTGAACCAGCAAACCCAATCAGCCATGGGCCTGGCGCTCAGCCGCATTCCCGGCACACCGGACAATCAACTGCCGATTGCCCCGCACGGCAACGGCGGATACCGCTGGAGCAAGATCGACACCGCTTCCAGTGAACATGCCTTGCTGCTCATCTGCCCGACCAACCACGATATCGCTGATGAAGCCGCTTGGCGCCTGCTCGCACAGTTGTGCCAGACACCTTTCTACCAGCGCCTGCGCGTCGAGCTGCAATTGGGTTACGCCGTGTTCAGCGCGCTACGTCAGTTGCATGGGACGACGGCAATGGTCTTCGGCGTGCAATCGCCGACGGCCTCGGCGGTCAAGTTGCTCGAACACATGCAAGCGTTCTTCAAGGACATTCCAGCGCTGATCGAAAAGCTCGACGACGCTAGCCTGAAGCAACAGAGCCAAAGCCTCGCCGATCAGTTCGACGACGCCACGCTGTCGGCCAGGGATGCGGCCGAATTCCTGTGGCAGGTCAAACTCGGCGGCCACTCGTCGGATTACCGTGAGCAACTTGTCACAGCCATCCGGCAGGTTGATCGCCAGGCTTTACTGGCCGCTGCGCAACGGCTGATCAATGCGGACGGCGGCCACCACTGCCTGGCCAATGAATCGGTACCGGGCGCGCCGTGGCAAGCGGCAAACTGATCATTACCGGGGCTGCAAGGAGCTTTCTCAAAGATTCACGGGTCATTACGCTGAAATTTTGAGTAACATAGCCGCCTAACTAATTGGAACATCGTCGCGCTGCCGTGGACTATACCTATGGATAGCGCTATCCCAACCCTCAGAAGGAGACATCTCATGGCCTGGACCAAACCTGCTTACACCGACCTGCGTATCGGCTTCGAAGTCACCATGTACTTCGCCAGCCGCTGAGTTCTGCTTACGTAGAATTGCAGTGCAACGCCTCGGCTCGCCGAGGCGTTTTATTTTCCGCGTTGAAATGATGGAGCGTTCATGTTCGTCCAGATTCTGGGTTCGGCCGCCGGTGGCGGTTTTCCGCAGTGGAACTGCAACTGCGTCAACTGCGCAGGCTTTCGCGACGGCAGCCTGAATGCCAGGGCACGCACCCAATCGTCCATCGCCATTTCCGATGACGGCGTGAACTGGGTGCTGTGCAACGCCTCGCCAGACATCCGCGCGCAACTGCAAAGCTTCGCCCCGATGCAACCGGGCCGGGCCCTGCGCGACACCGGCATCAGCGCGATCATTCTGATGGACAGCCAGATCGACCACACCACCGGCCTGCTCAGCCTGCGCGAAGGCTGCCCGCATCAGGTGTGGTGCACGGACATGGTTCACGAAGACCTGAGCACCGGTTTTCCGCTGTTCAAAATGCTCACGCACTGGAACGGCGGGCTGGACTGGAATCGCATCGAACTCGACCAGAGCTTCACCGTAGCGGCGTGCCCGAATCTGCGTTTTACACCATTGCCGTTGCGCAGCGCCGCGCCGCCGTATTCGCCGCATCGCTTCGATCCGCATCCGGGCGACAACATCGGCTTGATCGTTGAAGACCTCAACACCGGCGGCAAGCTGTTCTACGCGCCAGGGCTGGGGAAGGTCGATGCGCCGCTGCTGGAAATCATGGCGGGCAGCGATTGCCTGCTGGTCGACGGCACGCTGTGGGATGACGATGAAATGCAGCGCCGTGGCGTCGGCACCCGCACCGGTCGCGAGATGGGCCACTTGGCCCAGAGCGGCCCGGGCGGCATGCTCGAAGTGCTGGAGCAGTTGCCTGAGCAGCGCAAGGTGCTTATCCACATCAACAACACCAACCCGATTCTCGACGAGGATTCGGCCGAGCGCGCAGAACTCGCGCGGCGCAATGTTGAAGTGGCGTTTGATGGCATGAGTATTGTGTTGTAGCGACCGGCCCCTTCGCGAGCAAGCCTGCTCCCACAGGAGTTTTGTGTACGCCACAGATCCAATGTGGGAGCGGGCTTGCTCGCGAAGGCGTCCGAACAGACACCCAGGATTTCAACGGTTGTTCCCCGGAGAACCGCAATGATCGACACCCCGCTGTCCCCCGCCGAATTCGAAGCGGCCCTGCGCGCCAAAGGCGCCTACTACCACATCTACCACCCCTATCATGTGGCGATGTACGAAGGCCGCGCGACCCGCGAACAGATTCAGGGCTGGGTCGCCAACCGCTTCTACTATCAGGTGAACATTCCCCTGAAAGACGCGGCGATCCTCGCCAACTGCCCGGATAGAGAGATCCGTCGCGAGTGGATTCAGCGTCTGCTCGACCACGACGGCGCGCCCGGTGAAGATGGCGGTATCGAAGCCTGGCTGCGTCTCGGCCAGGCGGTCGGCCTCGACCCGGATCAATTGCGCTCCCAGGAGCTGGTGCTGCCCGGCGTGCGTTTCGCCGTCGATGCCTACGTCAACTTTGCCCGTCGCGCCAGTTGGCAGGAGGCGGCCAGCAGCTCGCTGACCGAACTGTTCGCGCCTCAGATCCATCAGTCGCGCCTGGACAGCTGGCCGCAGCATTACCCGTGGATCGACCCGGCCGGTTACGAATATTTCCGCACCCGACTCGGTCAGGCGCGGCGTGATGTCGAGCATGGGCTGGCGATCACCCTTGAGCACTACAAGACTCGCGAAGGTCAGGAGCGCATGCTGGAAATTCTCCAGTTCAAACTGGACATTCTTTGGAGCATGCTCGATGCCATGAGCATGGCCTACGAACTGAACCGTGCGCCGTATCACAGCGTCACCGATCAAAGGGTCTGGCATAAAGGAATCAGCTTATGAGTTTCGACCGCAGCAAAGTCCCGAGCTGGCGTCCCGGCTACCGCTTCCAGTACGAGCCAGCGCAGAAAGGCCACGTGTTGCTGTACCCGGAAGGCATGATCAAGCTCAACGAGACGGCCGCGCTGATCGGCGGCTTGATTGACGGTGAGCGCGATGTCGCGGCGATCATTGCCAAACTCGACGAGCAGTTCCCAGGCGTGCCCGAGCTCGGTGACGACATCGAGCAATTCATGGAGGTTGCCCGTGAGCAACACTGGCTCACCCTTGCCTGATCTACCGGCAAAACCGCAAGTCGGCCTGCCGCTGTGGCTGCTCGCCGAGCTGACCTACCGCTGCCCGCTGCAATGCCCGTATTGCTCCAATCCGCTGGATTTCGCCGAGCAGGGCAAAGAACTGACAACGGAACAGTGGATCAAGGTTTTCCGCGAAGCGCGAGAAATGGGCGCGGCGCAGCTGGGCTTTTCCGGTGGCGAACCATTGGTGCGCCAGGATCTTGCCGAACTGATTCACGAAGCGCGGCAATTGGGTTTCTACACCAACCTGATCACCTCCGGCATTGGCCTGACCGAGCAGAAAATCAGCGACTTCAAAAAGGCCGGGCTCGATCATATCCAGATCAGCTTCCAGGCCAGTGACGAGCAAGTGAACAATTTGCTCGCCGGCTCGAAAAAGGCCTTCGCGCAAAAGCTGGAAATGGCCCGGGCGGTGAAGGCCCACGGCTACCCGATGGTGCTGAACTTCGTCACCCATCGGCACAACATCGACAAGATCGACCGCATCATCGAGCTGTGCATTGCGCTGGAGGCCGATTTCGTCGAACTCGCCACTTGCCAGTTCTACGGTTGGGCGCAGCTCAACCGTGTCGGCCTGTTGCCGACCAGGGAGCAACTGGTACGCGCCGAACGCATCACTAACGAATACCGGGCCAAACTGGAAGCCGAAGGGCATCCGTGCAAGCTGATTTTCGTCACCCCCGACTACTACGAAGAACGCCCGAAAGCCTGCATGAACGGCTGGGGCAGCATCTTTCTGACCGTCACCCCGGACGGCACGGCCCTGCCCTGCCATGGCGCTCGCCAGATGCCAGTGCAGTTTCCCAACGTGCGCGATCACAGCATGCAGCACATCTGGTATGACTCGTTCGGCTTCAATCGCTTTCGCGGTTACGACTGGATGCCGGAGCCCTGCCGCTCTTGCGACGAGAAAGAAAAAGACTTCGGCGGCTGTCGCTGCCAAGCGTTCATGCTCACCGGCGATGCCAGTAATGCCGACCCGGTGTGCAGCAAGTCCGAACACCACGGCGTGATCCTCAAGGCCCGCGAAGAAGCCGAGACCGCCACTCAATCCATCGAACAATTGGCCTTTCGCAATGAACGAAACTCACGCCTCATCGCCAAGGGCTGAGCCTTTCAGCGCCGCCCAAGCCGTCGCCGCCGGCACCGACTTCGCCGAACTGCAGCTCGGCGCCCACGGCTTGTTCTGGAATGAATATCGCCCCGAGGACGCCGCGTGCCGGATCTGGCATTGGCACGATGGCGTGGCGAAACGTCTGACACCGGATGTCTTCAGCGTACGTAGCCGCGTGTATGAATATGGCGGTGGCGCGTTTTGTCTGACGCCCGACGGCGTGGTTTTCGTCAATGAAGCGGATCAGCAGATGTATCGGCAGGCGCTGGATGGCGAGCCGGCCGCGCTGACGTCGACTGACTGTCGCTACGGTGATCTGCAGTTTGCCGCTGGCCGGGTGTTGGCGGTTGAGGAACAGCAGGATCAGCATCGGCTGGTGGCGATCGATCCGGCGAACGGCACGCGACAGGTGTTGGCAGAAGGCGCCGACTTTTATGCGTCGCCAACGCTCAGCCCCGACGGCCAGCGGTTGGCGTGGATCGAGTGGAGCCGCCCGCATCAACCGTGGACATCGACGCGTTTGATGCTCGCGGAAGGTGATTTTTCTGCGCCCCGTTGTATTGCCGGCGAGCAGATGGAGGAGTCGATTCAGCAGCCGCGCTTCGGCACCGACGGGCGACTCTACTGCCTGACGGATCGTGGCGGCTACTGGCAGCCGTGGGTCGAAACGTCTGATGGTCTGCAAGCGCTGGCCTGTGCCGAGGCGGATCATGCGCCCGCGCCGTGGCAGCTTGGTGGCTGCACCTGGTTGCCTGTCGGCGATCAATATTTAGCCAGCTGGAGCGAGGGTGGTTTCGGTCGCCTGGCCCTTGGCAGTGAAGACTTCAGCGGCGACTACAGCCGCTTCCGTCACTTGGCAATGGACCAACAATTCATCTATTGCATCGCCGCATCGCCGGTCAGTCCGTCGGCAGTCATTGCCATTGATCGCGTGTCTCACGCAGTGAAGGTATTGGCCGGCGGCGTGGCTCCGTTGCCCGCCGAGCACTTCAGCCGCCCGCAGACCTTGCGCTATCCCAGCGGATCCGGCGAGGCGCACGGTTTCTTCTACCCGGCCATGAACGGTGAAGCGAAACCGCCATTGCTGGTGTTTATCCATGGTGGCCCGACGTCGGCGTGCTATCCGATGCTCGACCCGCGCATCCAGTACTGGACGCAGCGGGGTTTTGCGGTGGCCGACCTCAACTATCGCGGCAGTAGCGGTTATGGCCGCGAATATCGGCAAGCGCTGCATCTGCGCTGGGGCGAGGTGGATGTCGAGGATGCCTGCGCCGTGGTCGATTACCTTGCCGGCAGGGAGATGATCGACGGCGACCGTGCGTTCATTCGTGGTGGCAGTGCGGGCGGCTACACAACGCTGTGCGCACTGGCGTTCAGACAGGTTTTCCGCGCAGGCGCCAGCCTCTACGGTGTCAGCGACCCGGTCGCTTTGGCCCGGGCTACGCACAAGTTCGAGGGTGATTATCTGGACTGGCTGATCGGCGACCCCGATCTGGATGCCGAACGCTATGCCGCCCGCACTCCGCTGCTGCACGCAGATAACATCCGCGTCCCGGTGATTTTCTTTCAGGGTGAACTGGACGCGGTGGTCGTGCCGCAACAGACCCGCGCCATGGTCGCGGCGCTGGAGCACAACGGCATCCCGGTCGAGGCGCATTACTACCCCGACGAACGCCACGGCTTTCGCCGCGCGGCCAACCAGGCGCATGCGCTGGAACAGGAATGGATGTTTTATCGGCGGGTGATGGAGCTGACTGACTGAAAACCGTATCGCCCCGTTCGCGAGCAGGCTCGCTCCCTCATTGGATCTGCTTCAATCACAAATTCCCTGTGGGAGCGCGCCTGCTCGCGAAAGCGGTCTGGTAGACGCTACCGGACTCAGCGCTTGGCGATGATATACACCGCATGCACGATCCCCGGAATGTAACCGCACAGCGTCAGCAGAATGTTCAGCCAGAACGCCCCGCCAAACCCGACCTGCAGAAACACGCCCAGTGGCGGCAACAGAATAGCGATGATGATACGAATGAAATCCATGGGGCAGCTCCTGAATGGGGGTTGGCTCACTTGAGCCATACAAGCTAATCGACCTGCGCCGTTCGTCAGGGTTCATTACGCTTGCTATTTGATCGCCAGCACCACAAAAAAAATGCCCCACGCCAAAAGAATCAGGCGTGGGGCGTGCGTTATACCGCGAGACGGTTCGGGAAATCGGTTGGGGGACTTCAGCTCAGACGGCGATACCCTTGCGGCATTGCAATTGGGCGGTGTGCACTCGTGAGAAGGCACGGCCCAGACGCAGGAGCATTTCGTCGATGTTGGCATTGCTGACCGTGAGCGCCGGGGTGAAGCGCAGGCAGTCGGGTTGCGCGGCGTTCAATATCAGGCCCTCGTGCAGTGCGGCGTGCACGACGGCATCGGCGCAATCTGCCGATAGCGTCAACCCATAGAACAGGCCTTGGCCGCGCAACTCACCATGGCCATAGCGGTGCGCCAGTCGTGCAAGGCCTTCGCGCAGATGCTGGCCATTGTCCTTGACCTGCTGGAGGAAGCTTCGGTCGTGCACGCTGTCGAGTACCACCAGACCGGCCGCAGTCATCAGTGCGTTGCCGTGATGGGTGCCGCCCAGCTCCCCAACGGCAAAACAGCAGGCCTTGCCCCGCGCCAGCAACGCCGCCAGCGGCAAGCCGCCGCCGAGTCCTTTGCCGAGCACAACGATATCGGCGCGAATGCCGTAGGACTGCTCGGCGAGCAAGGTGCCGCAGCGGCCGATGCCGGTCTGCACTTCGTCGAGAATGAGCAGAATGCCCAACTCGCGGCACAGCCGCTCGACGCCTTTGAGGTAGTGCTCGGTCGCGGGGATAACTCCGGCATCGCTCTGGATCGGTTCAAGCATGACTGCTACGGTTTGCGCGTCGACCGCCGCATGCAGCGCCGGCAAGTCGTTGAATGGCACCCGATCAATCGTCGGCAGACTGCGGCCATGGCAACCCTGCTGCGCCACGATGATCCGCGAAGCCCCGCTGCGATGCAGTTGGCCCCATTTGCGCGCCAGTTTGATTGCCGCGTCACAAGCCTCGCTGCCACTGTTGAGCAGGTACGCCTGATCGCTGGAGGTGCTGGCGCACAAGCGTTCGGCGAGGCTGAGCATGCCGCGATTATGCAGATTGAAGCCTGGGTTGATCAGCGCCTGGGCCTGATTGGCGATGGCTTTGACCAACGCCGTGGGGCTGTGGCCAAGGCTGTTGGCGCCGCCAGCCTGGGAAAAGTCCAGGTAGGCGCGATCATTGCTGTCCCACAGCCAGGAACCCTGGCCCCGAACGAACACTTGATGCGGTCGTTCAACACTGGGCATCAGGCGTTGGGCATTGAGGTGGTCGGTCATAGCGGATGGCCCCGCCTCGAAGGTGAGGTCGTCCAGACTCGGCGTCTGGCGCCGCAAACTGAACAAATTCATGCGAAAAAACCTCGCTTGAGGTTTTTTGAACTGCCTATGTAAGTACTAACGAAGCAAATGGAATTCATCACGTTTTCTGGCCCTGTAAGCCTTGTGAATGCGTTTAGACTAGGCGCGCAAACGGCATCAGGCCATTTCGATTTCCCAGCCATTTCGATAAGCACTACTTATGGATTTCAAACAACTGCGTTATTTCGTCGCGGTCTACGAAGAAGGACACGTCGGCCGGGCGGCGGAACGCCTGTCGATCTCGCAACCAGCGCTGTCGCAACAGATCCGTCAGCTGGAGCAAAACCTCGACGTGACGCTGTTCGAACGCAGCAGCAAGCGTCTGCTGCCGACCCTGGCTGCGCACACCTTGTATAACCACGCATTACCGCTGCTCGATGGCTTGCAGCGGGCGCGCGAGGCGTTGGGCAATTTCAAGGGGCAGGCGTTGCGGACCCTGGCGATCGGCGTGCTGCAAACGGTACACACCAGCCTCGTGCCGCAAATGCTCGAGCGTGTGCGCAGGGCGCAGCCGCATCTGGTGGTGCAGATCTACGAGCTGACCGGGCTGGAAATCGAACGGCGCCTGCTCAACGGTTCGCTGGACATTGGCATCAGTTATCTGCCGCCGCGCCAACCCGGGCTGCACGGCGTGTTGCTGTATGAAGACGAACTGACGCTGGTCATTCCGGCGGATCATCCGTTGCGCGAGTTCAAGAAAGTCTCGATGCGCCAGGCTGCCGAACTGCCGATGCTGTTGCTCGGTGAGGAATTCCAGATTCGGCAGATTTGGCAGGCGCAACTGACCAGCCTCGGGCGCCGTCCGCAGGTGCAGGCCGAGCTGAACAATATGCTGGGGATTCTCGACAGCCTGCCGCACACCAGGCTGGCGACGGTGCTACCGGGACGTTCGCAAAAGGAATACGACGATGTTGATTTGCTGTGGAAACCGCTCAGCGAGCCTCGCGTGCCACTTAAAGTCGGCCTGGTGTGCCGCGATGTGCAACGCCAGCAGGCCTCGTTGGCACTGCTGCAGACATTGCTTGAGGAGGTGATCGACCGCGAAGCAAAGGCACCGCTCGATCCTATCGCCTGATATTTTTCTTCAGGCAAAAGAAAACCCCGCCGAAGCGGGGCTTTGCAGACTGTTTCCCTGACATCCATTTCACTCCGCCACCCTGGCAGAATCCTACGTGTCCGTGTTGTTTACTTTGCGCTTCCTGCGCGACGTCCATGAAACGTAGATTAGCCGTGGATCCAATATATGCATATGGGAGAACAGCAGCGCGTCATGTAAGCGAATGCTTACAGGACGAGCACAGGATCAGAACTGCGCTGCATCCAGCAGAAACAGCGACTCACTGCCGGCCTTTACCGACGCGCTCAACGAGTGGATGCGCGGCAGCAGACGGGCGAAATAGAAGCGTGCGGTACCCAGCTTGCTCGCATAGAAGTCGTCTTGGGCTTCCTTGCCGAGCGAGGCTTTGGCCATCAACGCCCACATGTAGGCGTAAGCGGTGTAACCGAATGCTTGCAAATATTCGACCGAGGCTGCGCCGATTTCGTTCGGATTGTTTTTCGCCCGATCCAGCAACCACGCAGTCAGTTCGTCGAGAGTGTCGACGGCATCGTTCAACGGCTTGGTGAACTCGCCCAGGTCGGCGCTGGCGGTTGCGGTGAAATGACGGATCTCGTCAGCGAATAGCTGGTAAAACGCGCCGCCGCTGCCGACGATCTTGCGCCCGACCAGATCCAGCGCCTGAATGCCGTTGGTGCCCTCGTAGATCTGCGTGATGCGTACATCGCGCACCAGTTGCTCTTGGCCCCATTCGCGGATGTAGCCGTGGCCGCCGAAGACCTGCTGCCCGTGGACGGTGGTTTCCAGCCCCAGATCGGTGAGAAAGGCTTTCGCCACCGGCGTCAGCAACGCCACCAGGTCTTCCGCGCGCTTGCGGGTGGTTGCATCTTCGCTGAACTTGGCGGTGTCCAATTGCATCGCGACGTAAGTGGAAAATGCCCGGCCGCCTTCGTTCGAGGCTTTCATGGTCAGCAACATGCGTCGCACGTCCGGGTGAACGATGATCGGATCAGCGACTTTGTCCTTGTTCTGCGCGCCGGTTGGCGAACGGCTCTGCAGGCGATCGCGCGCGTATTCAACAGCGTTCTGATAGGAGCGCTCGCCCGTGGCCAGGCCCTGAATTCCGACGCCCAGACGCTCGTAGTTCATCATGGTGAACATCGCGGCCAGACCTTTGTTCGGCTCGCCCACCAGATAGCCGACCGCTTCGTCGAAGTTCATCACGCAGGTTGCCGAGGCCTGGATGCCCATTTTGTGTTCGATCGAACCGCAGTTGGCCGGGTTGCGTGCGCCGAGGCTGCCGTCGGCATTGACCATGAACTTTGGCACCAGGAACAGCGAAATGCCTTTTGGACCGGCCGGCGCGTCCGGCAGCTTGGCCAGTACCAGATGAATGATGTTCTCGGTGAGGTCGTGTTCACCACCGGTGATGAAGATCTTGGTGCCGCTGACCTTGTAGGAACCATCGGCCTGAGGTTCGGCTTTAGTGCGAATGATGCCCAGATCGGTTCCGGCGTGCGGCTCGGTCAGGCACATGGAACCGGCCCAGATGCCGGCGTACATGTTCGGCAGGTACGCAGCTTTCAGTTCTTCACTGGCGTGGGCGTTGATCGACAGGCAGGCGCCGGCGGTCAGCATCGGGTACAGACCGAACGCCAGGCTGGCGGAGTTGACCATTTCTTCGACCTGCGCCGACACGGCTTTGGGCATGCCCATGCCGCCGTAGGCCGGATCACCGCCGACGCCGACCCAGCCGCCTTCGGCATAAGTCTGATAAGCCTGTGGGAAACCCGCCGGAGTAGTGACGGCACCGTCCGCCCAATGACAACCTTCCTCGTCAGCGGCACGGCTCAGTGGCGCGATACTTTTGCTGGTGACCTTGCCGGCCTCTTCGAGAATCGCTTCAACGGTTTCGGCGTCGACGGTCTCGGCCAGCGCAGGCAGCTCGGCCCAGAGTTTGGCGACCTCGAACACTTCATTGAGGACGAAGCGCATATCGCGCAGCGGCGCTTTGTAGTCAGCCATGGCAAACCTCGCAAGATCTAAACAGGTGGTTCGTGGAATGATATTTTCTGAGCCCGAGTGTACCTCAACAACTTTTGCGACACATAGGGTCAACCGGTGACTGGTTTGTTATTTTTGGTCACTGGAAAAATATCGTAGTGATCTTTCTATCTGCCCTACAAAGCAAACGCCTGCGCCGACAGATTCATCAAACAATCACTCCCCGCTTCGATCGCCGCCCGATGCGCCGCTGTGCGCGGCAACAAGCGCTTGAAGTAAAACTCGCACGTTGCCAATTTGCCCTTCAGGAAATCAGCCTCGCCCTCGCCTGCGTCCAGTTGTGCCTGAGCAACCAACGCCATGCGCAGCCACAGGTAGCCAAGGATGATGTAACCGCTGTACATCAGGTAATCGACAGACGCCGCGCCGACTTCGTCCGGATTCTTCATCGCGGCCATGCCGACCTTCATGGTCAGATCGCCCCACTGTTGATTGAGCCCGTTGAGTTGCTCGACGAAGTTGCCCAACTGCGCGTGTCCGGCGTGCGCTGCGCAGAATTTGTGGACGATTTTGGTGAAGCCGCGCAGCAGCTTGCCCTGACTGCCCAGCACCTTGCGCCCGAGCAGGTCGAGCGCCTGAATGCCGTTGGTGCCCTCGTAAATCGGCGCAATCCGGCAGTCGCGCACCAGTTGCTCCATGCCCCACTCACGGATGAAGCCATGGCCGCCGAACACCTGCATCCCGTGGTTGGTCACTTCCAGCCCGGTGTCGGTCATGAACGCCTTGCAGATCGGCGTAAGGAATGCCAACAGGTCTTCGGCTTCCTGACGCGCCTGGGCATCGCTGTTCAGGTGCGCGACATCAAGCATCTGCGCGGTGAAATAGGTCAGCGCGCGATTGCCTTCATTGAAGGCTTTCATGGTCAGCAGCATGCGTCGCACGTCCGGGTGGACGATGATCGGGTCGGCAGGTTTTTCCGGCGCTTTGGCACCTGTCAGCGCGCGCATCTGCAGGCGGTCGTTGGCGTACTTGATCGCCCCCTGAAAACTCGCCTCGCCCAGACACAGCCCCTGCATGCCGGTGCCGAGCCGCGCGTGGTTCATCATGGTGAACATGCAGTTGAGGCCCTTGTTCGGCTCGCCGATCAGGTAACCGGTGGCGGCATCGAAGTTCAGCACACAGGTGGCTGAAGCCTTGATGCCCATCTTGTGCTCGATCGAGCCGCAGGAAACGCCATTGCGCTCTCCCGCTTCGCCTGCTGCATCGGGCAGGAACTTGGGCACGATAAACAGGGAAATGCCCTTGGTTCCAGCCGGTGCGTCCGGCAACTTGGCCAATACCAAATGGATGATGTTGTCGCTCAGGTCATGCTCGCCGGCGGAAATGAAAATCTTGCTGCCGGTGATCGCGTAACTGCCGTCGGCCCGAGGCACCGCGCGGGTCTTGATGATCCCCAGATCGGTACCGCAGTGGGCTTCGGTCAGGCACATGGTACCGGTCCACTGGCCAGCGGTGAGTTTGCTCAGGTAGGTGTCTTTCTGTTCGGCGGTGCCGTGGGCGTGGATCGCCGACATCGCGCCGTGGGTCAGGCCCGGGTACATGCCCCAGGACGTGTTACTGGAGCCGACCATCTCGCTGATCACCAGCCCCAGCGAACTCGGCAGCCCTTGGCCACCGTAAGCTGGATCGGCCGCCAACCCGTGCCAGCCGCCCTCGACGTATTGTGCGAAAGCCTGCTTGAAGCCTGTAGGCGTTGTCACCACACCATTGTCGAAATGGCAGCCCTCTTCGTCGCCGCTGCGATTGAGCGGTGCCAGAACGTTCTCGCAGAACTTTGCGCCCTCTTCGAGGATCGCGTTGATCATGTCCGGGCTGGCGTCATGCGCGCCGAGACTGGCGTAACTGGTGTGGAAGTCGAAGACGTGATCAATCAGAAAGCGCATGTCGCGCAGGGGAGCTTTGTACTCGGGCATGGTGGCTTCTCCGTCAGCAGATTTCAGCAACCTACTGGCGGCCATCCCGCCCGACAATCATTGTGCGGGCGCTGAATGCGCCATCATCACTCAACCCGCAGCGGTATCCATGCGCACCGCGCCGCGACGGTTCTGCCCGAATGCCATGACGCAGTTACGCCCGGCACCCTTGGCGCTGTACAACGCCTGGTCGGCGGACTTGAGCACTTCTTCCGGAGTACGCTGTTCGACGCGTTCGGCGACACCGATACTCACCGTCACTGACACCGCCGACGCGCCGGAACCGCTACGGCGCTGGCGACCTTGCTGATCATCCTGCGGGCGGTTTTCCTGGTTGCGTAACTGAATGCTGTAGGACGCGATCGATTCACGGATCACTTCCAGGTGCGGCATGCATTCCTCAAGAGTTTTGCCTGCGAACACCAAGGCAAATTCCTCACCGCCGTAGCGATACGCCCTACCGCCACCGCTGATTTTCGACAGTTTGCTGGCGACCAGGCGCAGGACCTGATCACCGACATCGTGGCCGTGGGTGTCGTTGAATTTCTTGAAGTGATCGACGTCGCTCATCGCCAACACATAGTTGCGCCCCAGGCGTTGCATCCGTTCGTTGAGCGCGCGACGACCGGGCAGGCCGGTGAGTTCGTCGCGAAAGGCCATTTGATAGGCTTCATGCGCAACTGCGGCTGCGATCATCAGCATCACCTGGCTGCACATGATGTTGAGGGTGAACGGCAGAATGAAGGTTTTCGGCAACATCCAGAACACACCGAGCAAGCCGACCAGTTGCGCCGCGTGCAACGGGCGCGGGTTACGCCAGTATTGCCAGGCCAGTAAAAGGAAGGCCGAAATGAACACCGGGTAGGACAACTGGATCAGGCTCATCCACGCGCCGTGCAGCGCCGGCCAGCGGATTTCCGACAGCCACAACAGCAGCGCCTGCGGATAACTTTGCTCCAGCCCCAGCGCCACGCTGCCGAATGCCAGCAATACGGCGAACCGGGCGACCATGTCCTGAAACAGATGGGTGCGTTCCTGCCATGCGGCGAACAGCCCGAATAACAACGGTAGCAGCAGGCAAACCAGATGGAACACCACCGCAGCGTCTTCGCGAACCTTGCCGTTGTCACGGTAAAAGTCGGTCTGGGTATCGAGCAGGAAATAGGCGATGTACACCGTGAGCATCAGAAACAGTTCGCGCTGACGTCGGTACACCGCGCAATACGCCCCGCCGAGCAGCAGAACCAGGGTCGGCAAGACGTTGAACAGGGACGTGAAAAACACGCTGAGATCTTTGACATACGCAGCCGCCAGCCCCGCAAGCAATAACAGCAGTGAAGGCAGGAAATGACTGAAACGTACAGCGGAAGAACGCGGCAAGGGTAAGCTCCGACCCGTCATAGCAAAGAGATGGCATTGTGCCTGCAAAGTGCGACCAAGCCCACACAATGTGATCCAGATCACACACGTTCTCTGTAACGGCCGAAAGCCCGACTATCTGAGCGATCCGCAAACAAAAAAACCGCTGCTCCCGAACGGGAGCAGCGGTTTCGTCAGACTGCGCTAAGGGTTAGTAGCCCAGTGCGAAGTCTTCTTCTTTCATGTCCATCAGGTTGCCAGCGCCCGACAGCATAGTGGCCACGTGTGTGCGAGTACGTGGCAGGATGCGCTGGAAGTAGAAGCGCGCGGTTTGCAGCTTGGCGGTGTAGAACGCCTCGTCGCTGGTGCCGGCAGCCAGTTTTTCCGCAGCCAGACGTGCCATGTCAGCCCAGAAGTAGGCCAGGCAGGCATAACCGGAGTACATCAGGTAGTCCACGGAGGCAGCGCCAACTTCTTCGCGATCCTTCATGGCCGCCATACCGACCTTCATGGTCAGCTCGCCCCACTCTTTATTCAGTGCAGCCAGCGGTGCGACGAATTCCTGAACGGCTTCGTTGCCTTCGTTGGTCTGGCAGAACTTGTGGACGATCTTGGTGAAGCCCTTCAGAGCTTCGCCTTGAGTCATCAGCACTTTACGGCCGAGCAAGTCGAGGGCCTGAATACCGGTGGTGCCTTCGTACAGCATCGAAATGCGGCTGTCGCGAACGTTCTGCTCCATGCCCCACTCGGCGATGAAGCCGTGGCCGCCGTAGATCTGCACGCCGTGGTTGGCGGCTTCGAAACCGACTTCGGTCATGAACGCTTTGGCGATCGGAGTCATGAACGCCAGCAGTGCATCGGCCTTCTTCTTCTCTTCTTCATCGACGCCGTATTTGACGATGTCGACTTGTTTGGCGGTGAAGTAGACCATCGCGCGGTTGCCTTCGGCGAACGCCTTCATGGTCAACAGCATGCGGCGCACGTCTGGGTGAACGATGATCGGGTCAGCGGCTTTGTCCGGCGCTTTCGGGCCAGTCAGCGAGCGCATTTGCAGGCGATCGCGAGCGTACTTCAGGCCGCCCTGGAAGCCGATTTCAGCGTGGGCCAAGCCTTGCAGCGCGGTACCGAGACGAGCGGTGTTCATAAAGGTGAACATGCAGTTCAGACCTTTGTTCGCCGGGCCGATCAGGTAACCGGTGGCGCCGTCGAAGTTCATCACGCAGGTGGCGTTGCCGTGGATACCCATCTTGTGTTCCAGCGAACCGCAGCTCACGGCGTTGCGCGCACCAAGGGTGCCATCGGCGTTTGGCAGGAATTTCGGCACGATGAACAACGAGATGCCTTTGGTGCCAGCCGGTGCGTCCGGCAGGCGGGCCAGTACGATGTGGACGATGTTGTCGGCCATGTCGTGTTCACCGGCCGAGATGAAGATCTTGGTGCCGGACACTTTGTAGGAACCGTCGGCCTGAGGCTCGGCCTTGGTGCGCAGCATGCCCAGGTCGGTGCCGCAGTGCGGTTCGGTCAGGCACATGGTGCCGGTCCATTCGCCGGAGACCAGTTTGGTCAGATAGGCTTCCTGCTGCTCAGGGGTGCCGTGCTCGGAGATGGTGTTCATCGCACCGTGCGACAGGCCTGGGTACATGCCCCACGACCAGTTGGCTTCGCCAACCATTTCGCTGACTGCCAGACCCAACGACTCCGGCAGGCCTTGGCCGCCGTGCTCAACGTCGTGAGCCAGGCTTGGCCAGCCGCCTTCGACGAATTGCTTGTATGCCTCTTTGAAGCCAGTCGGGGTTTTCACGCCAGACTCGCTCCAGGTGCAACCTTCCAGATCGCCCACGCGGTTCAGCGGCGCCAGTACCTGCTCACAAAACTTGGCGCCTTCCTCGAGGATGGCGTCAACCATGTCCGGCGTGGCATCTGCGCACGCTGGCAGGCTCTGATAGTGCGCTTCGTAGCCGAGCAGCTCGTCACGAACGAAGCGAATATCACGCAAGGGGGCCTTGTAGTCAGGCATAGCGATAAACCTCTGCTGATGTAACCGGGAATGAACGACCGTGTTGAGTTGTTATGACGGTCAAACAGTTGTTTGAAACATACGTTTACGCCGAAATCTTGTCAAGCGCCGTTCTTTTGCCGTTCGTCATCGGCTTAATCAAATTGCGGACACGATAAATCGTCGTGACTGCGCGCAGGCCACGAGCTTTCTGAAAAAGATTGGTTGAGCAAGAAAGACTTAAACGAAAAACGCCGCGACATGCGCGGCGTTTCGATGTTTACAAAAAATCCAATCAGGCGAAGGTGTCGATAATCGTCCCAAGCACTTCGTCGGACGCCTTGGCCACCTTCACACCCAGCTCTGCCTGGATCTTGCCCTGCGACAGTTCGACGATATTGCTGGTCAGATCCGATTCCTGCGCGCGATCCACACCGCGCAGGCGATTGACCTGCACTTCGGACGACTGGCTGGTCACCGAGCGTTCGATGGTGTTGTTGGCGATCTGGCTGGCAGCCTGGTCGACGCGGTTCTGCCCGGACTGAATCGAACTCAGCCCTGCATAAAAAGCTGTGTTGCCGGAGATTTCCATAGTCGTGCTCGTCCTTGTAAAGGATCAATGGACGCCATTGAAGCAGACGCGCCGGCAAAACACCCGTCAAAAACACTAATGGCACAGTGCCTGTTCATAGCGAGAAACTTAATCGAGCAAATCCAGTTGCAAATGCTCGGCCACCGCTTCGGCGCTCAACGCCTTGAGTTTCGGCACTCGGCCCAGGCACGGCGCGGGGATACGCTCGGCCAGTGTCGCAAGGTTTTCCTCCAGTCGTGAAGTCTTTGGATCAATGATGTTGGCCACCCAACCCGCCAACTGCAGGCCATCTCGGGCAATCGCTTCGGCAGTCAGCAAGGCATGACTGATACAGCCCAGCCTCACACCCACCACCAGAATCACCGGCAGCTTCAGCGCGATCGCCAGGTCCGACAGATTGTCCTGATCCGCTAACGGCACCCGCCAGCCGCCCGCGCCTTCAATTAGGGTGAAATCGGCGTTCATCGCCAGAATCACGCGCATCGGCGCCAGCAGCGATTGCACCGTCAGCGCGACACCTGCTTCGCGCGCCGCCAGATGTGGAGCGATCGCGGGCTCGAACGCCACCGGGTTGACCTGTTGATAAGTCAGCGGCAAGGAACATTCGGCCAGCAGCGCCAAGGCATCGGAATTACGCAAGCCTTTGGGCGTGACGTCGCACCCGGAAGCCACCGGCTTGCCCGCCGCCGTGCTCAAGCCTGCCGACCGCGCCGCGTGGAGCAACCCGGCAGCGACGGTAGTCTTGCCGACATCGGTGTCGGTACCGGTAATGAAATAAGCTGCGCTCATAGGGGTTTCTCCAATACGGCGTACACCACCTGATACGTTGCCGGCAGCCCCGCCGGCTGACGGAACCGCTCATACGCATCGATCAGCCCGAGAATCCGCGCGCGTCCGGTCAAACCGCCCGGCCGGCCGGGATTCAGATTGTGCGCGCCCAACGCCTTCAGCTCATGAGTCAGGCTGCGCACATCCGGGTAATGCAACACGTGCGGCTGATTCTCCAGAGCCAAGATGCGCATGCCTCTGCCAGCACATAACTGCTCATAGCGGACGAATTCACGGAAGCGATTGACGTGCACCAGCCCGTCGACCTGCTGCCAACTCTCACGCAACTCGAACAGCGTCCCTGTACACAGACTAGCAAACGCAAATATCCCGCCTGGCTTCAACACGCGGAAGGCTTCGCTCAGCACCGCATCGAAGTCGGCGCACCACTGCAACGCGAGACTGGAGAAAATCAGCTCTAGGCTCGCATCCTGCAACGGCAGCCTTTCGGCATCGCCGGCAATGAAATGCTCAGCTCCGCCCAACGGCCGAGCGTGATTGAGCATGCCCTCGGCAATGTCCAGCGCAACACCGCTACTCTGGGTAAAACGTGCGGCCAGCGCCCGGGTGAAATAGCCGGTTCCGCAACCAAGATCGAGCCAGCGCGACGGCATGGAACTCGCCGGCAACCGTTCAAGCAACTGCGTGCCGACCTCCCGCTGAAACTCGGCGACGCTGTCGTAACTGGCCGCTGCGCGGGAAAAAGACGCCGCTACCTGGCGCTTGTCGGGCAAGCCCCCGGGCAGCACAAAGGACAGATCAGTCATCAGCGCACTCATGTAGAAACGCCTGGATCGCACCCGCGACTCCGTGCGGATCTTCCAGCAGAAAAGCATGGCTGGCCTGTTCGATCAGGCCAATTTCGATATCCGGCAACAGCGCGAACAGTGCGCCGGCCGCTTGCGCCGGAACCAGCGCGTCCTGCCCGCCAAACAGATGAAGCTGCGGGCCGCGAAACGCCTGCAACGCCTGGCGTGTATCCAGCTGCGAGAGCAGCTCCAGACCCGCCATCAGGGCAGTCGGGGCGGTGGCGGGCGCGCCACTGAGCAGCAAGCGCGACAAGCCACGCGGGTCTGGCGAACCTTGCGCACATAGCAGAGCGAAGCGCTTGAGCGTGGTACGCGGATCGGCTTGGCAACCGGCAAGAAACGCATCGAAAGTCTCGCTGGGCATCGCGCTCGGCCACTGTTGATGCGCAACAAACGCAGGGTTGCTCGCCAGCGTCAGCACACCGCAGCACGCCTCGCCGCGCCGTGCCGCCAACTCGGAGGCGAGCATGCCGCCCAGCGACCAGCCACCGAGCCAGACTTCTTGCGCAATGCGCGCATCGAGTTCATCGAGCCATGCTTGGAGGTCAGCGCAATCCAGCTCCGGCAGCGGTTCGATCTCGACCTGCAAATATTCGTCGAGGCCACGCAAAGCCGCCGCCAGCGGTTCCAGCGGTGACACGCCAAGGCCCCAGCCGGGCAGCAAAATCAGACGATCACGCATGGCTTGGCTCCAACGACAGTCGAGCGAAACAATCTGCCAACCCTTCCAGCAACTGTTGCACCTGCGCCTCGCTGTGGGCGGCGGTCAGCGTCACGCGTAATCGCGCACTGCCGACCGGCACAGTGGGCGGGCGAATCGCAGTGACCATCAGCCCGCGCTCGCGCAGCATTTGCGACAAACGCACGGCCCGCCCGGCATCGCCGATCATGATCGGCTGGATCGGCGTGAAGCTGTCCATCAGTTCCAGCCCGATCTGCTCGGCGCCTTGGCGGAACCGGCGGATCAAGGTCTGCAAGTGTTCCCGGCGCCAGTGTTCGCTGCGCAACAGCTCAAGGCTTTTCAGCGTCGCGCAGGCCAGGGCTGGCGGCTGGCTGGTGGTGTAGATGTATGGGCGGGCGAACTGGATCAGGCTTTCGATCAACTCTTCGCTGCCGGCGACAAAGGCCCCGGCGGTGCCGAAAGCTTTCCCGAGGGTGCCGACCAGCACGGGCACATCGTCCTGACTCAGGCCGAAATGCTCGACGATGCCGCCACCGTTGGCGCCCAGTGGGCCGAAGCCATGCGCATCGTCAACCATCAGCCACGCGCCTTTGGCTCTGGCCTCGCGGGCCAGTGCAGGCAGGTCGGCAACATCACCGTCCATGCTGAACACGCCATCGGTGACCACCAGCGTGTTGCCGGTGGCTTTCTCCAGGCGTTTGCTCAGACTCTCGGCGTCGTTGTGCAGATAGCGGTTGAAACGCGCGCCGGACAACAGACCGGCGTCGAGTAAAGAGGCGTGATTGAGCCGGTCTTCCAGCACCGTATCGCCCTGCCCGACCAGCGCGGTGACCGCGCCGAGGTTGGCCATGTAGCCGGTGGTGAACAGCAGCGCACGTGGCCGTCCGGTCAGATCGGCGAGCGCTTCTTCCAGCGCGTGATGCGGGCTGCTGTGGCCGATGACCAGGTGCGAGGCGCCGCCACCAACGCCCCAGCGCTCAGCGCCGGCACGCCAGGCTTCAATCACCTGCGGATGATTGGCCAGACCCAGATAGTCGTTGTTGCAGAACGCGAGCAGCGGTTGGCCGTCGACCACCACTTCTGGCCCTTGCGGTGATTCGAGCAGCGGGCGCTGCCGGTAGAGGTTTTCGGCACGGCGGGCGGCAAGGCGTGCGGCGAGATCGAAAGACATGCAGGCCTCGATTTTTCAAATGACACAGATCCTCTGTGGGAGCGGGCTTGCTCGCGAATGCGGTCTAACATTCAACGGTATGTTGACTGGCCTGACGCTTTCGCGAGCAAGCCCGCTCCCACAAGGTGTTGCATTCCTTCAGATACATTCGCGCAGGATTAAACCGCTGCGTTATAGAATTGCTCGCTGCTCTTCTGCTCCACCAGTGCCTGCTCGATCGCAGCCTGATGAACCTCATCGGAATGCTCTTCACGGGCCTCCGGCTGGATACCGAGGCGAGCGAACAACTGCATGTCCTTGTCCGCCTGCGGGTTGGCGGTGGTGAGCAATTTGTCGCCGTAGAAAATCGAGTTGGCACCAGCGAAAAATGCCAGAGCCTGCATCTGCTCGTTCATCGCTTCGCGGCCAGCGGAAAGGCGCACGTGGGATTGCGGCATGAGGATGCGCGCCACGGCGAGCATGCGGATGAAGTCGAACGGATCGATGTCCTCGGCGTTTTCCAGCGGCGTGCCGGCGACTTTCACCAGCATGTTGATCGGCACCGATTCCGGATGCTCGGGCAGGTTGGCCAACTGGATCAGCAGGTTGGCGCGATCGTCCAGCGATTCGCCCATGCCGAGAATGCCGCCGGAGCAGATTTTCATCCCCGACTCGCGCACATAGGCCAGCGTCTGCAGGCGCTCGCTGTAAGTGCGGGTGGTGATGATGCTGCCGTAGAACTCTGGCGAGGTGTCGAGGTTGTGGTTGTAGTAGTCGAGGCCGGCCTTGGCCAGCGCCTCGGTCTGCTCCTGATCGAGACGGCCAAGTGTCATGCAGGTTTCCAGACCCAGGGCTTTCACCCCTTCAACCATCTTCAACACATACGGCATGTCTTTGGCCGATGGATGTTTCCACGCCGCGCCCATGCAGAATCGCGTCGAACCAATGGCTTTCGCTCGGGCCGCTTCTTCGAGGACCTTCTGCACTTCCATCAGTTTTTCTTTTTCCAGGCCGGTGTTGTAGTGCCCGGACTGCGGGCAGTACTTGCAATCTTCCGGGCAGGCACCGGTCTTGATCGACAGCAGCGTCGAGACCTGCACGCGGTTGGCGTTGAAATGTGCGCGGTGCACCGTTTGCGCCTGGAACAGCAGGTCGTTGAATGGCTGTACGAAGAGTGCTTTGACTTCAGCCAGAGACCAATCGTGACGCAGGGTGGCGGTGGTGCTCGCGCTCATGGGCAATTCCTTGGTTATGCTTGGCTGGCGCCGGGGGAACGGAATACCCACAGGCGCTACACGGATGTTCGGCATATTTAAGGAAGTGTCATGCGCTGTCAACCGCAATACCAAAGACAGGTTTACATCTGTTTAAAAAACGCACAGATCTGTTTGCTGTGCGATGAGCCCGCAGAAGCACAAACGCCAATGTGCGAGGCCTGCGAAACTGAACTGCCCTGGCTCGGCAGCCATTGCCGGAGCTGCGCTTTGCCACTGACTGGACATGGCTTGACCTGCGGCGAGTGCCTGCTAGAGCCGCCGGCTTTCGAACAGGTCGTCGCGCCCTGGGTGTATGGCTTCCCGGTGGACAGTCTGATTACGCGCTTTAAACACAACGCGAAATGGCCGTTTGGCCACCTGCTCGCCGACGTTCTCGGCCAATACCTGCAACATCGTTTTGACGAGGACTTGCCGAGACCCGATGTGCTGCTGCCGGTGCCGCTGGCGAATAAACGTCTGCGTCAGAGGGGCTTCAATCAGGCGGCAATGCTTGCACGCTGGTTGAGTGTTTCGCTGGATTTGCCCTGTGAAGCACAGCTTCTGCGGCGGATCATGGACACCGACGCCCAGCAGGATCTGGATGCCAAGGCGCGCAAACGCAATTTGCGCAATGCCTTCGCGCTGGCGCCTGAAGCGCAGGTAAGCGGTCGCCATTTCGCACTGATTGACGATGTCCTGACCACCGGCGCGACCGCCCGGGCGCTGGCGCGGTTGTTGATGAATGCAGGTGCGGCGCGGGTGGATGTGTACTGCCTGGCTCGTACGCCGAAACCAGGCTCTTGAAGACGAGACATAGCCCTGTAGGAGCTGCGGCACGCTGCGATCTTTTGATTGTAAAAAACAGGATCAAAAGATCGCAACGCGCCGTAGCTCCTACAGAAAACCGTGTTCGGCTTGACTCATGCGCTGCAAGTGGCCAACGTCCCTCTCATCGCCCGAGCCAGAAGCGTTCTGCCATGTCCACGCCCACCCTGCTGTCCCAACACATCGTCCGCCGCCCGCAGCGCATCGCCCTGCTGCAACACATCGCCGAGCAGGGTTCGATAACCCGTGCGGCGAAGAGTGCAGGGCTCAGCTACAAGGCGGCGTGGGATGCGATCGATGAGCTGAACAACCTGGCGCAGAACCCCTTGGTCGAGCGCGTGGTGGGCGGCAAGGGGGGTGGCGGCGCGAGACTGTCCAGCGAGGGTGAGCGGGTGCTGCGCCTGTATCAGAAATTGCAGGCGTTGCAGGCGCAGGTGCTGGAGGCGGCGGAAGACGCCAGCGATCTGGATTTGCTCGGGCGGCTGATGCTCAGGACCAGCGCACGCAATCAACTGCATGGCACGGTGGCAGCGATTCAGGCACAGGGGCGCAATGATCTGGTCCGCCTCGACCTGGCCGGACACATAGCTTTGGATGCGCAGATCACCCACGACAGCACCGTGCATCTGCAATTGCAGATCGGCACAGAAGTGATGGCGCTGATCAAGGCTGGCTGGCTTGAACTGTTCGGCACCGATCAGCCCGCCACGCCCGGGCACAATGTCCTGCGCGGCACCATCGAGGCGATTCTCGAGGCCGAGAACGGCCCCAGCGAAGTGCGCATTTCGCTGCCCAACGGCCAGACCCTTTGCGCCCTGGCCGAACCGCTGCACTTGCACCGCCAAAGCCTGGGCGTCGGCGATCAGGTGCAGGTGCAATGCGCGCCGTCCAATGTGCTGATCGGCACGCCGCTCTGATCGGCCCTTGCCACAAAAGCGTCATCGACCCGCATTAAGGTGTTGCCCATAACCAAGCAGGGAGCCTGATGTGAGCCTATTAGAAGAAAACCAATCCACTGATCTGGAAAAAATGGTCGGCCTCAGCCGTCGCGGTTTCATCAGCGCCGGTGCGTTGTGTGGCGCGGCGATGTTCCTCGGCGGCAACCTGTTGAGCCGCAGCGTCATGGCCGCCAGCGTCAGCGCCGGCAACAGCCGCCTGCTCGGTTTCGAGAGCATCCCGGCGGCGACCACCGACGGCATCAGCCTGCCCAAGGGCTACAAGTCTTCGGTGCTGATCAGCTGGGGCCAGCCGTTGCACAAGAACGGCCCGGCCTTCGACCCGAGCGGCAATGGCACCGCCGCCGCACAGGAAGTGCAGTTCGGCGACAACAACGACGGCATGAGCCTGTTCGCCTTCCCCGACGACAAAAACCGCGCGTTGATGGCGATCAACAACGAATACACCAACTACCGCTATCTGTATCCGCACGGCGGCATGCCGCAATCGGCCGAAGACGTGCGCAAGGCCTTGGCCTGCGAAGGCGTGTCGGTGATCGAAGTGCAGCGCAAGAACGGCCAGTGGCAATTCGTCCAGGGCTCGCGCTACAACCGGCGGATTCACGGTAACTCGCCGCTGCGCATCAGTGGTCCGGCCCGCGGCCACGACTTGATGAAAACCGCCGCCGACAAGCACGGCAAAAAAGTCCTCGGCACCTTCCAGAACTGCGCTAACGGCAAGACGCCGTGGGGCACTTATCTGACGTGCGAAGAAAACTTCACCGATTGCTTCGGCAGCAGCAACGCCCAGCAACAGTTCGATGCCGCGCAAAAGCGCTATGGCGTAGTTGCGAGCAGCAAAGACATCAACTGGCACCCGCACGACCCGCGCTTCGACATGGCCAAGAACCCGAACGAGCTCAACCGTCACGGCTGGGTGGTCGAGATCGATCCATTCGATCCGCAATCGACTCCGGTCAAACGCACCGCGCTGGGCCGCTTCAAACATGAAAACGCCGCGCTGGCCGAGACCGACGACGGTCGCGCCGTGGTGTACATGGGCGACGACGAGCGTGGCGAGTTCATCTACAAATTCGTCAGCCGCGATCGCATCAATCACCGTAACCAGAAAGCCAACCGCGACATCCTCGATCACGGCACTTTGTATGTAGCCAGATTCGATGCCGGCGACGGCAACCCCGATCACCCGAAAGGCCGCGGCCAGTGGATCGAACTGAGCCACGGCAAAAACGGCATCGACGCCAGCAGCGGGTTTGCCGATCAGGCTGAAGTGCTGATCCACGCGCGCCTCGCCGCCAGCGTGGTTGGGGCAACACGCATGGACCGCCCGGAGTGGATCGTCGTCAGCCCCAAGGACGGTCAGGTTTATTGCACCCTGACCAACAACGCCAAGCGCGGCGAAGACGGTCAGCCGGTGGGCGGGCCGAACCCACGCGAGAAGAACGTTTACGGGCAGATTCTGCGCTGGCGTACCGACCGCGATGACCATGCCTCGAAGACGTTTGCCTGGGATCTGTTTGTGGTCGCCGGCAACCCGGGCGTGCATGCCGGAACGCCGAAGGGCGGCTCATCGAACATCACCCCGCAGAACATGTTCAACAGCCCCGACGGCCTGGGTTTCGACAAGGCCGGACGCCTGTGGATTCTCACCGATGGCGATTCCAGCAACGCTGGCGACTTCGCCGGGATGGGCAACAACCAGATGCTCTGCGCCGATCCTGCGACCGGAGAGATTCGCCGCTTCATGGTCGGGCCGGTGGGTTGCGAGGTGACCGGAATCAGCTTTTCGCCGGATCAGAAAACCCTGTTTGTCGGGATTCAGCATCCGGGCGAGAACGGCGGCTCGACCTTTCCCGAGCATCTGCCCAACGGCAAGCCAAGGTCTTCAGTGATGGCGATTACTCGCGAAGACGGCGGGATCGTCGGCGCCTGATCAACCGCTTTCGCGAGCAAGCCCGCTCCTACATTTGATCGCCTGTGTGAATGAGAGGATTGGCACACTGCAGATCCATTGTGGGAGGGGGTTTGCTCGCGAAGAAGCGCTTACAGGCGTCCATATCCAAGGCAAAACCCTCAACCGCCACAGTCTGCGCTACCATGCCGAGCCGGACGCAGCAGCCTGCTGCGCGCAGGAGTCAGCATGGCCCACCCGTTTGAAACCCTCACCCCCGATCTCGTCCTGGATGCCGTCGAAAGCATCGGTTTTCTCAGCGATGCGCGCATTTTGGCGCTCAACAGCTATGAAAACCGTGTCTATCAGGTCGGCATCGAAGACGCCGAGCCGCTGATCGCCAAGTTCTACCGTCCGCAGCGCTGGACCAACGAAGCCATCCTTGAGGAGCACCAGTTCACCTTCGAACTGGCCGACATCGACATCCCCGTAGTGGCGCCGCTGATCCACAACGGCGAAACCCTGCACGAGCATGCCGGTTTCCGCTTCACGCTTTTCCCGCGCCGGGGGGGCCGTGCACCGGAGCCGGGCAATCTTGATCAGCTGTATCGCCTCGGCCAGTTGCTCGGGCGCATGCATGCAGTGGGCGGCACCAAGCCGTTCGAGCACCGCGAAGCCCTGGCCGTGCAGAACTTCGGTCATGCCTCGCTGAAGACGTTGCTCGAAGGCAATTTCATTCCCAAGAGCCTGCTGCCGGCTTACGAGTCCGTCGCCCGCGACCTGCTCAAGCGCGTCGAAGATGTCTACGCCGCCACGCCGCACCAGAACATCCGCATGCACGGCGACTGCCACCCCGGCAACATGATGTGCCGCGACGAGATGTTCCACATTGTCGACCTCGACGATTGCCGAATGGGCCCGGCGGTGCAGGACATCTGGATGATGCTCGCTGGCGATCGCCAGGAGTGTCTGGGGCAGCTGTCGGAATTGATGGACGGCTACAACGAATTCCATGATTTCGACCCGCGCGAACTGGCACTGATCGAACCGCTGCGCGCCCTGCGCCTGATGCACTACAGCGCCTGGCTGGCACGGCGCTGGGACGATCCGGCGTTCCCGCACAGCTTTCCGTGGTTCGGCACCGAACGTTATTGGGGCGATCAGGTGCTGGCGTTGCGTGAGCAGTTGGCGGCGCTGAATGAAGAGCCGCTGAAACTCTTCTGATCAAAGATCAAAAGATCGCAGCCTTCGGCAGCTCCTGCCTTGGAATGCATATCCCTGTAGGAGCTGCCGAAGGCTGCGATCTTTTTGCTTTCTAACACGACACATCTTTACAACCTCCTTACAATTCTTTCTTTGTCAGCTGCCTGAGCAAGGATTCTGCATGCAAGCCGCCAACCCGCGTCGCGGGTACATTCTGGGCCTGAGCGCCTACATTATCTGGGGCCTGTTCCCGATCTATTTCAAAGCCATCGCCGAAGTCCCGGCCGTTGAGATCATCATCCACCGGGTGCTGTGGTCGGCGCTGTTCGGTGCGTTGCTGCTGATGGTATGGAAACACCCGGGCTGGCTGCGCGAGCTGCTCGACAACCCCAAACGTCTGGCGATTCTGGCCCTGAGCGGCACGCTGATCGCGGCCAACTGGCTGACCTACGTGTGGTCGGTGAACAACGGCCGCATGCTCGAAGCGAGTCTGGGTTACTACATCAATCCGTTGGTCAACGTGCTGCTGGGCATGGTGATCCTTGGCGAACGGCTGCGGCGCATGCAGTGGGTGGCCGTTGGCTTGGCTGCGGTGGGCGTGGCGCAGCAGGTGTGGCAGGTCGGCAGTTTGCCTTGGGTGTCGCTGGCGCTGGCGCTGACTTTCGGTTTCTACGGTCTGATTCGCAAGCAGGCGCCGGTCAAGGCGTTGCCGGGGCTGGTGGTGGAAACCTGGATGCTGGTGCCGATCGCGATCGCGTGGTTGCTGTTCAACCAGACTGCCACCAGTGTGCAGCCGGCCTTCTGGACCACCTCCGAAGCCTGGTGGCTGGTCGCCGCCGGTCCGGTGACGCTGGTGCCACTGGTGTGTTTCAACGCCGCCACGCGCCATCTGCCCTACACCACCATTGGCTTCCTGCAATACATCGCGCCGACCCTGGTGCTGCTGCAAGCCGTGCTGCTGTTTGGTGAGCATTTGTCGTCCAGCACGCTGGTTGCGTTCATGTTTATCTGGGCCGGTCTGGCGATCTACAGCGTCGACGCGTGGATAAGTTTGCGTCGGCGCGCCTGATCAAAAAACGCACAAACCTTCACAGGCCACGTTTCTCGTGGCCTGCATCGTTCCTTCCCAAGCTTATCCACAGCGTGATCCCCGCCGTTTGTGTGCAAGTCACTGAATGTTGGCGGTTTTTTGATCAATCGACGCAAAACCACGGCCGACGTGGCGTGGCGGGCTGTCTCTACAGGTTATCCACAGGCAGGTGCACGTTAAACCTGAATAACCCTGTCAGCGTTCATACCTCCGTGCGTAACACCAGTTCGACCATCAGATCGTCAGCCAGGGTTTCCAAGCGCGCCTGCAGAACGTCCAGCGACAAAGTCAGTGGCACCGCCAGAATCGCCTCGGCGTGAAACAGCGGCTCACTGCTCATCGGCGCCGGACGCACTTCAGTGACCAGCCGTTCCAGGTTCACACCCTGCTCGCTCAACAGCCGAGTGATATCGCGGACGATGCCCGGTCGGTCATTGCCGACCAATTCCATGGCGATCGGTTTCCACGTGCAGGACTGCTCCACTCCGCTTTCGGCAATCAATACGCGAATGCCATGGGCCGACAGCGCTTGCAGGGCATCGACCAGTTCATCGTAAGCCTCCGCCGGCACGCCCACGCGCAGGATCCCGGCGAACTGCCCGGCCATGCGTGACATGCGACTTTCCAGCCAGTTGCCGCCGTGCTCGGCGATGCATTGGGCGATGCGCTCGACCTGCCCGGGCTTGTCCGGGGCAAAAACGGTGAGTACGAGATGGTCCATGGCGCAGCCCTCTGTTCATGACTTTTGTTATCGAAGGGCAAGTATAGGCAAGGGCTTGTTTTGCGTTGGATGGACCGGCGCTTTCGCGAGCAGGCTCGCTCCCACATTGGCAATGCGATCGCCCCGTGGGAGCGAGCCTGCGCGCGAATAGCCGCACCAGCGAGATATCTGACCGAACAAATCGTGTACAACTTTCGATATTTAGCTGGAACAATCCAACACTTTTTTGAGAACATCCGGTTCCGCGACGTGACCGCAATGCGTCATGAGGTCGCAGAACGACGTAATTAGTCTGATTTTCACAAGCGCAACTCATCATGTAGTATGCCGCAGCGCGCACTACATAACGCTGGATCGATGTCTGCCCAAGGCCCTTCGCAACCCTGAAAGCCCCGTCAGCAAGGCCTCCAAGCCGTTGATTGGTCCTAGCCCAGCCGCCAGCAATGGCATGTACTGGTCGGCAGGTTTGTGGTTTAAATGGCCAGAAGCTTCATTGTTAAATTGACGAGCTGAAAAGCGAAATAGCTGAGCAGAGTGAGGCAAGCAATGACTGAACACGTTCAAGTCGGTGGCCTGCAGGTCGCCAAAGTCCTGTTCGACTTCGTGAACAACGAAGCCATTCCCGGTACCGGCCTCACCGCCGAACAATTCTGGGAAGGTGCCGACAAGGTCATCCACGACCTGGCGCCGAAGAACAAAGCCCTACTCGCCAAACGCGATGACTTCCAGGCGCGCATCGATGCCTGGCATCAGCAGCATGCCGGCCGGTCGCACGACGCCGTGGCTTACAAAGCGTTCCTGCAAGAAATCGGTTACCTGCTGCCAGAAGCGGCTGATTTCCAGGCGACGACGCAAAACGTCGATGATGAAATTGCCCGCACCGCCGGCCCGCAACTTGTCGTGCCGGTGATGAACGCGCGCTTTGCGCTCAACGCTTCGAACGCCCGCTGGGGTTCGCTGTACGACGCCCTCTACGGCACCGACGCGATCAGCGAAGACGGCGGCGCGGAAAAAGGCAAAGGCTACAACAAGGTGCGTGGCGACAAAGTCATCGCCTTCGCCCGTGCCTTCCTCGACGAAGCCGCTCCACTGGCGGCCGGCTCCCACGTCGATTCGACCGGCTACAAGATCGCTGACGGCAAACTGGTGGTGACGCTCAAGGGCGGCAGCAACAGCGGCCTTCGCGATGACGCTCAGTTGATCGGTTTCCAGGGCGACGCCAACGCGCCGATCGCGGTGCTGCTCAAGCACAACGGGCTGCACTTCGAAATCCAGATCGACGCCAGCACCCCGGTCGGCCAGACCGATGCCGCCGGCGTAAAAGACATTCTCATGGAAGCGGCGCTGACCACGATCATGGACTGCGAAGACTCCGTCGCCGCCGTCGATGCCGACGACAAAGTGGTGATCTACCGCAACTGGCTCGGCCTGATGAAGGGTGACCTCGCGGAATCCGTGTCCAAGGGCGGCCAGACCTTCACCCGCACCATGAACCCGGATCGCACCTACACCGCGCCCAATGGCGGTGAAGTGACCCTGCACGGTCGTTCGCTGTTGTTCGTGCGCAACGTCGGCCATCTGATGACCATCGACGCCATCCTCGACAGCCAAGGCAACGAAGTCCCGGAAGGTATCCTCGACGGTCTGGTGACTTGTCTTGCGGCAATGCACAACCTCAACGGCAATACGTCGCGCCGCAACACCCGCACCGGTTCGGTGTATATCGTCAAACCGAAGATGCACGGCCCGGAAGAAGCGGCGTTCACCAACGAGCTGTTCGGGCGTATCGAAGACGTCCTGCGCCTGCCGCGCAATACCCTCAAAGTCGGGATCATGGACGAGGAGCGCCGCACCACGGTCAACCTCAAGGCCTGCATCAAGGCCGCCAGCGAGCGTGTGGTGTTCATCAACACCGGTTTCCTCGACCGCACCGGCGACGAAATCCACACCTCCATGGAAGCCGGCCCGGTAGTGCGCAAGGCTGACATGAAAGCTGAGAAGTGGATCGGCGCCTACGAAAACTGGAACGTCGATATCGGTCTGAGCACCGGCCTGCAAGGCCGTGCGCAAATCGGTAAAGGCATGTGGGCGATGCCGGACCTGATGGCCGCGATGCTTGAGCAGAAGATCGCTCACCCGCTGGCCGGTGCCAACACTGCGTGGGTACCGTCGCCAACCGCGGCTGCGTTGCACGCGCTGCATTACCACAAGGTTGACGTGTTTGCGCGTCAGGCCGAACTGGCCAAACGTGCGCGTGCCTCGGTGGATGACATCCTGACCATCCCGCTGGCGGTGAACCCGAACTGGACCCCAGAGCAGATCAAGAACGAACTGGACAACAACGCCCAGGGCATTCTCGGTTACGTGGTGCGCTGGATCGACCAGGGCGTCGGCTGCTCGAAAGTGCCGGACATCAATGACGTCGGCCTGATGGAAGACCGTGCGACGCTGCGTATCTCCAGCCAGCACATCGCCAACTGGCTGCGCCACGGCATCGTCAGCCAAGAGCAAGTGATGGAAAGCCTCAAGCGCATGGCGCCGGTGGTCGACCGTCAGAACGCCAACGATCCGCTGTATCGCCCGCTGGCACCGGACTTCGACAGCAACATTGCCTTCCAGGCAGCGGTTGAACTGGTGATTGAAGGCACCAAACAGCCGAACGGCTACACCGAGCCGGTGCTGCACCGTCGTCGTCGCGAGTTCAAGGCCAGGAATGGTCTGTAACTGGCGCTGATGACTGGAATACAAAAGGCCCTGATCGAGAGATCAGGGCCTTTTTTTGTGAGGTGGATTGAATGCTTTGATCGTTCCCACGCTCCCGCGTGGGAACGATCATCTCCTGGGCAACGGGATGTATCTTAGGGCTCAATGCCCAATTCGTGTTTCACCAACCCCAGCAACTTGCCCGTATCAATTGGCTTGAGCAGAAAATCCACTACGCTCAAATGCATCGCTTCGATCGCGTCCTTCACGTCGGCATCGCCGGAGACGATGATGATCGGCATCGCTGCCCGCACCGATTCGCGCACCTGGCGAATCAGGTCGAGGCCATCGACATTGCCCATGCGCAGGTCGGTAATGACCAGGCCGATCGAAGGTTTTTCCTCAAGCATTTTCAGCGCGGTTTCACCGCTGGCTGCGGTCATGCAATGAATGCCATCGAGCGCGAGAATCTCCGACAACAGCTCGCGGGCGTCCTTGTCGTCGTCGACGATCAAGACACGCTGCGGCGGCAGATCGGGTTCGAGCATCACTGCGCTGAGCGCTTCACGCTCGGCGTCGCTCAAAATATCGTGGTCGGACATGGCGCTCTCTAAATGTTCAATCAATCCCTGGCAAGTCGTCAGACATCGCCGGACAGCGCTTCAATGTGCACTTCGTCGGAATTTTTTCCAAGTGGCTAGCCCAAGCTTTTCCGAGCTTTTGCGTAGGTTATTTCCGAAAATCGGCCAATGGTGGCAAAACCTAGACTTACGTCCAATGGGCACCCTGCCCGCCGGGGTCGACCATGGCCGCAACGATCCGACAACAACAATTCGAAAAAGACTGCGGTAATGGTTATGAGCAAAGCGGACGCCTTCACCCAGGCAGGGAAAACCGCGGTTTTGCAGAACATTCAGGGCACCCTGCAATTTCTCCAGCGCTTCCCGCCCTTCAATCAGATGGAACATGCCCACCTCGCCTATCTGGTGGAGCAATGTCAGCTGCGTTTTTTTGCCCAGGGCGAGAGCATCATCAAACCGGCCGACGGGCCGGTGGAACATTTTCATATCGTCAAACAGGGCCGGGTGGTCGGCGAACGCCAGCACATCACCAAACCCGGCACCGAAACCACGTTCGAAATCACCACCGGCGAATGCTTTCCGCTGGCCGCCCTGCTCGGTGAGCGCGCCACCCGCACCGAACATCTGGCAGGCGAGGACACCTTCTGCCTGCAACTGAACAAACTGGCGTTCATCAAACTCTTCGCCCTTTCCAGCACCTTCCGCGACTTCGCCCTGCGCGGGGTCAGCAGCCTGCTCGATCAGGTCAACCAGCAAGTGCAGCAAAAAGCCGTGGAGACCCTCGGCACCCAATATTCGCTGAATACCCGTCTCGGTGAGCTTGCGATGCGCCATCCAGTGACCTGCAGCGCCACTACGCCGCTGCGTGAAGCGGTAAAGCTGATGCACGAGCAACAGGTCGGCAGCATCGTCGCGGTGGATGAGCACAAGGCGCCGCTGGGGATCTTCACCCTGCGCGATTTGCGCCACGTGGTCGCCGAAGGTGTCGGCGATTTCAGCGACGCCATCGAGCAGCACATGACTCGATCACCGTTTTATCTGTCGCCGGATCACAGCGCATTCGATGCAGCGATCGCGATGACCGAGCGGCACATCGCCCACGTCTGCCTGGTCAAGGATCAGCGCCTGTGCGGCGTGGTGTCCGAGCGCGATCTGTTCTCCCTGCAACGGGTCGATCTGGTGCATCTGGCCCGGACCATCCGCAGCGCGCAACGTGTCGAGCAACTGGTGACCCTGCGCGGCGAAATCGGCCAACTGGTCGAACGCATGCTCGCCCACGGCGCGTCGTCGACGCAGATCACCCACATCATCACCCTGCTCAACGATCACACGGTGTGCCGGGTCATCGAACTGACCCTCGCCGAAAAAGGCGACCCGGGCGTGCCGTTCAGTTGGCTGTGTTTTGGCAGCGAGGGCCGGCGCGAGCAGACGCTGCACACCGATCAGGACAACGGCATTTTGTTCGATGCCCGCGACGCAGCGCACGCGGCGGAGATCCGCGGCAAGCTGCTGCCGATTGCCCAGCAGATCAACCAGAGCCTGGCGCAGTGCGGCTTTACTCTGTGCAAGGGCAACATCATGGCCGGCAATCCCGAGCTGTGTCTGTCGCGGGCCGAATGGGCGCGGCGCTTTGCGGCGTTTATCCGCGAAGCCACGCCGGAGAACCTCCTGGGCTCGAGCATTTATTTCGACCTGCGCGTGGTCTGGGGCGATGAGCCAGGCTGCGAGCAATTGCGCCGGGGCATTCTCGACCAGGTCGCTGACAACCGTTTGTTCCAGCGCATGCTCGCCGAAAATGCACTGCGCAACCGCCCACCGGTGGGGCGCTTCCGTGACTTTGTGCTGGCCCGCAAGAACGGTGAGAAGGCCACGCTGGATCTGAAAATCCAGGGCCTGACGCCGTTCGTGGACGGCGCCCGTCTGCTGGCGCTGGCCAACGGCATCGAGGCCAACAACACCCTGGAGCGCTTTCGCCAGCTGGTCGATAAAGAAGTCATCGAACCACTCGACGGCGCGGCCTATGAAGAGGCGTATCACTTCATTCAGCAAACGCGCATGCAGCAGCATCAGCTGCAGACCCGGGAAAATCAGCCGTACTCCAATCGAGTCGATCCCGACAGCCTCAATCACCTCGACCGGCGCATCCTGCGTGAATCCCTGCGCCAGGCGCAGCGCCTGCAAAGCAGTCTGACGTTGCGGTATCAGCTATGAGCCTGTTTTCCTGGCTGCGTCCGGCCAGTCCTGTCGTGCCGGTGGATTTGCAGCAGCGGCTGGCGAAGCTGACGGCGCTTGCCGAGCTGAGCGATTGCAGCCTGCGCGAGCAGCGCTGGGTGGTGCTGGATCTGGAAACCACCGGTCTCAACATCAACAAGGATCGCGTGTTGTCGATCGGCGCGGTGGTGATCGAGGACGGCGCGATCGATTTCCGCCAGCAGTTCGAAAAGACCCTGCAATGTCGGGAAGTGAAGCTCAGCCCCAGCGTACTGATTCACGGCCTCGGGCCGAATGCGATCGCCGCAGGCAGCGACCCGGCCGAGGCATTGCTGGAGCTGCTGGAGTTCATCGCTGACAGCCCGGTGCTGGCGTTTCATGCGCCGTTCGATCAGCACATGCTCGGGCGGGCGCTGAAGGAGCATCTGGGGCACAAGCTGCAGCATGTGTTTCTGGATGTGGCGGAAATAGCGCCGCTGTTATGCCCGCATGCGCAGATTCGCGAGGCCGGGCTGGATGAATGGATCGAGTGGTTTCGCCTTGAAGTGTTTGAACGGCATAACGCGAGTGCCGATGCGCTGGCGACGGCAGAGTTGGCGTTGATTCTGTTCAGCCGGGCGCGGGCGCTGCAGATTGGCAGTCCATTGCAGCTGCAGCAGCGGTTGAGTCAGTGGAAGCGGCGGCAGCAAACTCACTCTTTCTAGCACTACCCCTGCGGCAGCTCCTACAGGGGCATGCGTCCATGTCACCTGATCAGTGGCCAATTGCTAACCATTCCCACCTCTGCCAGAATCGCGAACTGTTCTCGTTAGTTAACATTTCCCAATCGGTGATGTCCGGTGTCGTCAGTGCCCAACCCCCACAGTGAGCTCGTCGGTGCGATGTATCGCGACCATCGCGGTTGGCTGCTGGCGTGGTTGCGGCGCAATGTGGCATGTCCGCAGCGTGCCGAAGACCTGAGCCAGGACACGTTTGTGCGGCTGCTCAACCGCGACGAACTGCTGACGCCGCGCGAACCTCGGGCCTTTCTGGTGGCGATCGCCAAGGGCCTGTTGTTCGACTACTTCCGCCGCGCCGCGCTGGAACAGGCCTACCTCACCGAACTGATGCTGGTCCCGGAGAGCGAACAACCGTCGGTGGAAGAACAGCAAATGATCCTCGACGACCTCAAAGCCATCGATCGCCTGCTCGGCAAACTGTCGACCAAGGCTCGTGCAGCCTTTCTGTATAACCGCCTCGACGGCCTCAGCCACGCCGAGATCGCTGCCAGACTCGGCGTCTCGGTGCCGCGCGTGCGCCAGTATCTGGCGCAAGGCCTGCGCCAGTGCTACATCGCCCTTTACGGTGAGCCGACATGACCGCGGCCAGTTCGCGCCCAGTACCGGCGCATGTGCTCGACGCGGCGATTGCCTGGCAATTGACCCTCGATTCGGGCACCGCGCTGGAACGCGAAGAGTTCGCCAAATGGCATGCGGCCCATGAAGAACATGCTCGCGCCTGGCGCCAGTTGGGCATGCTCGATCAGCGCTTCAACGTCGCCAAGGGCCCCGCCCGCAGTGCGTTGCTGCAATCGCGCGAAGGCATTCGCCGGCGCGTGCGCAAACTCGGCGGCGGGCTGGCCAGTGTCGTGGTGATCATCGGTCTGGGGCTGTTTGTCAGTGAGCGCTATCTGCCACTCGATTACTGGCTCGCCGATCAGCGCACCGCCACCGGTGAACAGCGCACTGTGCGCCTGGCGGACGGCACCGTGCTCAATCTCAATACCCACAGTGCGGTCGACGTGCGCTTCGATGACGAGCGCCGCCTGGTCGTGCTGCAGGAAGGCGAAATCCTCGTCGAAACCGGGCATGGCGATGCGCGGCCATTTATCGTCGAAACCCGCGAAGGCAGCATGCGTGCACTGGGCACGCGTTTTCTGGTCAAGCGCGAGGACGATGGCACGCGCCTGAGCGTGTTGCAGTCGGCGGTCGCGGCCCATGCGCAGGCGAACCCGGAGGAACAGATCCTGCGCGAAGGCCAGCAAGTGCTGCTGCGCAGTGACGGGTTGGGCTCGATTGCCGCCCTCGCCCCCGGCGCCGATGCCTGGACGCGCGGCATGCTGGTGGTGGACAACGCACGGCTGGGCGATCTGGTGCACGAGCTCGGGCGCTACCGGCGCGGCCATCTCGGCGTGACGCCGGAAGTGGCCGAGCTGCGCATTACCGGCAGCTTTCCGCTGCATGACACCGATAAAGCGCTGAGTGCATTGCTGCCGACCCTGCCGGTGCAGATCGAGCGACATACGCCGTATTGGGTCACCGTGGCCAAGGCTGAGCCCTCCTCCCCTTGACCTGATCGTTCCCACGCTCTGCGTGGGAATGCAGCCCGGAACGCTCTGCGTCCCTGCCGAAGCGGACGCAGAGCGTCCATTGAGGCATTCCTTTGCTGCGCATGGGAACGATCAATCCCGCAGAGACGTGGCGGTTTTTCAGTTAATAGAAATAATTTTCATCTGGCCCTATCACTTTTCCAATCTCGTCCGGCACACAGGCAATTGAGAAATATTTCCATTCAGGAGCCGCCGTATGTCCCGTTCGCCAGACAACTTGTTGCGCCCCAGTCTGCTGGCTTTTGCCATCGCTTTGGGCACACCACTGATCAGCAGTCCGTTGCTCGCCGCTGAGCAAGCGTCCAGCGTGCGCGGCTACCACCTGCCAGCAGCGCCGCTGTCGACCACGCTGAACCAGATCGCCAGCCAGGGCGGCCTCGCCCTTTCACTCAATCCAGCGCTGGCCGCAGGCAAGACTTCGGCGCCGGTCGACGGCCAGTACGACGCCGCCGGTGCCCTGCGCGCAGCCTTGCGCGGCACCGGTCTGCAACTGGAACAAAGCAGCGCCGGCACTTACACCCTGGTGGCCGTGCCTGAGGGCACGCTGGCCCTGCCGGAAACTTCGGTCATTGGCGTGGAAAACTTCGAAAGCGCCTGGGGCCCGGTCGAAGGCTACACCGCAACGCGCACCGCCGCCGGCACCAAGACCGACACCGCACTAGTCGAAGCACCGCGTTCGATCTCGGTGGCGACCCGCCAGCAGATGGACGACCGCAGCGTGCACAGCCTCGACGATGCCGTGCGCTACATGCCCGGCATCACCGCCAGCAGCTACGGCAGCGACACCCGTGCCGACTGGCTGCGCGTGCGCGGTTTCGAGCCGACCCAGTTCCTCGATGGCCTGCCGCTGCCCAAAGGCGTGTACGCCAACCCGAAACAGGAAACCTGGAACCTCGACCGCCTCGCCCTGCTGCGTGGCCCGGCCTCGTCGGTTTACGGCCAGACTCCGCCGGGCGGTCTGCTCGACATGGTCAGCCGCCGCCCGAGCGCCGAGGCCAGCAGCGCAGTACAGCTGCAATACGGCAGCGACAACCACCGCCAGATCAACTTCGCCAGCACCGGCAAGATCGATGACGCCGGGCAGTTTCTCTATGGCATCAGCGGCGTCGTGCGCGACAGCGGCACGCAGGTCGATCACATCGACAACAAGCGCTACAACATCGCACCGAGCCTGACCTGGAACATCGACGACGACACCCGGTTCACCCTGCTGAGCCAGTTCACCCGCGACGACACCGGCATCACCAGCCAGTTTCTGCCGATCCAGGGCACCAAGATCAAATCGCCGCTCGGTGATATCTCTCACCACAAGAATCTCGGCGATCCGGACTGGGATTACTACGACCGCACCTATTACGCGCTGGGCTATGCCTTCGAACATCGGCTCAATGACGTCTGGCAGTTCAAGCAGAATTTGCGCTACACCAAGTCGGACCTGTCGTTCCAGGCTCTGACCGTCGGCGCCTATGAATTCAACCCGGTTGATGCCGAGGGCAACGTTGGCCGAACCAGCACTTCTGTCGATGAAGACATCAGTCAGTTTGCTGTGGACAATAATCTGCAAGCCGATTTCTCGACTGGAGACGTTCGCCACACGCTGTTACTGGGGTTGGATCACCAGCGTAACAACAGCAACTTTCTTTCGATCTATGGTGATGGTCTGAAGACCAACGTCAACAACCCGATCTATGGGCAACCTATCGTCCGGCCGGATCGTTCGGCGGCCTATCTGGATTACAACCAGAAGATCAACCAGACCGGCCTCTACGTGCAGGATCAGATGGCTCTCGACCAGTGGCGCCTGACGCTCGGTGGTCGCGAAGACTGGGTTCACACCGCTACCCGCTTCAACAAAACCGATGCGACGAACACCGATCGCGAGAAACATTTCAGCGGCAACGCAGCGATCAGCTATGTGTTCGACTCGGGCTTCGTGCCCTACCTGTCTTACGCTGAATCCTTCCAGACCACTGCAGGCGCAGACGCCAGCGCTACCGGGTCGCTCAAGCCGACCGAAGGCAAACAGTGGGAGCTGGGCGTTAAATTCCAGCCGCCGGGCAGTAAAACCCTGTTGACCGCAGCGGTCTACGACCTGACCCAGAAAAACGTTGCCGTGACGACTACCGTTGGCAACACGCCGATCACCAGCCAGACTGGCGAAGTGAAAGTCAAAGGTCTGGAGCTGGAAGCCACGTCCGACCTCACTGAAAACCTGAAAGTGATCGCTGCCTACACGCTGGCGAAATCCGAAGTGCAAAAAGGCGACTTCAAAGGCAACCGCCTTCAACTGATGCCCAATCAGCAAGCATCGTTGTGGACCGA
The DNA here is from genome assembly GCF_044542195.1 of Pseudomonas sp. NPDC079367. NCBI lineage: Bacteria > Pseudomonadati > Pseudomonadota > Gammaproteobacteria > Pseudomonadales > Pseudomonadaceae > Pseudomonas > Pseudomonas sp. NPDC079367. The sequence continues at coordinate 99,907 of NZ_JBITTW010000016.1, forward strand.
CTACACCTGGCATAGCGGCGTACTCGACGGCTTCGGCATCGGATTCGGTGCCCGTTACACTGGCAACACCTACGGCGATCAAGCCAACACCTGGCTGGGCAAAGCCGATGCCTACACCGTGTTCGACGCTTCGGCACATTACGATCTCGGTCGTCTGGACGAAACCCTCAAAGGTGCGTCGCTGGCGCTCAACGCGACCAACCTGTTTGACAAGGACTACCTTTCCACCTGCGACAGCTACAACTGCTACTACGGCGACCAGCGCAGTGTCGTCGCCAGCGCCACTTACAAGTGGTAAGCCAGTGAGCTGAAACAGGCCCTGTTCCCAGGCCGCCCGCAGCGGGCGGTTTTGGTGTTTTTGAAGGTCATGCAATGAAAAGTAAAACCATCCGCCGCTGGTCGTTCATCCACACCTGGACCAGCCTGATCTGCACAGTCTTTCTGCTGATGCTGGCGCTGACCGGTCTGCCGCTGATTTTCAGCCACGAGATCGATCATTTGCTCGGCAACGCCCCCGAGCTGCGCGAGATGCCGGCCGACACGCCGCAACTCAACCTGCAGCAACTGGTCGACGCTGCGCAGCAGCATCGCCCGGGCGAAGTCATGCAGTACTTCGGTTATGACGACGAAGAGCCGAACGCGGCGTTCGCGATCATGGCCAAAACCGCCGACACCGAGCCGAACTCTTCGCACACCTTCATGCTCGATGCGCGCACGGGTGAAGCGCTGGAAACCCCTTCGGCCAACGGCGGCCTGATGCTGTTCATCCTGCGCCTGCATGTGGACATGTTCGCCGGGCTGCCGGGCAAGTTGCTGCTGGCGTTCATGGGGCTGCTGTTTGTCGTGGCGATCGTCTCCGGCACGGTGTTGTACCTGCCGTTCATGCGCCGCTTGAAATTCGGCACCGTGCGCCAGGACAAGTCGACAAGACTGCGCTGGCTCGATCTGCACAATTTGATTGGCGTCGTCACCCTGACCTGGTGCCTGGTGGTGGGCGTGACGGGGGTGATCAGCGCCTGCGCCGACCTGCTCATCGCCGCGTGGCGCAACGACGCGCTGACCACCCTGATCGCGCCGTATCGCGATGCGCCGCCGCTGACCCAACTGGCCCCGGCCACGCGCTTGCTCGACATCGCCGAGGAAGTAGCCCCGGGGATGAAGCCGGACTTCATTGCCTTCCCCGGCACCCGTTTTTCCAGCGAGCACCATTACTCGGTGTTCATGAAGGGTGGCACGCATCTGACCTCGCATCTGCTGACGCCGGTACTGATCGATGCAACGACCTTGCAAGTGACAGCTGTGGCGGAACGGCCGTGGTACATGGACGCCATGGGCATGTCGCAGCCGCTGCATTTTGGTGACTACGGCGGCATGCCGATGAAGATTCTCTGGGCGACGCTGGACGTGCTGACGATCATCGTGCTGGCCAGCGGCGTGTATTTGTGGGTGGTGCGGCGCAAGGCGGCCAAGCCTGTACTGGAAACGGCGGGGGCCTCGGCATGAAGCCACGTCAGTCGAGTTTCTGGAAAGTCTTCAGCACACCGATCGTGATCGCCCTGCTCAGTGCGGCGGGGCTGTTTGCCGCATTGCTGGGGGATGGAATCTGGGATGCGTTGAGCTGGGTCGGGCTTGGCGTGCCGGCATTTCTGGCGATAACAGGATTAATGCGGCGAAGCTGAGATCCTTGCAGGAGCTGCGGAACGCTGCGATCTTTTGCTGTTGACAGCAAAATCAAAAGATCGCAGCGTTCCGCAGCTCCTACGGCTAATCTCCTGCTCTTCGCCGACCACCGAGGTTCACCCATGTCCGCCCCCAGCATGACCCTGTACCACAACACCCTGTCGCCCTTCGTCCGCAAGGTCATGGTGCTGCTTCACGAGACCGGTCAGCAGGATCGCGTCGCGCTGCAAGACTGCGTGCTCAGCCCGGTCAGCCCGAACCCGGCGCTGATCGCCGACAACCCGTTGAGCAAGATCCCTGCCCTGCGCCTGGCCGACGGCAATGTCATCCATGACAGCCGCGTCATCCTTGAGTACCTCGATCAGCAGCACGTCGGCAATCCGCTGATCCCCCGCGAAGGCGCGGCGCGCTGGCGGCGCCTGACGCTGGCGTCGATGGCCGACGGAATCATGGATGCTTCAGTGATGGTGCGTTATGAAACCGTGCTGCGCCCGGCGGAAAAACATTGGGACGAATGGCTCGATGCCCAGCGCGACAAGATCCGCCGCGCCCTCGCGGTGCTTGAGAGCGAGGCGATTGCCGAGCTGACCAGCCATTTCGATGTCGCGGCGATCAGCGTGGCGTGCGCGTTGGGTTATCTGGACCTGCGCTTCCCGGACATGGACTGGCGGGATGCCAACCCGCAACTGGCCAACTGGTTCGTTGAGGTGAGTCAGCGACCGTCCATGATCGCCACGATGCCCAAGCCTTAAGCCGGCGGCGCCTGTTCCGGCCTTTTCGCGAGCAAGCCCGCTCCCACAGTTGATTTGTGTTGTTCATGCCATGGTTGCAGCAACAAAAATCCAATGTGGGAGCAACTGTCTTAACCCGCCGTCCATCAGCGCCATTCTGTACCGTCTCGCAGCATGGCATTCAGTCTGATCAGCAGTATTCGCATGCAGG
>NZ_JBITTW010000017.1:0-100155 GCF_044542195.1 Pseudomonas sp. NPDC079367
GTGTACCGCCTGATCACCAACCCGGAATGCCGCCAGTACATCCTGCGCCAGGCGGTCGAAGAAGCGAGCCACACCCACGCCTAGCCGTACTGCAGCGAATCGCTGGCCATGGATGAAGGCGAAATCTTCAACATGTACCACGAGATCCCATCGGTCGCGAAAAAAGCCGCCTGGGGCCTGAAATACACCCGTTCGATCTCCGATCCGAAGTTCGAAACCGGCACCCCGGACACCGACAAAGAGCTGCTGCGCAACCTGATCGCCTACTACTGCGTGCTGGAAGGCATCTTCTTCTACTGCGGCTTCACCCAGATCCCTCCATGGGCCGCCGCAACAAAATGACCGGCGTCGCCGAGCAGTTCCAGTACATCCTGCGCGACGAATCCATGCACCTGAACTTCGGCATCGACGTGATCAACCAGATCAAAATCGAAAACCCACACTTGTGGGATGCTGAGATGAAAGAAGAAGCGACCCAGATGATTCTGCAGGGTACGCAGCTGGAGATCGAATACGCCCGCGACACCATGCCTCGCGGGGTGTTGGGGATGAATGCGGCGATGATGGAGGACTACCTGAAGTTCATCGCTAACCGTCGTTTGTCGCAGATTGGTTTGAAAGAAGAGTATCCGGGGACGAATAACCCGTTCCCTTGGATGAGCGAGATTATGGACTTGAAGAAAGAGAAGAATTTCTTTGAGACGCGGGTTATTGAGTATCAGACTGGTGGTGCGTTGAGCTGGGATTGATGATGGCGTTGAGCCATGCTATAACAGAAAAAGCCTAAAGGATGCTTAGCTGAATAAATTAAAGCCCCGCAAGTGCGGGGCTTTTTTATAGGAAATTAAAATGCATACGCCAATACTGCTGGATTATCACGCTATTCATGGCACCTCGAAAATCAGAAGCTTCTACATCGATGAAAACTTATACATCTCGTTAGAAGATGTTGTTTTGACTCTAGCAAAAACAAATACAGCTATAAACGAACAAGGTAAAACTGGTCTAGGACAGTTAGTAAAAGCTCAACGCGATGTACTGGACAGCGACGAATACAAACACTTCCCAGTTATCGACGATTTATCTGCGCAACCGAGAACAGAGGTTTTTATTACAGAACCCGGTTTATACCGAATAATCTCTCGCGACAGCACTCCAGCCAGTAAATCATTCCAAAGATGGATATTTCACGAAGTAATACCGGCAGTAAGAAAGTACGGAACATACCCCGTACCAGTTAAACAGGGCGGCTCAGAGATAATGTCTCTAGCCCAAACCCTCGCACAGCATACCAATCTACTTATAAAAGAAATCGAAGAGCGAGAAAAACTCGCCAACGAAACCCGTTTACGCTTTGAAGAAACCGAGCGACAACTCGAAGAAATAAATCAGAAAATCGAGACAATTACGCTTCCAAGTGATAACTCCGACCTTATAGATGTGCAAAACTACTGCTCGGACAGCTCTATAATTATTGACCTGCAACATCTGAGAGCCATGTGCGCAAAACTGTGCTTGGAACAGGGCATAACTTATAACAAGAAGAAAAACCCAGAATCTCACATGGATTATCTGTACCCTCCATTACTAATAAATGAAGCCATAAAACTTATTCGGAGCTGATGATGAGCGAGCTAATGCAGTCAGAACTACCGCTAGAATTGCCCTCGGCTTCTTTCGCGGAGATCGACGGGATACAAATGGGCGTTTTGAACGACACTACCCCTTATCTCACCGAAAGAGGCTTAGCTAGGCTCTGCGGAGTAAACCCTAAAACGATCAGTGATTTAGCTAACAATTGGCACGATGAAGTATTCAAGCCCAGAGGAAAAAGAATTAAACAGCTATTGATTCAGCAAAATTTCACAACTGAACGAATAGTTATTAAAACAGAGCAAAACGGCCAAAAAATCAGCGCCTACCCAGACACAGTCTGCATGGCAATCCTAGAATATTACGCATTTGACTCAGATAATACCGACAACCAGATAGCGCAAAGAAACTTTAGGCTGCTAGCCCGCAGAACCCTGCGGGCCTTTATCTACGAAGGAGTTGGATTCTCGCCCGAGTCACTTAAACTAGACTCATGGCGCCACTACCACGACAGAATCTTACTAAACAAACTGCCTGCAGGTTTCTTTAGTGTTTTCAGAGAAATTGCAGACATCGTTGTATCTGCAATTGAGTCAGGACTGATCATTGACACACATACTGTTCCAGACATCAGTGTTGGGCAGATGTGGGCCAGACACTGGGCTTCAGAAAATCTCGAAGCAGTCCATGGTGAGAGAAAAAAATTCCCTCATGAATACCCAGACTACTTCCCTCAATCAGCAGCAAAAACCGAAGCAAATATATATCCACTGAGCGCTCTGGGCGATTTCAGAATCTGGCTAGAAAAGATATATTTACCTCAAAAATTCCCTGCATATTTACAGAAAAAAATAGCGCAAGGCCTTATTCCCCAGGGCACCGCAGGCGCACTTCTTTTGTCTCTAAAAAAATAAACCAAACCGAAAATAATCTAGGCGATATCAATACATCGCCTAGATTTACAGACAATTCCCACATAAAAAAGCACACAACCTTATTGACGCGAAAACCTATCGCACCTAAGGTACACATAGGTGCCTAAGAAACACCCAACGTAGAAGCTGACTTATTTACACATTACGATCTATATTCCATCAAGAATATATATGTTTTAATGCGTAAACAATAATGCTTGTTGGGATATTCTTAATTCCTCTACGTTGGGTTACGGCTCTTTTAACTTAAACGTAGAGGTAAGGATATGTTTGCAAAAAAATGGCTGCTGCCTCCCACTACCTCGGAGGACGACCTTGCTGAACCAATCATTCCCGCGACTTTTAAACGCCACGGCCTCTATCTGCACGGCCTTTTGGTTGAAAACCAGCCATGGTTTTGCGCCCGCGACATCGGTCGTTTGATGGGTGTGCATCTCAGCGAACGCATGGTCAACAAGCTAGACAAGGATCAACGTCGCGTCCTGTCGATTGAGTATTTCCGGCAACCCGAAAAGCTATTGATGCTCAGTGAATCCGGCGTCTATGCGCTGCTGGTTTATCACTACGTTCCGGGCAATCGGTTGCTGCGTGAGTGGCTGACTCATCAGGTAGTGCCGGCCTTACGCGATGCAGAACACTCGGGGCATTCAGATCGGCCGATGTTGAGTTTGTTGGATTGGCCGGAGATGTCTTTGAGTCTGCTGCATTGGCAGAACGAAGATTGGATTCGGCTGCGGGACATGCCTTATCTGTTGAGCGATCAGACACCACGAAAAGCGATGGCGACGAAGCCTTGGTGGCGAAGGGTCGCTCAGGCGTTTCAGGCGTCGAAGCATTCGATGGGTTGAGCGATGCTCTTGTAGGAATGCACGCGAGATCCGTCGCTATTTTTTGTAGGAATTTTCGTAGACATCTGTGATGGCCACTCAGTATCGTCCGAGGGTTTTCAACCCTCGGCGATTTTATGGATACGGAAAAAGAAAATAGTGGCTGGACGGATGAGGAGCTTGAAGCTTCGGTTGATGGCTATCTCGATATTCAGACTCGCTACCCAAATGAACAAAAATTTAATAAGTCCTTGGAGCATAAGCGTCTGCAGAACGGCGTACTCGCCGGGCGAAACACCAAGTCGATTGACTATCGACTGCAGAACATTACCGCTCTGTTCGAAGATCTTGGGCTGAAAACGATCTCTAGCTACAAACCAAAGGTGAATCTCGGTTCGGGGATTACCGCGCGTCTGATCAAAATCCTAGAATCTAAAGGCCTCATTACGCTGGATTCCGGTACACCTTCAACGCAAGAAGAATCATCACTTCGAAATGTACAACGAGCGAAACAACGTGATTTTGTGAGTGAGCCAGAGGGTGTGCAGATACCTCAGCAAATCGTCAGGACAACCAAAACCTACGCCCGCATATCCAAAGTCAAAGATTGGATTCTGTTCAACGCCAAGGGTGTCTGTGAGGGATGTGGACAATCAGGTCCGTTTGAAATGAATGGAGAACCTTACCTTGAGGTTCACCACGTTAAGCATTTGTCGGACAACGGGACGGACTTCAAGACCAACACCGTAGCGCTATGCCCAAACTGTCATCGACGCTGCCACCATTCTGACGACAGAGAGGCTTTCACTGCTTGGCTGTATGACAACGTTGGAAGACTCGAAAAGGAGTAATCGCGGTTTGTCTTACTAACCGTATCTGTTGTTCTTGGGGCTGCTTCGCAGCCCAACGGGAGCAAGCTCCCTCGCCACAGGGTGATGCGTGGCCTGCAATGACGGTGTGAGCATTGAACTCTGGTTGATGCCAAGAATCGCCAGCAGGCTGGCTCCCACAGGATTTGCATCAACCTGAAAACAATCAGTGCAACCCGCGCCGCCTCCCGCTATTAATACCCCTCCCCAACTCAAGGATCCGAGCCCCACCATGAAATTCGATCTCGCCTACTGCCTCAGCCTCGACGACAAGTTGTCGATCTATGATGTTCGCGATCTCAATTTCGATGAAACGGTGGCGTTTGACTCGGCGAAGGAACACTTCCAGTGCCCCAACGATGCCTGTCGTGCGGCGTTCGAGGCTTCCAATGAGTTGGGTACATTCAATGCCAAGAATGTGAATTACGTGCGCACGCCGCACTTCAAGAATCTGCCCACGACGCAGCATGTGGCGGGTTGTCCGTATGTGAGTTTGAAGGCGTCGGCGTCTGGTGTTGAGACGGCGGATGGCGAGGTGGATGACGGGCGTGAGGAGCATTTCCCATCGGAGTTATTGCTGACCCGGCGTGAGTATGTACGCAAGCCTGTCACGCCAGCGGGGGCGGCGGATGTGTTGCGCGATGATCCGGTTCGGATGGTGGCAGACAGTGGTAAGGAGTCAGCGAGTCGTGAGTCGGCGCCGGACAAGACCAGTGTGTTTGCGCATCCGGTGGAGTGTTTTGTTTCCAACTTCGCCGACAAGGAGTTGCTCAAGCGCATGCCGTTGAAGATTGGCGAGCATACGGCGCCGTACAGTTCGTTCTTCAAGAAGATCGAGTATCTGACGGACAACAAGGGGCTGATTTACTGGGGGCGGATCAAGAAGATTGAGGACTTCCACAGCGCCAGTTTTCGTATCGATTTCGAGGACAAGGTCTGGTTCAAGAAGCCCGAAGACAGCAAGAAGAAGCCGTATCCGGTCAGCGTTTATCTGAACAAGAAGCTGATCGACAACTACCGCAAGCGCAAGGCCTTTCTGGAAGAGATCAAGCACGCCGTGGATAGCGACAAGGCGTTGTTCTGTTTCTTCTATGGGGTGACGCCGGAGTTGAAGCAGGTGCCCGGCAAGAAGAACCCCGAAAAACCTTTCGAGGTCTTCAATGCCAATATCGAGAACCTGGATCACTTCATTATTCGTGAAGCGCCGGGGTTGGAGTGATGGCTAGCCTTGGGGCAGTTGCAGTTTTACGGCGCCAGGGTGTTGTTTGACTAGGGAGTACGGCAGGATCGACCAGTCAGGTCTATCGCAAGAGCGTTGCACGCGAGCGAAGTACGCGCCGAGGTACAGGCCCTTCTCGGTGAAGTACCAAGGCGAAGTCCCCCAGATGCTTTCGTCCTGGAAGTTGCAGTCGTCATCTCCCGTCGGTGTCTTCATTTCTGTGGGGTACAGGGCCGTGAATTGATTGATCACCCACGGCACCAACTCTTTGCTTACGTACTGATAGCGCGCGTTACTTTCGTCCTTGCTCAAAGGTTCGTCGCCCAGGCTGTCGCGTTCGGCATGTAAAAGTGGTTTGCCCTCACCGACCCACAGGACATCTTCGAGGGACAGCGGGTGGCCGGTTTTGACGTCAATGTTGAGCGGTGAATCGCCGAAGTCTGGATGCGCGCCACCGCAGTAATAGCTGGTCGAGATGTTCAGGCTGACCACGGCTGGCGAGATCATTTTCGGTTGCGCCTGTTGCATGAAGTCGACGTTTTCGCCGCCCTGCAACTGGCAGCCGTGGTAACTGATGACTTCATTCCAGAGGCGTCCAAGCAACTGCTGGTTAACCCGTTGCTGATCATCTTTCGACAATCCGGACTCCACGCTGAACAGGGAAATCTTTGTCTCAGGCTCTGTCCACCATTGCAGGTCGTAGCCCATGAAGTTTTCTTTCTTCGCCGGTTTCAGTTTGAGTCCCTGCAGGCGCAAATACTCGTAAGGCTCGCTGTAGGGCAAAGCGGCAATGAACGGCAAAGTTGATGAGGTAGGGGCGGTAAGTCTGGCCTCGGTGAGTTTCACCGGCAGCTTCTTGCCCTGCGGACTTCTCCATTCGCCCTGCCAGCCGCTGCCGGTTTCTTCCAGTTCCAACGTTGATAGCGGCTTGTCGTCACCATAGCGATTATTGCCCTCGGTCAAGGTCAGCGTGCCGTTCTGCAACGCGCCATTGAGCGGCAAATCACGATGGTATTTTTCGTAGAAGTACCGACCGGTTACTTCGTCCTGCTGCGTGATATTGAGCTCTACGACGATCGGCGTTTTGCCTAACGTGCCGGTGAACACGCGTCGGTCATCATCGGCGTGAACACTTGGAATCAGCGAGAACAGCACAGCAGCGCATGGCGCCAGGCGCATCAGTCCCTTGAGCATTGATCGTTCCTTGAAAGAGTCGGAGGTCGCGCCGGCGTTCGAGGGCCGTCGCGGATAAATTCGCGGCGATTATGGCGGGGTTGTGGTCAGGAATCGAGAGGCTGCGCATGAAAGAAAACGCCACCTCAAGGCAGTTGCAATGCAACCCCGCCCGGATGTTGTTTGACGATTGTGTACGGCAGAACGCTCCAGTCGACGAATCCGCAGACCGCCGCGACGTGGGGAAATGACGGCTCCAGCTTGATGCCCAGTTGCGTGAAGTGCCAACCGGGAAATTGCCAGGGATAACTCTCGTCGTAGTTGCAGTCGTTTTCGCCTTCGGGGGTAACTGTCATTTCACTGGAGTAGAGTTTCAGCAACTGCGCGACCAGCCAGGGTGCCAGTTCCTCACTGCGGTAGTTAGACCAGGAATCAGACGAGCCGGACGCCTCCCCGCCGAAGTCGCCCTCTCGTTGGAAATGCAATGGCTTGCCCCGCCCCACCCACAAAACATCATCAAGGGTCAGGAGTCTGCCTGTTTTAGTGTCGAAGTTGAGCGCATCCTGGCTTTGATCCGGATAGGCACCGCCGCAGAAATAATCTGATGAAATCAGAACACTCATCACTGTTGACGACATCCACAGCGGTTGGCTCGACTGCGCGTAACTGCCTGAACATCCATAAGACGACAATACCTCGCTCCACAAACGCGCCATCAATTGTTGGTTGATGCGTCGACGCTCTTCAGGGGAATAACCCGAGACCACTTCGAACAGAGAAGTGCCTGTCTTCGGCTCGCTCCACCACTGCAGCGTGTAGCCCATGAAGGTGTCGATGTTGCCTTTTTTGAGTGTAACGCCCTGCAGCCGCAGGTACTCATAAGGGTACTTGTCGTGAAGTGTGGTGAAAAAGGGCAAGGCATCATCCGGTACATCGGGGATGACGGCTGGCTGTAACTTGATCTTCAGGCTTTTCCCAGCGGTGCTCGTCCAATCGCCATACCAACCATCAGTTGTCGGCTGCAGACGCAAGGTCGGGCGTGAGTCTTCCATCCGCGAGCCTTCTTCCAGCACAAGCGTTTCACCGTCCAGAGCACCGTCGAGTGGTAGATCCTTGCGGTACTTCTTGTAAAAGTAACGTCCCTCTCCGGTACGAGGGTTTATTTCGAGGACGATAGACGATTTACCCAACGTGCCGGTGAACAACTGCGCGCCGGTCTCGGCCCAAGCTGCCGTCGAGACAAAAGAACCCGTTAGACAAAAAACAGCAAAAAGACGTAACAGTCCTCGGCACATCACTTCATCCCTGAATAAGCGAGCAACTGCCCGCGAGAGTAGCTGCGGATTATGGCGAGCTTGCGCGCTGGAATCGAGCGCCGTCACGCTCAGCTCAAGCACATGCTGATCATCACCACCATAAGTAAACCGATGTAGACGCGCGCATGCACCCGATCCGGTATCCGCCCAATCCATGGCGCGGCCAATCGAATCCCGATGAGCGACCCCACCGTCAGCACCGCAAACGCCAGCAGATCCACATACCCGACAAACCACGCCCCCAAGTCAGCCTGACTAAACCCGGCAAGCGCCATGTACGTCAGCGTCCCGGCCAACGCCACCGGCACGCTGAGCGGATTGGCCATGGAGGTCGCTTGCGACATGCTCAGCCCGCAGCGGCGCAGCAGCGGCACGGTCATGACGCTTCCTCCTACGCCGAGAAACGTCGCAATGGCCCCGATGCCTACGCCCCCGGCGGATGTTTCTGTTGCGGTCAGTCGTCGTGGGATTGTCGTTTGGGACTGTGTCAGAAATCCGCGACGCAGCAGGCAATCGACGATGGTCACGCCCAGGTAGACGATGAAGGCGTAGCGGATCACTTCGCCGCTGACCCACATCGCGCCGATGGCGCCGACGACCGCGCCCGCACCGATAAACCCGCCCAATGGCCAAAGGTATTCCCGGAGCAGATTGCCGGCGCGTTCGTGTTTGCGTGTGGCGATCAGGGCGTTGACGACCATCACGCAGGTCGAGGTGGCCACGGCGATGTGCATGGCCGATTGCGCGATGGGGTCGTCGGCTGCGTGGCTGGCGGTGAGCATGCGATAGAGCAGCGGCACGATGACGAAGCCGCCGCCGAAACCGAAGAGCACGGCGCTGATGCCGGTGAGGCAGCCGAACAGTGTAAGCAGGAGGTAGAACATGGCGGGCGTCCGGGATGGGGAAAGCCCCCGACATTAGAGCGGCATGCACTGGCCGGCTTCAGCAGTTCAGCCAATAATGTTTGCGTTTACGCCAACCGCTGGAACGCACCTGATGCGCAATATTTCGATCAATCAGCTCGATGACACGCCTCGCCCGGTCGTGGCCATCGGTACCGATTATTCCCACGGCCACCTACTCCCGTTTCATACGCATCGACGTGGGCAATTGCTCTACGGCGCCACGGGCGTGATGCAAGTCAGCACTCAGAATGGTAATTGGGTGGTGCCGCCGCAGCGCGCGGTGTGGATTGCGCCGGGTGTGGCCCACGAGGTATTGATGCTCGGGGTGAGCACACGCAGCCTCTACATCGAACCGGGCAACGTGGAATTGGGGCCGGAATGCCAAGTGCTCAACGTGTCGCCGCTGCTGCGGCATTTGCTGATGGAAGCGGTGGATGTGCCACTGATGTACAACCAGGCCGGACGCGACGGTGTGCTGATCAACCTGTTGTTGCACGAACTGACACGTAGCGCTCCCCTTCCCCTACACATTCCCATGCCCGCCGAAGGAAAGCTCCTCAGTCTGTGTCAGACCTTTCTGAACATGCCCAATACCCACCAATCGCCGCAGGATTGGGCCGATCAGTTACACATAAGCTTGCGCACCTTTAACAGATTGTTTCGGCAGCAGACCGGCCTCAGCTTTCGCCAGTGGCGACAGCAAGCCTGCGTGGTGCAGGCACTGGCACGGCTGGCGGCGGGTGAAGCGGTGACGCGGATTGCTCTGGACTTCGGCTATGAGAGTCCGGCGGCGTTTTCGACGATGTTTCGGCGAGTACTGGGACAGGCACCGTCCGTCTGGTTGGAGTCGGCGAATTAGGCAAATTCGAAAAATGCGTTTGATCCCGGCCGAAAACAACTGTACAAAAACACAGTACATTTTCAATCAGCACTTTTGAGCCCGGAGCACACCATGGCCTCTCTTGCGATGAATCACGTCCTCGAACGCATTGCCCTCTTCCAGTTCACCCCGACCCACTGCGTCCAGGCCCGCGCCATGCTGGGCTGGAGCGTTGAACAACTGTCGCGCGAGGCCGAGGTGGCTGTCGCAGATATCCAGCGGTTCGAAGCGCAGCAGGACGTGGCGGACGCCGCGAGGTTGGCACTGGCTTATCGGTTTGAAGCGCAGGGGTTGGTGTTCTTCCCGGGGTTTGCACCGGGGCGGAGTGTCAGGGCGCAGGGTATGGCGGGGGAATCGGTGGGGCGTGGGGATTTTGCGATGGCCGAATAAGGAGCGCTAAGGATGAACATCGAAAGAAGCACGGGCAACGTCTACGCAGATTTGGGACTGCAGGGTGCAGATGAAATGCTGATCAAATCGGGATATGCGACGAAAATGGCCGCGTTGATCAAGACTGCCAACCTGAACGAATCTGAAGCGGCGCAAATTACTGGCATCACCTTGGAAACACTAAGTCAGATACTTCGTGGAAAATTCAGGGATTTGTCAGTCGCTACGATGGAGGATTACCACCAGCGAATGAAGGAAATAGGAATCTGATTCATCCGGTTCGCACCGAGGCGAACCGGATGAAATCGTCAGGCGTTCTGCACTAGCGCCTCCCCCTCCTCTTCAACCGCCATCCACCACGCACTCCCCCGTTGTGGATGCGCAAGGTTGAACGCCTCCCCCATCCGCGGTGTGGTAATCGCAATACTGCGTTCCCATGCAAGCGCAAGGATGCGGTCAAAAGGTTCGTGCCAGGCGTGCATGGCCAGGTCGAAGGTGCCGTTGTGGATCGGGAAGAGCCAGCGGCCCTTGAGGTCGATGTGGGCTTGCAGGGTTTCTTCCGGTTGCATGTGCACATGGGGCCATTCGACGTTGTAGGCGCCGGTTTCCATCAGGGTCAGGTCGAACGGGCCGTACTGTTCGCCGATGCGTTTGAAGCCGTCGAAGTAACCGCTGTCGCCGCTGAAGAAAATTCGTGTGCCGGCGTCGATCATTACTCATGACGCCCACAAGGTGCTGTTGCCGTCGAAGAGGCCACGACCGGAAAAGTGCTGCGAAGGTGTGGCAACGAAGCGGATACCGGCGATTTCGGTGCCCTGCCACCAGTCATACTGGCGCACTTTGCTGGCGTCGATGCCCCACTTGATCAGGGTGTCGCCCACGCCCAGCGGGGTCAGGAAGTACGTGGTTTTGGCGGCGAGTTTGAGTACCGCTTCGTAGTCGAGATGGTCGTAATGGTTGTGCGAGAGGATCACCGCTTCGATCGGCGGCAGTTCGTCGATGCTGATCGGTGGCTGATGGAAACGTTTCGGACCCGCCCACTGTACTGGCGAGGCGCGCTCGGCGAAGACCGGGTCAGTAATCCAGAATTTGTCGCGCATCTTCAGCAACAGCGTCGAGTGCCCCAAGCGGTAAACGCTGTGATTCGGCGCTGCGACCAGATCTTCGCGAGTAAGCGGCTGCACAGGGATGGCAGCGGTTGGACGGGTGTCGCGCGGTTTGTGGAAAATCATGTTCCACATGATCCGCAGCATTTTGCGCAGGCCTTCGCGCTGTACCGGCGCATGATTGCGAAACAGCCCTTGATCCTGTCGAGAGGCTTCAGGCTTGGGAGTTTTATCCGGGAGAGAGACTGGATTGGCCATGACTGAACGACTCCGAAAAACCGTGTGCTGCACGGTATTCCACGGGAAATGAAAATGGCCAAGCTGCACGCAAGGGCCAAACGCTCTGGTTTGTAAGGTGCGAGGATTAACGCAACATTACACTGAGCGGTGTAGTTTCTAGGTTGCATCAAAGCCGACGCCAAGTAAACTGCCAAGTGTAATTCCTCTCTTCTCTGCCGAAGCCTGCCATGACCGCTCCCCGACGCCTGACCGACCGCAAACGCGAAGCCATCATCCAGGCAGCGATCGCCGAATTCCGTGCCCATGGGTTTGAAATCACCAGCATGGACAAGATCGCTGCCACCGCCGGCGTGTCGAAGCGTACGGTGTACAACCACTTCCCCAGCAAAGAAGAACTGTTCGCCGATATCCTCAACCAGTTATGGGCGCGGATCATTGCCGAGCCATCAGTTAGCTATAACCGCGAGCAACCGCTGAGCGAGCAGTTGCGGCAAATGTTGCGAGAGAAGGTGCAGATGATGGCCGACGAGAATTTTCTTACCCTCGCCCGGGTAGCGATTGCCGCCACTATTCATTCCCCCGAACGTGCGCAGAACATGATCGAGCGCATGGGCGAGCGCGAGGAAGGATTGACCGTCTGGATACGCGCGGCGCAAGCCGATGGACGGCTCAAACCGGTGGATCCAGAGTTTGCCGCGCATCAAGTGCAAGGCTTGCTCAAGGCGTTCGCGTTCTGGCCGCAGATCTCGCTCGGCCGCGCGGCCCTTGATCCAGACGCGCAGAACGCGGTTGCCGAGTCGGCACTGGAGATGTTTTTGGCGCGCTATCAAGGCTGATTCCCTGTTCAGCCGAGCAGGCGCTCAAACGTGTACAACTAATTTCGCAAAAAGTTATACAAACTCGCGAAAAATTCCTTTCTTGTACAACTTTATGAAGTTTTGTATAAGTAGCCATCTGCCAGTAACGGAACGCTGGCATTGAGCAGTCACCGCCGAATGCCGCCAGTGCATTTCGGTCTGCCGGCGCAGGAATTAGGGACTGAATCCTTTTGATTTTTCCCACTCCCGAGTATCGCAAGCATGTTTTTTAAACGCCACAAAGCCGCCCTCGAAGGACTGCAACACACCGTTTTTGACCAAGCTGCAATGCTCGAAGCGATCAACCGTTCGATGGCGGTGATCGAGTTTGATCTTGATGGCGTGGTGTTGCGAGCCAATGACAATTTTCTCCAGACCATGGGTTACACGGCTGCCCAGGCGATTGGCCAGCCGCACCGGCATTTCTGCACACCTGAATTCGGTCGCAGTGCCCAATACACTGAGTTGTGGTCGCGCTTGAAAAACGGTCAGTTCCAGTCCGGCACCTTTGAACGGGTCAACAGCAAAGGCCAGCCGATATGGCTGGAAGCCAGCTACAACCCGATCAAGGATGCGTCGGGGCGGGTGATCAAAGTGGTCAAGTACGCGATGGATGTCACCACCAAAGTTCAGCAGGAGAACGAAGCCAACGCCAAGCTGCAGGCGATCGATCGGGCGATGGCGGTGATCGAATTCGATCTCGACGGCAACATTCTTACCGCCAACCAGAATTTTCTCACGCGCATGGGCTATAACCTCGCGGAACTCAAGGGCCAACATCACCGTTTGTTCTGCACCCCGACGCTGGTCAACAGCGGTGCCTATCAGGATTTCTGGCGGCGCTTGAATCAGGGCGAGTTCTTCCACGGTCAGTTCGAACGCGTGGATAAACGCGGTCAGACCGTGTGGCTGGAGGCCAACTACAACCCGGTCTACGATGCCTCGGGGCGTTTATATAAAGTGGTCAAGTTCGCGTCGGACGTCACTGCTCGCGTCGAACAACACGATCAGGATGCGCGCAGTGCCAGCACCGCTTATCACATCTCGGTGGCGACACGAAAAGTCGCCGAGCAAGGTACGCAAGTGATTCAACAGGCTGCCAGCGAAATGCGCGAAATTGCCGAGGACATCAGCCAGTCCTCCACGCTGATCGCGCAACTGGGCGACCGCTCGGAGCAGATTACGGCCATCGTCAACACCATCCGCGCGATCGCCGATCAGACCAACCTGCTCGCGCTCAACGCCGCCATCGAAGCCGCACGCGCCGGTGAACAGGGTCGCGGTTTTGCCGTAGTGGCCGATGAAGTGCGGCAACTGGCCGCGCGCACCAGCGGCTCCACCGCCGAGATTTCCAACATGATCAGTCTGATCCAGAGCGAGACGCGGCAAGCGATAAAGAGCATGCAAGGCACCCGCGACCGCGCAGCCGAAGGCGTGGAACTGGCCAATCAGGCCGGTACGGTGATTCTGCAGATTCGCGACGGCGCCAGTGAGGCGGTGGATGCGGTTAGCATGTTTGCCAATGAGCGGGTGTCGGGGTAATGGGGTTGGTTTGAAGGAGTCGGCGGGCTTAACACTTACTCTGGCGGTGTACCGAGGTGCGGCCTTTCGCGAGCAGGCTCGCTCCCACGAGGAGTTTGTGAACGGCGCAGATTCAAGGTGTGGGGAGGCGCAACGCTCGCCCGAGCTCATCGAACAACGTCACCACCGAGCGCAAGGCCCGGCAATCGGGCCGGGTCAGCAGCCACAGCGCCGTGTCGTAGCCCGGCAACGCATCGCTCAACATCTGCAAACCATCGCTGATCAGAAAGTCGGGTAAAGCCGCCACGCCGAGGCCGGCACGCACCAGTTCCGTGACTGAAAGCATGCTGTTGCAACGATAAGCAGGGATTACACCGGGTAACTGTTGGCGGCGCCAGGCCACGGTAGGGTGATCCGGGAGGAATTCGTCCGGGGCAACCCAGGTCAGCGCCGCCAGATTCGACGCATCAATGTTCTGTAGATATCGCGCGCTGGCGCAAACGCGGTAGGAAACCTTGGCCAGTTGCCGTCCCACCAAGTGCTCCGGTGGTGTAAGTGTCATGCGCAAGGCAACGTCGGCATCGCGGCGGCTGAGGTTGGCGAAATCGTTGGAAGTGCTCAGTTCGATCGTCAGTGCCGGATACTTGGGCATGAACTGCGCCAGCGCCGGCAACAATAAGCCTTGCAGAACAGAGTCTGTACAGGTCAGGCGCACCGTGCCGCTGATCACTTCCCTACCCTGCTCCACACCGATCCGGGCGGCTTCCAGCGCCTGTTCGGCGCGTTCGGCTTGCTCAGCCAAGGTCTGCGCTAACGAGGTTGGCAGGTAACCGGCGCGGCTTTTTTCAAACAACTGCTGACCGAGCGCTGACTCCAGTCGGCGAACAGCGCGAAACACCGTCGAAACGTCGACCTGAAGCAACTGCGCCGCCCGTGCCAGCGAGCCGCTGCGCACCAAGGCCAGGATCAGCGCCAGATCGGGATAGTCGAGTCGATAGTGCGCCGCTGCATTGATCACTTGGGGAAACGCCAATATTGAATGCGTGAGCGCCAATCTATAGTGACTGCCATCCATCAGCAAGCGCAGGGAAATCCCATGGAAAATCGCGCCATTCGCATCGCCTTGGTTGGCGATTACGACCCCCAAGTCACCGCCCACCAAGCGATTCCGGTTGCACTCGGCCTTGTCGCCCCCCATCTGCAACGTCCTGTGCAGTTCGAATGGCTGGCCACTGAAGAGATCGGCACCGACACTGCGTTGAATCAATTCGATGGGTTCTGGTGTGTACCCGCCAGCCCTTATAAAAGTGAAGACGGTGCGCTAAGAGCAATCCGCTTTGCCCGCGAGCAAGGGCGACCTTTCCTCGGCACCTGTGGCGGTTTTCAGCATGCGGTTCTGGAATATTCGCGCAATGTTCTAGGATGGGCCGACGCCGAGCACGGGGAAACCTCGCCAGAATCCGAACGCGCTGTACTCACGCCGCTGAGCTGCTCGCTGGTTGAAGCCATCGACGTCATTCACCTCCAGCCCGGCTCGTTGATCGCCAAGGCGTACGAAAAGTCTGAAATTGAAGAAGGCTATCGCTGCCGCTACGGCGTGAATCCGCAGTTCGAACAGCATTTGATGAGCGATCAGCTACAAGCGGTAGGCCATGATTCAGCGGGGGATCTGCGCGCTATCGAACTGAAAAATCATCCGTTTTTCGTCGCCACGCTGTTCCAGCCGGAACGCGCCGCACTAAAAGGAAAAATGCCACCGCTGGTTCGCGCGTTTATCGAAGCCTGCGGGGAGCCAAGCTGATGACAACTTGCTACGCAGTGATTTTCACATCGACCCGCACCGAGGGTGACAACGGTTACGCCGCAGCGGCGCAGCGCATGGCCGAGCTGGCAAGTCAGCAGCCTGGCTTTCTTGACGTGGAATCAGTTCGGGGCGCGGACGGTGTCGGGATTACCGTGTCGTATTGGCAGAGCGAGGCGGCGATTCTCGCATGGAGAGATAATCCCGAGCACCGGTTGATTCAGGCAAGCGGGCGCTCTGAATGGTATTCGGCGTTTCACACCCGAGTATGCCGTGTTGAGCGCGAGTATGTATTCGGCCAGTGAGGTTGGCGGCGCCCACAACGCCGCCTTCGCGAGCAGGCTCGCTCCCACATTGGATCTGTGGCGTTCACGAAATCCCTGTGGGAGCGAGCCTGCTCGCGAAGAGGCCCGCAACCCCACTGCAAAACATCAACCGCGCACCAGACTCCGCACCGCCACAATCTCCGGCACTTCAACCTTGCTCATGTAAACCCGCAACGGTTCGGTGATGTTGATGCGGTCGTCGATGTGTTGATCGAGCAACAACTGAATCAACTCGCGCCTGAGCGTCATGGTGGTGTCCGACGCCGTCGCCCAGACGAATTCACTGGCCGCAATGATGCCGTCATCGGCCACATCCATACCGAACGAATCCTCGCTGAAGCGCACGATATATTGGCCGGTCTTGCGATTCAGGCCGACGAAACCTTTCAGATTGTCGGCGGCCTGGCAGATGAGTTGGGAGGTGATGCGCATGGTAAACCTCACGAAAGATGATCGATGGTCTACACGCAGGGCAACGCAGCGGCGCGCCCTCTGCCGGGACGTCTGCCGAGGGCAAGCGTACTGCAAACAGCGCCACAAAAGCGCAGGAAATTTCCTTTTTGCTCGGTTTATGTCGGTCTGGCGATAGCCCTGCGGCGCTTCAGTTGTTAAAAGGTACGTCTCGAAAAAGACCTGCGAAAGGAACTCGACCATGCCTGCTACTTTTACCCGAAGCGCCCTGCTGCTGAGTCTGCTGTTCGGCCTCGGTCAAGCGCACGCCGACAGCCACCCGGTGCCCAAGGCAATTGCCGCCGCCCATGGCATTCCGCATCCGGCGGTAATTGCCCACCGTGGCGCGTCGTTCGATGCCCCGGAATCCACTGCAGCGGCCTATAAACTGGCCCGTGACCTGGGCGCCGATTACCTGGAAATGGATTTGCAGCGCAGCAAGGACGGCGTGCTCTTCGTCCTGCACGACGACAACCTGCAACGCACCACCGATGTCGCCAGCAAATTCCCCGAGCGCAAGGACAGCCCGGCCACCGCGTTCACCATGGCCGAACTGAAAACCCTCGATGCCGGCAGCTGGTTCAACACCCAATACCCGGATCGCGCACGTCCCTCCTACGCCGGGCTGAAAATTCTCACCCTTGATGAAATCATCGACATCGCCCGCGCCAACCCGCAGCACAAGCCGGGCCTGTACATCGAGACCAAAGAGCCGCAGCTGTTTCCCGGCATCGAACATGACCTCAAGGAAAAACTGCAGGATCGCGGCTGGCTGAGCCCGGCCGGTTCGAAACTGGCGAAAAGTGCGCTGGGCGTCGGTCAAGGCAAAGGCAAGGTGATCCTGCAAACCTTCGATAAAAACAGCCTGCAATTGCTGGAAAAGGAAATGCCGCAAGTGCCGAAGATCCTGCTGTTGTGGGTCGGCGAAGGCAGCATCGAGCCTAAATCCACCGTGACGTTTGCAGCGTCCGGCGAGAAAGACAAAAACGTGTTTTACGGCAAGCAGGAGCCGAAGTCGGAAGCGGAATTCAAGCAATGGGTCGATTACGCCAAGGCCCAGGGCGCGATCGGCACTGGTCCATCGGCGAAGCTGACTCACGGGGGTGACCAGAGTTATTCCGACCTCGTGCAACCGTGGATGAACCAGTACACCCACGACCAGGGCTTGCTGGGGCACGTGTATACGGTCGACGAGGCCGTGGATTACGAGAAGGTCATGGCGGCGGGGGTTGATGGCATCTTTACCAACCGTGCCAGTGAACTGCTGAAATTCTACAAGCGTCCGGCTGTTGGCAGTGTTGATGAGATTTTGAAGAAGAACGGTTTCTGAATAGCTAATAAGTTGCTCACTTCGCGAGCAGGCTCGCTCCCACGAAGACGGACTTTCTCGCGATGTGGAGATTTAAGGGTGAATTAAGTTGCGCTGGTTAATCTGAACCCACTTACACAGATCAACCACTTCAACGCACTGCCAAGGAATGAACCGATGAAAACTTTGACTGCCCTGTTTACCGCTGCTGCCCTGACCCTCACCGCTGGCCTGGCTCAGGCTGATGTTCGCATCGACCAAGTGCCGCAATTGGTCAAGGACGGCAAGATCAAGTCGCTGGAATCGATGAACGCCGAAGCACTGAAACTGCACCCGGGCGCAACGATCACCGACACCGACCTGGATAATCACTTCAACGGTTACGAGTACGAAGTTGAACTTAAAACCGCTGACGGCAAAGAGTTCGACGTGGACTTTGATGCCACCACCGGCAAAGTGCTGAGCAACAAGCAAGACACTTGATAGACCGCTGTTAAAGTGCCGCACGATTGACGATCGTGCGGCTTTTTTATGCCTGATAAAAATCATTGCAGGTGTGACGCTTTGACTCGGTTACGCCCTCCCCATCAAGCACTCAACCGCGCCGTCACTTCATTCAACTGCCCCGACAAACCATGCAGGTTCTGACTGGCACTTTCGGTGCGCTGCACGTTGTCCAGGTTGGTGCTGGCAATCGCGGTGATTTCAGTCAGGTTGCGTGAGATATCCTCGGCCACTGAAGTCTGCTCTTCTGCCGCCGTGGCGATCTGACGGTTCATGTCGCGAATCGCCTCCACGGCCAAAGTGATGCGCTCCAGCATCGCACCAGCCTGGGTCACCTGCTCGACACTTTCATCACTGCGCGCCTGGCCGCTCTCGATCGCGTGCGCGGCGTCGACGGCGCCGGTCTGCACGTTCTGAATGATCTGGTTGATCTCGATGATCGACTCGGCCGTGCGCTGAGCGAGGTTGCGCACCTCATCGGCGACGACGGCAAAACCACGTCCTGCCTCACCCGCCCGCGCCGCCTCAATGGCTGCGTTGAGCGCCAGCAGGTTGGTCTGTTCAGCGATGCCGCGAATGACTTCCAGCACCTTGCCGATACGACCGCTGTCGGTTTCCAGTCGACGGATCACCGTGGCGGTGTTGGCGATTTCACCGCGCATCTGCGTGATCGAATGAATGGTGGTTTGCATGACCTTTTCGCCCTGCTGCGCCGACTGATCGGCATCGTCAGCAGCACGCGCGGCATCAGCGGCGTGCCGGGCGACTTCCTGGGCCGTGGCGGACATTTCGTTCATCGCCGTAGCCACCTGATCGGTGCGATTGAATTGCTCGCTGGTGCCGCCGGCCATGGTCGTGGCGATCGCATTGAGCTCGCCACTGGCGCTGTCCAGATTGCTGGCGCTGCGCTGCAACCGCGCGAAGGTGTCCGCCAGAAAATCGCGCAGGGTGTTTGCTGCGGCAGCGAGGTTGCCCAGCTCATCGCGACGCTCGCTGACTACACGCTCGGCCAACTGGCCACGGCTCAAGCGGGTGACGTAATCAATGAGGTTGCGGATCGGCTCGATCAGGTTGCGGCTGACCAGCCACAGGCTCAGCAGACCGATCAGCAAGCCTGACGCAAGCATCACCAGCAGCCCCAGCCACACGGTGCGATCAGCGCTGGCACTGATGAGCTTCGACTGCTGATCGCCTTGCTTGCGCAACTCGGCGACCAGTTCGCTCATCTGCTCGCTGGTGGCGCGGTCGAGGCCTTTGACAGCGGCGTCACCGGCGCCCGGATCGCCTCCGGTAGCGACGTAGGCGTCACGGCCCTTCTGGTAGGCCACGCCCAACTGGCGATGCTCTTCGCGCAAGCGTTCGATACGTGATTTGAGATTGGCCTCGATACCTTTCTGGCCGGCCAGTTCGCCGAGAATGGTCTGCACGTCGCGCTGGCGCTCTTCGAACTGGCTCCAGTATTTCGCCAGATCCGCCGGTTGCTTGCCACGCAGCAGGACGTTTTTCCATTCCTGCACCTGCACTTTGAATTGCAGGTTGGCTTCATCGATCAGTTGCGAAGTGTGCAACGGGCCGGCGATCAGTTGACTGTAGCTTTGCACACCGTTGGAGAGGAAATGAAAGCAGGCCAGCGCGATCAACAGCATCGCCAGCAGACTGCCGCTCAGCAGGGCGAGAATTTGCGCTCTCAGGGATTTTTGCAGCATTGCAAGGTACTCGAAGCAGGGATGAGGCACGCCCAAAAGCGGACGTGAAAAATGGCCGGACTTCCCTGTCGACGCACCATGGCCAGAGGCCAATGGCGCGCAACCTAACTCACCTGAGATCGGCGCGCCAGAGCCGTTCTTGAGAATCTTCCGACAGCCGGTGACACGTTGATTTGACGTCATTTTGTTGTCATAAAACGGTCATGTGAGCTTGCGATGATGCCGCTCGGGTGAACCTGAAAATCCCGCAACAGACACCCTCCTCCAGCGAGCCGTCATGAACCACAGCCTCGATATCAGCCATCGCGATCCGGACCTGTTTGGCTTGCTCTACGGATTTCGCTTTCTGCCCGGTGAGCGCGGTCGGGAAATCGATTCGGCGACGGCTTTGCGTTGTCTGCAGGACGACAGCGACAGCGGCGAATTCCTCTGGCTGCATCTCAACCTTGCCCATGCCGCGTGCGAGCGCTGGATGAAAAGTCATCTGCAATTGCCCGACGAATTTTTCGAGGCGTTGCATGAGGGCTCGCGTTCGACACGTATCGAGCATGTCGACTCGGCGCTGCTGGCGGTAGTCAACGATGTGGTGTTCAACCTCAGCAGCATGGTTTCTTCCGATGTGTCGACATTGTGGGTTTGCGTGCGCAGCAAATTGATCGTCAGCGCACGCCTGCAACCGCTGCATTCGGTGGACAAGTTGCGCTCGTCGGTGAAGGCCGGCGAGTGCTTTCGTTCGCCCTCGGAACTGCTTGTGCATCTGCTGCGCGACCAGGGTGAAGTGCTGACGCAGATCGTGCGCAAGACCAGCCTGAGCGTCGATCAGGTCGAGGACCAATTGCTCTCCTCGCGCCTGTCGACCAACCGCGCCGAGCTTGGCGGCAACCGTCGCGTGCTGGTGCGTTTGCAACGATTGCTGGCGCTGGAGCCGGGTTCGTTGCTGCGCCTGCTCAATCGCCCGCCGCCGTGGTTGCAGAAGGAGGACGTCAAAGAGCTGCGCAAATCCACCGAGGAATTCGCGCTGATCATCAACGACCTCACCGCCCTCGGCGAACGGATCAAACTGCTGCAGGAAGAAATCGCCGCCAACCTCAACGAACAGAGCAACCGCACGCTGTTCACCCTGACGGTGGTGACGGTGCTGGCCTTGCCGATCAACATCATCGCCGGTTTTTTCGGGATGAATGTCGGCGGTGTGCCGCTGTCGCAGGATCCGCACGGTTTTTGGGTACTGGTCGCGCTGGTGGCGACGTTCACGGTGATCGCCGGGCGCTGGGCGTTTCGCAAACGTGGGGATTATTGATTTCACCTGCACCGGGATCCCTGCGGGAGCGGGCTTGCTCGCGAAGGCGTTGTGTCAGGTGAGACACCGTTGACTGACACACCGCTTTCGCGAGCAAGCCCGCTCCCACAGTCAGCTTGTTCTGCAGATCAACGGTCGGACTAATAGGCCAAACACTGACCTGCCGGGCGTGGCCGGGACCATGGTGGCCAACGGCGCCGGGTTGCAGATGCGCACCATCCGTAATCTGCTGATGGCCTGGGTGTTGACGCTGCCGGCGGCCATCCTGCTGTCGGGCAGCCTCTATTGGTTGTTCACCCAAATCTTCTGAAACACACGCGCAACCAATGTGGGAGCGGGCTTGCTCGCGAAGGCGGTTTGTCAGACTCATCTGTATCACCTGACACATCGCCTTCGCGAGCAAGCCCGCTCTCACAACTGGATTTGTGTGGGTCAGTCAGAGCGTTGAGCGAACCACATCGCCGAGCCAATCCATAAACACTCGCACCCGCAGCGGCAAATGCCGTTGTCGCGCATACAACAACGAAATCGCCATCGGCGGTGCGGTGTATTGCGCCAGTACGGTCAGCAGTTCGCCATTTTCCAGATGCGGTTGCATGCCGGTACGCGGCACCTGCGTCAGGCCGAAACCGCCCAGGCACGCCGCTTCATAGGCATCGGTGCTGTTGACCGTGACACTGCCGGCCATCGCCACGCGCCGCACCTCGCCGCCCGCCTCGTAGACAAACCCCTCCGAACGCGAGCCCAGCACGCCGACGTAATGCACCAGCCGATGCTGCGCCAGATCCTCGAGCGACTGCGGCACGCCGTAACGCTCCAGGTAAGCCGGGCTGGCGCAGTTGACCATCGGAAAGTCGCCGAGATGGCGGGCAACCACCGACTGATCCGGCTGCGCGCCGATGCGCAAAACACAGTCGAAACCCTCGCTTAGCAGATCGACACGACGGTCGGTGCTGCTGATTTCCATCTGCAGATGCGGGTGGCGTTCCATGAATTCCGGCAGTCGCGGCATGATCAGCCGCCGCGCCAGAATATTCGGCATGTCGACCCGGATGCGCCCGGTCAGCGACGCCTCGTCCTGACGAAACAACCCCTCGATTTCATCCATGTGCGAGAGCAAATCCTTGCTGCGCTCATACAGCACCAGGCCGTCCTGAGTGGCCTGCACCTTGCGCGTGGTGCGCTGCAACAGGCGCGTGCCAAGCAAGGCTTCGAGCGCTTGCACCTGCTCGGACACGGTGGAGCGCGGCAGGCCGAGGCTTTCCCCGGCGAGGGTGAAACTCGACAGTTCGCTGACCCGGACGAACGTTCGCAGCAGTTCCAGTTTGTTCATGACAAGCCCCGATGATTGTTCGGCTGAGCCGATCAGTGATTCCGCTTTTGCTGTGTTTATCACCTCCGGGCGGACAAATAAACTTCTTCCATCCCCACTCAATGCAATCGAGGAAGTCAGCATGAACCGCAAAATCGCACTGATCACTGGCGCCAGTCGTGGCCTGGGCCGTAGCGCCGCCCTGCACCTCGCCGCGCAAGGCATCGACGTCATCGGCACCTACAACAGCCGCGCCGACGAGGCGCAAAATCTGGCCAACGAATTACAGGCACTCGGCGCGAAAGCGGCGATGCTGCAACTGGACGTCGGCCACAGCGAAAGCTTCGCCGCGTTTGCCGCGCAGGTTGCACAGACTCTGCAACACACCTTCGAGCGGCAGCGTTTTGATTTCCTCATCAACAATGCCGGGATCGGCGTGCACGCGCTGTTCAGCGAAACCACCGCGGAGCAGTTCGATCTGCTGATGAACGTGCAATTGAAGGGGCCGTTCTTCCTGACTCAGCAACTGCTGCCGCTGATCAATGACGGTGGGCGCATCGTCAATATTTCCAGCGGCCTGACCCGCTTCAGCCTGCCGGGCTACGGCGCCTATGCGGCAATGA
This sequence comes from Pseudomonas sp. NPDC079367, assembly GCF_044542195.1. Taxonomy (NCBI): domain Bacteria; kingdom Pseudomonadati; phylum Pseudomonadota; class Gammaproteobacteria; order Pseudomonadales; family Pseudomonadaceae; genus Pseudomonas; species Pseudomonas sp. NPDC079367. The sequence continues at coordinate 23,163 of NZ_JBITTW010000017.1, forward strand.
AAGGCGCAATGGAAGTGCTGACCCGCTATCAAGCGAAGGAGCTTGGCGCGCGGCAGATTGGCGTGAACATTCTGGCGCCGGGTGCGATTGAAACCGATTTTGGCGGTGGCACGGTGCGCGACAACGGTGCTGTCAATGCGATGGTCGCCAGCAACACCGCGCTGGGTCGGGTCGGGCAACCGGATGATATTGGCGGTGCACTGGCGCTGCTGCTGTCAGAGGGCGGGCAGTGGATCAATGGCCAGCGGGTCGAGGCGTCCGGCGGCATGTTTCTCTGATTGCAAATACCGGACCTGTAGGAGCTGCCGAAGGCTGCGATCTTTTGACTTTGATTTTTTAAACCAAGATCAAAAGATCGCGGCCTTCGGCAACTCCTACGGCGGATCGGCGTTAGCTTTCACATGTGCGGCGGGCCATGAAGCGCTCGCGCAGTACGTCATAACCCCAGTGATAGATGTAGGTGTACGGCAGGAAAAACAGCAGCACGCCGATGTCGAGCAACAACGCCTGCCACAGGCTGACTGACAGCCACCAGGCAATCAGCGGTACGCCCATCACGATCAGTCCACCTTCGAACAGCAACGCATGCACCACTCGCACCCAGGCGTTGTGCGCCAGATTCATCCGCGCCAATGCACGGTCGAAGAAACGGTTGAACACCACGTTCCACCCCAGCGCCAGCATCGCGATCAATACGGTCACCGCGCCCATATCGAGCAGCGGCTTTTGCATGATCCACGCGAGCAACGGCGTGCAGATCAGGATCGCGAGAAATTCGAAACCAACAGCCTGGAAAACGCGTTCGGTGATGGACTTGTGGGCAGTCATTGCCTGACTCCTTATTGACGTTGGTTGCCATTTTCCAAGTGAATCCCGATACTTCATAACCAATAACCATCGATCAAGGCGATAGTTCATGGCTTCGCAAGAAGTGCTGTTGGCGTTTGTTCAAGCGGCAACGCAAGGCTCGTTCTCAGCGGCGGCGCGCAAATTGGGACGCAGTCAGTCGACCATTAGCGCAGCGGTGGCGAGCCTGGAGATCGATCTGGATTTGCAACTGTTCGATCGCAGCAGCCGCAAACCCACGCTCACCCCCGCCGGCCACGTCATGCTGCAAAAAGCCGAGGCGATTCTGGCTGCCACCAGTCGCCTGGAGATGAGCGCACGGCAACTGGCGCAAGGCGTGGAACCAAAGCTGACCGTGGCGATTTCCGATACCTATCAGTCCTATCGTTTCGAGGCAGCGCTGGTGGGGTTCGAGCAGCGTTATCCGGAGCTAGAGCTGGAGTGTCTGATTGCCGAATGCGACGACCTGGTCGAATTGGTCCAGCGCGGCCGGGCGCATCTGGCCTTCGCGGAGATGCAGGACAACTACCCGCCCGATCTGGTGACCTCGACCGTCGCCGAGCGCACGGAGATCGCCCTGTTCGTCAGCCGCGAACATCCGTTGGCCAAACTTGAACATGTCGATCAGCAGATACTCGAGCAACATCGCGAGCTGCGTCTGGCGACCATCGTCAATCCATATGACAGCCGTGGCAAAGGCCGGGTGTGGTCGGCGCCGAGTTATCTGATGTTGCTGGAAATGGCCGAAAAGGGTTTCGGCTGGGCACCGCTGCCCAGGTGGCTGGTGCAGCGTTATGCCAATGATTTGCTGATCGAGCTGAATGTGCGCGGCTGGCCGAAACCGGTATTTGTCGATGCCTTGTGGTCGCGGTTGTACCCGCCGGGGCCGGCGGGGAGCTGGTTGCTCAGCAAGATGCTCGAATAAGCAGTGCTGCCATTCGCGAGCAGGCTCGCTCCCACAATTGGAATGCGCTCACCTGTGGGAGCGGGCTTGCTCGCGAAGAGGCCGGCCCTGCAGTTAAAGAATTCAGATCAATCCAGTTCCTTCAGTCGCCCCTCGATAAACCGCCGCTCCGGCGCCTGCCGCGTCAGCTCCAGCGCGCGAAGATAAGCGCTACGCGCTTCCTCGACACGCCCCAACTGCCGGCAAAACTCCGCCCGCGCCGAATGCGCCAGGTGGTAATCCGGCAACTCGCCTCGCGTCAGAATCCCTTCGATCAACAACAACCCGGCCAGCGCTCCATCACGCTTGGCCACCGCCACCGCCCGGTTCAACTCGATCACCGGCGACGGCACCGCGCGCAGCAATACGTCATACAGACCGACAATCTGTTGCCAGTCGGTTTCCGGCGCCGACGGCGCTTCGGCATGCACCGCTGCAATCGCCGCTTGCAGGCAATACGGCCCGAAGCGCCGCGTACTCAGCGCGCGCTCTACCAGCGCACATCCTTCAGCCATTAAACCGGCATCCCACAACGAGCGATCCTGATCGTCGAGCAACACCAGTTCGCCGCTCGGCGAGGTGCGCGCCGGGCGCCGTGATTCGTGCAGCAACATCAGCGCCAGCAACCCCATGACCTCCGGTTCCGGCAACAACTCCATCAATAAGCGCCCCAGGCGGATCGCTTCGCGAGTCAGATCCTCGCGGGTCAGCTCAGCGCCGACCGAGGCCGAATAGCCTTCGTTGAACACCAGATAAATCACCCGCAGCACACTGTCCAGGCGCTCGGGTAATTCATTCAACGTTGGCACTTGATAAGGGATTTTCGCGTCGCGGATCTTCGCTTTGGCACGCACGATACGCTGGGCAATTGCCGCCGGTGCAGACAGAAAAGCGCGGGCGATTTCCTCGGTGGTGAGGTCGCAGACTTCGCGCAAGGTCAGCGACACTTGCGCATCTGCCGCCAGGGCCGGGTGGCAGCAGGTGAAAATCAGCCGCAAGCGATCGTCTTCCACGTCCTCGCCGCTCCAGTCGGCCTGTTCCAGTTCGTCGAGTTGCGCCAGCAGCAGCGGTTGCGAAGCCTTGAACCGTGCGCGCCGGCGCAACACATCGATGGCTTTGAATCTTCCGGTTGAGACCAGCCAGGTGCGCGGGTTGTCCGGCACACCGTCGCGTTGCCAGCGTTCAACCGCGACGAAGAACGCCTCGTGCAAGGCTTCTTCGGCGAGGTCGAAATCACCGAGCAAGCGGATCAGCGTTGCCAGAATCCGCCGCGAATCCTCGCGGTAGACCTGCTCGACCCGCGCCCTGACCTCAGACATTCAACTGCCGCACCGGGCGCACTTCAACGCTGCCGACCCGCGCTGCCGGTATGTGGCCGGCAACCTGAATCGCTTCATTGAGATCCTTCGCATCGATCAGGTAGAAGCCGGCCAGTTGCTCCTTGGTTTCAGCGAAAGGCCCGTCGGTGATCGACAACTTGCCGTTGCGCATCCGTACGGTGGTTGCGGTCTGCACCGACTCCAGCGCTTGGGCGGCGATCATCCGCCCGCTGCCCTGAATCGACTCGGCGTACGCCCAGCATTCGGCATCCTCCGGGCTGTCCGGCGAGGTGTGCAGCAGGCGCTCATCGCTGTAGACCAGGCATAGATATTTCATGGCGATCTCCTGATTCGAACGGATCAACTATGGCTGAAGATCAGGGGGTCACATCGAACAGCGTCGCGCCGCTCATCGGATCGAACGGTGCCGACCAGTGTTCATGAGCAATCTTCCACGCCCCGCCGATCTGCCGATAACAGGCGGTGACGCGCATCCAGCAGCTCTGGGTTTCGCCTTTCTCGTTGGTGCCGCCGCAATTGGCCACCCAGTGCGCGAAGGCAATGGTGTCAGCGCTTTCGATGGCGACTTCGTGAAACTCGAAAACGTGTGGCCCGGGGCACATTTCCATGCACTCGATCCAGTGCGCGCGATACGCCGCTTTGCCTTTGAATTGCAGGGCCTTGATCGCATCGAACGAGACGATGTCATCGGCATACAGGGCCATGACTTTCTCGACGTCCTTTGCCATCACCGCTTCGCGGTAGGTGTTGATCAGGATCTGGATTTCGCTTTGTGCGCTCATGGTGTTCTCCGTGGTTTTTGTTGTGAAGACACCCTTAGTCGTTTGCCCTTTGCGCAGATCGACAGGCCAAACAAAAAAATTTCACCGACAACAATGTCGCTAGAATCCGAGCTTCAATCCTTGTAGGAAAAAGGAAATTCCCGTGTCAGCCCAACTCGTGCCTTACGACAGCCTCAGCCCTTTGCAGCGTGAGCAAGTCGCGGCGATTGAAATCCACCCGGAGCAAGTCAAATTTTCCGGCGACATCCACGGTGCTTTGCACACGCTGCTGTCGAAGCCCGGCCCAGGCGTCAAGGGTTTCGCCCTGCTGACGGACGACGTGCCCGTGGCGTTTTTGCTGCTTAAACGCCCGCCGGTATTGCCCGCCTGGGCCGACGAGCACAGCGCCACATTGCATGCTTTGCAGGTCGATCGCCGCGCGCAGGGCAAGGGTTACGGCAAGGCTTGCCTGCAAGCACTGCCCGCCGTCGCGCGGGAAGCGTGGCCGGAAATCAAGGGACTGGAATTGTCAGTGGATGCCGACAATGCAGCGGCAATTGCGCTGTATGCCAGGCATGGCTACGTCGACAGCGGCGAAGCGTACAAGGGCCGGATCGGTTACGAGCGGCGCATGGGGCTGTTTTTCTGAGTCGTGTGAAATGCCGAATCCGTTACACACCACGATCCCTGTAGGAGCTGCCGCAGGCTGCGATCTTTTGATCTGGCTTTTGAAGATCAAGATCAAAAGATCGCAGCCTGCGGCAGCTCCTACAGTTGTGATAGGTGTTGGCTTCAGAGGGTCAGGATCATCTCGTACCACGCCATGCCGCCGTGGTCGGACTCGGACGGTTTGATGTAGGCAAAACCGAAGCCTGCATACAGCGCGATGTGCTGTTCCTTGCACATCAGATGAATCGTCGCTTTATCTAGGGCGCGCATGCGTTCGATGAACTCGGCCATCAAGCGCTTGGCCAGACCCTGGCCCTGGTAATCCGGGTGCACCACTACCGACATGATCACCACGTTCGGGCCTTTCGGGTCATGACCGATCAATTCCTTGAAGGCCTCGTCGGACATCTGCACGTCGAACGCCGCGCCGGAATTGATGAAACCGACGACTACGCCGTCTACCTCGGCAACGATGAAGCCGTCCGGCCAGGTGGCAATGCGCGTGGCGATCTTTTCGCGGGTGGCGGCTTCGTCGCCTTCGTAGGCGACGGTTTCGATGGCGTAGCAGCGGTCCAGGTCGGCGGCGCTGACGTTGCGGATCACGGTGTTCATGGCAGCTCTGAAATCTGTGGAAACGAGGCCCGCAAGCATAAAGCAGAACCACCGGGGCGGACATGCTGCGCCTCGATTCGAACGCTGTTCAGGCCTTGAGCGGCAGCCAGATTTCCAGCGTGCCGGTGTTGAGCCTGGGGTTGAAGTCCTCGCTGTAGCGCTCGAATTCCGGGGCATCTGCCGCTTCGTACCCCGACTGCGGCAGCCAGGTATTCCAGATGTACTGGAAGGTGTCGGGCAGTTGCGTCAGTGGCCCCTCGTGCTCGAACACGGCATATTTTTGCGGCTGGATTTCAACCCAACGGTACTTCTCCGGCAGGTCGTCGAGCTTGTCGATCTGCACGCCGGCGATGTATTCGAAACCGCCCTCGCCGTCCGCGTTGCAGCAAACGCCATAGGTCACTTCGTTGACTTGCGCCGGGATTTTCCCCAAGTGCGGGATCAGTTTTTCCCACAACGCGGGAATGTCTTCGGTGGTTGCCTGGGTGAATCGTCCACCGAAGCCGGCAATCAGCAGGAACTGCCCATGTTCGAAGCGAGGTTCAGCTATTTCGACGCGTGTTTGTTCATCCATGACGCGACTCCTCAGAACGGGAAAGTGGGTTCGGCTGGGAGTATAGAAAGCCCGAACCGTTTCGCACGTTTACAGCGAATGCAACTGCTCGACGGCGCCCGGGCCGACGAATTCGTTGTAACCGGAAACGATCACGTATACCGCGAAATAGCAGAAGATCGCCGCCGATGCCAGGTAGGAATAGCGCAACAGTTTGTCGCCCAGCAGCTTGCCACCGTGGCTGGCGGCGAAGCACAAACCGGCCGACCACAGCAGCCCGGCGCAAAGGAAACCGCCGAGAAACAGCGCCGAACTCAACGGCCCGCCGCCACCGGACCGGGCGATCAACGTGCCGCCGACGGCAGCGAACCAGAGAATCGCACTGGGCGACGACATGGCGAGAAAAATACCGCGAAAAAATTCCTTGCGATGGGAGTTCTGCCCTACTTGCGCCGTCTCCGCCAGCAGCGCTTCGTGATGAATCGCCGAGTAAATCATCTTCGCCGCGAAATAGATCAACAGCGCCGAACCGCCAATCCACAGGACCCAGCGCACGGTTTCGTATTGCAGCAGGACGGTCATCCCGGCCAGCGCCAGCACCGCATAAACCAGGTCGCCGACGCAGGTGCCGAGGCCCAGTGCAAAGCCCTGAAAGTAGCCGCGCTGCATGGCCAGGGTGATCATCGCGATGTTGGCCACGCCGATATCCAGGCACAGCGAAAGGCTCAGCAAGAAGCCGCTGGTGAATTCCATTGGGCGATTTTCCTTGAAAAAAATGTTTACAACCGTGCTGGACAGTATGCCATCACTGCACTTATCTTCCGCCACAGGTCACCGCAGTGACCAGCGTCGCTCGGACGGTTCCGGGCGCTTACGTTATCCGAGGCAACAATGGCCGAACAAGGTTCGCCGCGCCGCTTTGCGCGCATAGATCGACTCCCCCCTTACGTTTTCAACATCACCGCCGAGCTGAAAATGGCCGCTCGCCGCCGTGGTGAAGACATCATCGACCTGAGCATGGGCAACCCCGACGGCGCCACGCCGCCGCACATTGTCGAAAAACTCGTGCAAGTCGCCCAGCGTGAAGACACTCACGGTTACTCGACTTCCAAAGGCATTCCACGCCTGCGTCGGGCGATTTCCAACTGGTACAGGCAGCGTTACGAAGTCGATATCGACCCGGAAAGCGAAGCCATTGTCACCATCGGTTCCAAGGAAGGCCTGGCGCATCTGATGCTGGCGACCCTGGATCAGGGCGACACCGTGCTGGTGCCGAACCCGAGCTACCCGATTCACATTTACGGCGCGGTGATTGCCGGCGCGCAGGTGCGTTCGGTGCCGCTGGTGCCGGGCGTGGATTTCTTCGACGAACTGGAACGGGCGATTCGCGGCTCGATCCCCAAGCCGAAAATGATGATCCTCGGCTTCCCGTCGAACCCGACCGCGCAATGCGTGGAGCTGGATTTCTTCGAACGGGTGATTGCGCTCGCCAAGCAGTACGACGTGTTGGTCATCCACGACCTGGCTTACGCCGACATCGTCTACGACGGCTGGAAAGCGCCGTCGATCATGCAGGTGCCGGGGGCCAAGGACATTGCGGTGGAGTTTTTCACCCTGTCCAAGAGCTACAACATGGCCGGCTGGCGTATCGGTTTCATGGTCGGCAACCCGGAACTGGTCAACGCCCTGGCGCGGATCAAGAGCTACCACGACTACGGCACGTTCACTCCGCTGCAAGTGGCGGCAATTGCTGCGCTGGAAGGTGATCAACAGTGCGTGCGCGACATCGCCGAGCAATACCGCCAACGCCGCAACGTGCTGGTCAAAGGCCTGCATGAATTAGGCTGGATGGTCGAGAATCCAAAGGCTTCGATGTACGTCTGGGCGAAGATTCCAGAGGCGTATGCGCATCTGGGCTCGCTGGAGTTTGCCAAGAAACTGCTGGCCGAGGCCAAAGTCTGCGTCTCGCCGGGCGTGGGTTTTGGCGAATATGGCGACGACCATGTGCGCTTTGCCCTGATCGAGAACCAGGACCGTATTCGTCAGGCTGTGCGTGGGATTCGCGGGATGTTCCGCGCGGACGGCTTAGTTACCAAATGACTGACACACATCCCCTGTAGGAGCTGCCGAAGGCTGCGATCTTTTGATCTTGTTTTTTGCAATCAGAAGATCGCAGCCTCGTTTCACTCGACAGCTCCTACAGGTGCCGTGTTTACACAGATCATCACGCACAAAAAAACCGCATCACTGCGGTTTTTTTGTGTCTGCAAGAAGCTGGTTAAACGAACAGCGACAACAGCAGAATGAAGCCCAACGCGACGATGGACAGAATGGTTTCCATCGCGGTCCAGGTCTTGAAGGTTTCGGCCACGGTCATGTTGAAGTACTGCTTGACCAGCCAGAAACCGGCGTCGTTAACGTGCGACAGGATCAGCGAACCGGCGCCGGTGGCCAGCACCAGCAGCTCACGGTTGACGCCCGGAATCATGCCGACAACCGGCACCACAATGCCGGCGCCAGTGATGGTCGCCACAGTGGCCGAACCGGTTGCAATACGGATCACCGCCGCCACCAGCCAGGCCAGCAGGATCGGCGAGATCTGCGCGCTGACCGCCATGTGGCCGATCACGTCACCCACGCCGCTGGTCACCAGCATCTGCTTGAAGCCACCGCCGGCGCCGATGATCAGAATGATCGCAGCGGTCGGCGCCAGACTGGCGTCGAGCCATTTGAGCATCTGGTTGGAACCGATGCCCTGCTTGTAGCCGAAGGTGTACAGCGACAGCAGCAATGCCAGCAGCAGCGCGGAGATCGGGTGGCCGATCATGTCCATCCAGATACGGAAGAAATTGCCGTCCGGCAGCGCCACGTCAGCGAAGGTTTTCAGCAACATCAGAAACACCGGTAGCAGCACGGTGACCAGGGTGATGCTGAAGCTCGGCAGGTTGGCCGAGTCGTTTTCGCGGGCCAGTTGATCGACCAGTTCCTGATTCGGGTGGCCGGGAATATGTTTGGCAATGAAAGTACCGAAGATCGGACCGGCAATGATGGCGGTCGGCAGCGCAACGATCAGACCGTAGAGAATCGTCTTGCCGATGTCAGCGCCGAATACCCCGATGGCCAGCAGCGGGCCCGGGTGCGGTGGCACCAGACCATGCACCGCAGACAGACCGGCCAACAGTGGAATACCGATCTTGATGATCGACACACCGGTGCGGCGCGCGACGATGAACACCAGCGGAATCAGCAGCACGAAGCCGATTTCGAAGAACAGCGGAATGCCCACCAGGAACGCGGCGAACATCATTGCCCACTGGACTTTGTCCTTGCCGAAGGCGCGGATCAGGGTCTGGGCGATCTGATCGGCACCGCCGGATTCGGCCATCATCTTGCCGAGCATGGTGCCCAGGGCGAGGATGATGCCGACGAAACCGAGCACGCCACCGAAGCCGTCCTGGAACGCCTTGATGATGGTGTTGATCGGCATGCCGGAAGTCAGGCCGAGGAACGCGGCGGCGATGGTCAGTGCAATGAACGGGTGAAGCTTGAATTTGGTGATCAGGATAATCAGGCCGATTACCGTGACCACTGCATCGAGCAGCAGGAACGTCTCGTGGGACATGCCAAACATGGGGGGTGTCTCCTGGATTGTTGTTGTTATTAAAGCGGGTTGAACAGAAGTCGGGAGGACAGCGCTGTCTTTTTCAACATACTCATACCGCCTGTTTCAGACCGTTGGCCTGCCACCAGACGTGAGCCTGCAGTGCCAGCTCTTCAACGCTGTGTACCGAGGCGTTGAGCGCCAGGGTCAGCGGCTCGCCCTTGGGCGATTCGAGGGTGGCGAACTGGCTTTCGATCAACGTCGCCGGCATGAAGTGGCCCGGGCGGTGCGATACACGCTCGGCGGCGACTTCCGGGGTCAATTCAAGAAACACGAAGCCCAGGCCCGGCAAGGCACTGCGCAGACGTTCGCGATAACTGTGTTTAAGCGCGGAGCAGGTCAACACCGGCCGCTGGCCGTCGGCATCGACGCGACGCAGTTCATCGCACAGGCTGTCGAGCCAGCCGGCGCGGTCGTCGTCGTTCAGGGGGATCCCCGCGCTCATCTTTTCGATGTTCGCGGCCGGATGGAAAGTATCGCCTTCAATGGCAGTGGCGCCGCTCAAATGGCACAGGGCCTGGCTGACGCACGTCTTGCCGCAACCGGCAACGCCCATGATGACCAGGGCGGTGATGGGATGACTCATATAACACCTCAGCGCGCAGACAGCGCTACCTTTGCTAGCTATGACTCTAGTGCACAGGCAGAAGTTGCCGACGCCTTCTTGTCGTTTTTTTGGGTTGCAGCAGGTTTGTTCCTAACGCCAAAGCGCGCAGATCAGGCAGGATCGCGCTCACGCATTTGCAGCTGCATCAGGACAGCGCTACCTTAGTGCCTTGATTTTTGTTTGGCAAGCCGCCCGATGACCTCCCCCAAGAACGATAAAAATACCCGCACCACCGGCCGTCCGACCCTCAACGAAGTAGCCCGCCTGGCCGGCGTCAGCCCGATCACCGCCTCGCGCGCCTTGCGCGGGGTGAGCACAGTCGCCACCGAACTGGTGGAAAAAGTGCAGAAAGCCGCGCTCGAGCTCAACTATGTGGTCAACCCCGCCGCCCGCGCGCTGGCTTCGGCGCAGAGCCATTCAGTGGTGGTTCTGGTGCCATCACTGTCCAACCTGCTGTTCATTGATACGCTGGAAGCCATTCATCGGGTGCTGACGCCCAAGGGCTTCGAAGTGCTGATCGGCAACTTCCACTACTCGCGCGATGAAGAAGAAAACCTGCTGCGCAATTACATGGCCTATCAGCCGCGCGGGCTTCTGCTGACCGGTTTTGATCGCACGGAAAGTTCGCGGCGGATGATCGAGGTCAGCAACATTCCCTGCGTGTACATGATGGAGCTGGACAGCGCCGCCGGGGTCAATTGCGTGGGCTTCTCGCAGCTCAGCGCCGGTGAAACAGCGGCGCAGCATTTGCTCTCGCGTGGGCGCAAGCGCCTGGCCTACATCGGCGCGCAGCTGGATCAACGCACGTTGCTGCGTGGCGAGGGTTTTCGCAAGGCATTGCAGAAGGCTGGCCGCTACGACCCGGATCTGGAAGTGCTGACGCCGCGTGCCTCTTCGGTGGGCTTGGGGGGTGAGTTGTTTATGCAACTGCTGGCAGCGCATCCGGATGTCGATGCGATTTTCTTTGGCAACGATGACCTGGCCCAGGGTGCCCTCCTGGAAGCGTTGCGTAACGGCATCAGGATTCCCGAGCAAGTGGCGATTCTGGGTTTCAACGACTTGCCGATGTCCGAGCACATGGTTCCCCGCCTGAGCAGCATCAATACTCCGCGTGAAGCAATCGGCCGGCGCGCAGCGGAGCAGATGCTGACATTGATGGCGGGCAACAAAGTAGCGCGACCAGTGGAAGATATGGGCTTTGAGCTCAAGATCCGCGAGAGCACCTGAAACTCACGCAATCCCCTGTAGGAGCTGCCGAAGGCTGCGATCTTTTGATCTTGATCTTCAAAAGCCAGATCAAAAGATCGCAGCCTTCGGCAGCTTCCACAGGGTTTTGTGTTGGGCTCAATGGCTGAGCAGGTCCACCAGTGCCTGCGCGCCCTTCTGCAGGGGCTGGCTCTTGAGCCACACCGCATGCACCGGCAGCACCAGGCCATTTTCGATGTTACGAAAATTCAGCCGTTTCAAACGTCCCGTGTCCAGCCACGGCTGCACCACCGATAGCGGAAAATTACCCCACCCCAGTCCTGCTTCGACCATTTCCATTGCCGTCTCAAGATTGTCCGTGCGCCAGTAAGATTCAGCCACCAACGGCCGCGTTTCGCTGATCGGCAAGTCGCGGCTGGCGACGATGATCTGCCGCACTTGCACCAGGTCTTCAAGAAACACATCCCGCCCCTGCAACAACGGACTGTCTGCCGCCAGCGTGGCGATCATCCGTTCGCTGCCGACGAACTGAAACCGCTCCAGCGCATTCACGCTTAACCCCGCAAACGCCAGACACACGCTGACCCGGCCACCGTGCAACATCGCCAGCACATCATCCTGAGGCGCGGTCAGCACTTCGATGTCGAGCAACGGATGGCGCTCGGCAATTACCTTGATCGCTGCCAGCAAACGCCGCCGATCAATGTCCGCGACCACACCAATCGACAACCTGCTTTCCAGGCCCAGCGATAACTCCACCGCGTGCACTCGCAGCTGCTTGAGCTGTTCGGCGATCAATCGCGCGTGGGGCACCAGCGACTGTGCCATCGCCGTGGGTTGCGGCTCACGATGACTGCGGTCGAACAACGGGTAACCAAGCTCGGCCTCAAGGTTGGCAATGCCCATGCTCACCGCCGACGGCACCTTGCCCAATTGCCGAGCGGCGGCGGAAAACGAACCGCGTTCGATCACCGCCAGAAACAACTCGATGCTGTCGCTGTTGAAATTCAAGTTTCCCACCTATCAATAAAACTGAAAGCTACCGACTTTTTCTGTCAGGTCTATTGAAGCTATCTTTCGCCGCCTTCGCCAGCCCTGCTGGTCACAATTGGCAAGAAAGAGGCAAATCTGTATGCAAGGCGTGAAACGCAAACTGGTCTACGTGTCGCTCTACGAAGTGATCGGCATGACCTTCTCGGCGCTCGGTCTGGCGTTGCTGTCGGGCACATCGCCAGGCAGCACCGGGCCATTGGCGGTAATCATCACCAGCATCGCCGTGAGCTGGAATTTTATTTACACCTCATTGTTCGAGCGCTGGGAAAGTCGCCAGGTCTCGCGTAACCGTACGGTGAAACGGCGCATCGCCCATGCGGTCGGCTTTCAACTGACGCTGATCGTGTTTCTGATTCCGCTGATTGCGTGGTGGATGAACATCAGTCTGGTGCAGGCGTTTCTGCTGGATCTGGCGCTGATCATTTTTATCCCGTGCTACACCTTCGTCTTCAACTGGCTGTTCGACCGGATCTTCGGCCTGCCGAACTCGGCGCTGCCAGATTCTGCCGCTGCGGCATAAATCGCTAATTCGTAAGTAGATATTGCAAAAAATCAGCGGTTCACCCGAGTAAACTGCCGACATTCACAATCCGCGAACTCCGATAGCAGGCTAAGCTTTTCCATCAATAAAAAATGGATCAGCTTATGACTGCTCACGCATCCGCCGCCGCGCACAGTGACGGCATCGACCCGGTACGCGCCGCCGGGATTTCCGCCCGCATCGATCGACTGCCCGCGGTAGCCACGATCTGGCGTCTGGTGGCGCTGCTGTCGATCGGTGGTTTTTTCGAGCTCTACGACCTGTTTCAGACCGCTTACATCAGCCCGGGGCTGATTCGCGACGGTCTCTTCGCCGCTGGCAAGCAAGGTGTGTTCGGCTTTTCCGATCAGGCAGCGTTTGCTTCGGCGACCTTCCTGGGCCTGTTTCTCGGCGCCAGCCTGCTCAGTCCGTTGGCCGATCGTTTCGGTCGCCGGGCGATCTTCACCTTCGCGCTTATCTGGTACACGCTGGCCACGGTGCTGATGGGAATTCAGACCTCGGCGCTGGGCATCATCGGCATGCGTTTTCTGGTCGGCATCGGTCTGGGTATCGAATTGGTGACGATCGACGCCTACCTCTCGGAGCTGGTGCCCAAGCGCATGCGCAGCTCGGCGTTTGCCTTTGCGTTTTTCGTGCAGTTCCTGTCAGTGCCGGCGGTGGCCTTGATGTCGTGGTGGCTGGTGCCGCAAGCGCCGTTTGGTGTTTCCGGCTGGCGTTGGGTGGTGTTGGCCAGCGCGGTGTTCGCGCTGTTCATCTGGTGGCTGCGCAAGCGCTTGCCGGAATCCCCGCGCTGGCTGGCACAGCATGGCCGCTTCGACGAGGCCAACCGCATTCTCGACAACCTCGAAGCGCGCTGCGCCAAGGATCACGGCCAAGCGCTGGATGCGCCGGAACCGGTGGCAGTCGATGTCGAAGGCAAAGGCCGCTTCGCCGATATCTGGCAACCGCCCTACCGCCGCCGCGCGTTGATGCTGATCGTCTTTCATATCTTTCAGGCGATCGGTTTCTTCGGTTTCGGCAACTGGTTGCCGGCGCTGCTTTCGGGCCAAGGCGTGAGCGTCACGCACAGTCTGATGTACGCGTTCATCATCACCCTCGCTTACCCGCTCGGGCCGTTGCTGTTTGTGAAGTTCGCCAACCGCTTCGAAAACAAATGGCAAATCGTCGGCTCGGCCCTCGGCGCGATGACTTTCGGCACCCTGTTCGCCCTGCAGACCAGCGCGTTCGGGCTGATCTTCTGCGGCGTGATGATCACCTTCTGCAACGCCTGGCTGAGCTTCAGTTATCACTCCTACCAGAGCGAACTGTTCCCGACCAACATCCGCGCTCGCGCGGTCGGGTTCTGCTATTCGTTCAGTCGGTTGTCGACAGTGTTCAGCAGTCTGTTGATCGGCATGTTCCTCGACAACTTCGGCACGCCGGGAGTGTTGGCGTTCATCGTCAGCAGCATGCTGATCGTGATGCTGACCATCGGCTGGTTCGGCCCGCGTACGCGTAATCTGGCCTTGGAGAATATTGCGCATCGCTGATGGCCAGCACAGGACTCAACTGTGGGAGCGGGCTTGCTCGCGAAGGCGTCGTGTCAGCTGGCATTTTGCTGGTCTGGCACACCGCTTTCGCGAGCAAGCCCGCTCCCACGGGTTTTGTATGGTCTGAAGATTTCAGTTCAATTGCAGGGTTTCATTAAACTGGCTGATCGCATCCACCACATGCCGCGAGCCCTGCTGAATCTCGAGGATCACCTCGCCCGCCTCGTTCGCCAGTTCCACGCCCAACCCGGTACGGCTCAGACTCGACTGCATGCTCGACACTGCGCTGAGCGACAGGTCGTGGTTTTTGCGCACCACGTCGACGATTTCCAGCGTTGCCTGGCTGGTTCGCGCAGCGAGGCTGCGCACTTCATCGGCGACAACCGCAAAACCGCGTCCATGCTCACCGGCCCGCGCGGCTTCAATCGCCGCGTTGAGCGCCAGCAAATTGGTCTGATCGGCAATCCCGCGAATCGTCTGGACGATGGTGCCGATGATGTCCGACTGTTTGCTTACCGCATCGATACTTACCGCCGCTTCATTCAGGTCGCGCGAAATATCCTGAATGATCTGCACGGTCTGCTGCACCACCTGTGAGCCTTTCTGCGCGCAAGCGTCGTTTTGCACCGAGGTGCTGTGGGCCGATTCCGCAGCGCTTTGCAGGGTGGTCATCTGCCGAGTGATGTCGCTGGCAAACTTGACCACTTTGTACAAGCGGCCCTTGGCATCGAACAGCGGATTGTACGACGCCTCCAGATAAACCATCTGCCCGGACTTGTTCTTGCGTTCGAATCGGTGCGAGTGATATTCGCCGCGATTGAGCGAAGCCCAGAACGCCTTGTATTGCGCGGATTCGGCTTCGGCGCGGTGACAGAACAGGCTGTGGTGCTGGCCGACGATTTCATTGTGCGAGTACTGCATGGTCTGCAAAAAGTTGTCGTTGGCGCGGATGACATGGCCTTCGGGGGTAAACTCGATCACCGCCATGGACCGGCCGATCGCCGCCAGCATGGCTTCTTCTTCATGCTCCTTGTTGATGCGCGCGGTGATGTCCGCCGCCACCTTGATGACACTTCTGACCTGTTTGTCCGGACCGAACACCGGCATGTAACTGGCTTCAAGCCAGATTTCGCGGCCGCTCTTGTTCAGGCGCAGGAAAGTGCCGCTGAGCGGTTCACCACGGGCCAGATCGCGCCACAACTTCGCGTAGTCCTCGCTGCGATAAAAGCTCTCTTCGCAGAAGATCCGATGGTGCTTGCCGCGAACCTCATCGGCGGTGTAGCCCAGGGTCTTGCAGAAGTTCTCGTTGGCGTCGAGGACGATCCCTTCCGGGGTGAACTCGATCATCGCCATCGAGCGGCTGATCGCTTCTATCTTCGCGTTGGCTTCGGTCAGCGCACAGCTGAAGCGCTCGATTTCCCGCAGGTCAGCCTTGTGATGTAGGTTGAACATGGTTGTATCACCTTCCGCGCGTTCTTTTGATTGGATGAAAGTTCAGGTCTTTCACGATCCACCACTACGTTCTACAGAACAGGCACACGCCTTCCTCCAAAGGAGGAAGTTGTCAGGTGATAAATGATGATCAATCGGAGGGTTCGTGCAGCGACGCTCTGATCAAGACATCCTTTTCTTGATAGCCCGCATGCGGGCCAGCCCTAACGCGTAGAAGAACTTCCATTTAGGTGACGCTCCTTGTTGGTTCAGTGTCGGTGCCTTGGACGGCGCACTCTGGCAGCATGAATCACGGACCAACCGGTGCCGTCGGCCGGTTGGCATGACGGTCGACATGGTTAGTTACCTGCAAAGCATAGCTATCCCGACGCCGGGCGCAAGGCCACTAGTCGGCCAGTATCTGGCATTTTTTGCACAAGAAACGGTTCAGCGCGGGAAACGGCGTGGTGAAAACGGACGTTTTCGCCAGCGAAGCGGAAGCCCGCGAACCGGGCTTCTGTAGGGTTTGCTCAATGGCCGAAGATGTCGACCTTCTTGGCTTTCTTCTCGGCGCGTTTTTCAATCGCAGTCTTGGCCGGCTTCTTCTTCGCGGCTTTCTTTGAATCCATACCTTTGGACATGATCGATACTCCACTCACAGGGGATGTGAGTTCAGGTATACACCTATCCCGAGACGCGCGTTCTTTTATAATCGGCGCTTTTCGCACGACAGCCGACCTCATGTCCGACATCCACTACAGCCAGCTCGACGAATCGTTGTGGCCGCTGATGAACAAGTTCTACCGCAGCCACCAATCGTCGATGAAGGCCGTGCGCGAGGCGCAGTTGTGGGTCGCAAGGCGCGGCGAGATCGTTGCGGCGCTGTGCCTGCGTCCGGTATCGGGCGGGCACTGGCTGACGGGGTTGTTTGTTGATCCGCAGTGTCGGGAACGAGGTGTCGCTGCGCAGTTGATCGCAGCGGCGGTCGCCCCCGTGGACGAGCCGGTGTGGTTGTTCTGCCACCCGGATCTGCGCGGGTTTTATGAGCGGCGCGGGTTCAGGTTCGATCCGCCGCTGCCGCAGGCGATGGCCGAGCGGTTGAGCCGGTATGCGCGCAGCAAGCCGATGATTGCGATGGGGCTAAATCCCGCAGATTTACGCTGAACCCGTGTGGGAGCGAGCCTGCTCGCGAATGCGGTGTGTCAGCACCGAAGTTGGTTCTGATACTCCGCCTTCGCGAGCAGGCTCGCTCCCACAGGTATCGATGGTGTTCTGACAATCAGTCGTCAGCGTTGGGATCAAGGTCCGGGAACAGCACTTCGGTAAAGCCGAACTTGCTGAAATCGGTAATCCGCGACGGATACAGCCGGCCGATCAAGTGATCGCATTCATGCTGCACCACCCGCGCATGAAACCCGGAGGCCACGCGCACAATCGGCTCGCCCTTCGGATCAAAGCCTTCGTAGCGAATCTGCTGATAGCGATCAACCGCGCCGCGCAAGCCCGGCACTGACAAACAACCTTCGAAGCCCTCTTCCATCAACGGATTCAACGGCGTGATCAGCGGATTGATCAGAATCGTCTGTGGTACCGCTTCAGCGTCCGGGTAACGCTCGCTGTGCTCGAAACCGAAGATCACCAGTTGCAGATCGACGCCGATCTGCGGCGCCGCCAGGCCAACGCCGCCGACGCTTTCCATGGTCTGGAACATGTCATCGATCAATTGCCAAAGCTCGGCGCTGTTGAACATTTCCGGCGGTACCGGCGGTGCGATGCGCAGCAGGCGCTCGTCGCCCATTTTCAGAATTTCACGAATCATGGTCGTGCTTCATCAGTGTCCGGCTTGAGCGAATGATCACGCCCCAGACCCGAAACGTGTTGTTTGGTCGATTCATCGGGGTCGCCAGGGGCTTTTTCGCCCTTGTCCTTGCCTTCGGCAGACATGTGCTCGATCACCGCATTCATTTCCGCGCCGAGCAACAGCACCGCGGCGGAGATATAGAAATACAGCAAGAGCACGATGATCGCTCCGATGCTGCCGTACATCGCGTTGTAGTTGGCGAAAGTTTTCACGTAGAAGGCAAAACCCAGCGACGCGAGGATCCACACCACCACGGCCAGCACCGAACCTGGGGTGATGAAGCGGAAATCCTGTTTGACGTCGGGCATCACGTAGTAGATCAGCGCCACCGCGACCATCATCAGAATGACGATCACCGGCCAGCGCGCAATCGTCCACACCGTGACGATAAAGTCTTCCAGGCCCACTTGTGCGGCAATCCAGCCCATCACCTGCGGCCCGAGCACCATCAGCGCAGCGGCGATCAGCAGCATGCCGGCAATGCCGACGGTGTACACGATCGACAAAGGGAAACGCTTCCAGATCGGCCGGCCTTCGACTACGTCATAAGCCGCGTTCATCGCGCTCATCATCAGGCGCACGCCGGCGGAAGCGGTGTACAGGGCGATAACGATACCGATGGAAAGCAGGCCACCCTTCGATTGCTGCAGCTGATCGATCACCGGATTGACCTGCTCCAGCGCTTGCGGCGGCAGAACCAGTTCGGTTTGCAGACGCAGCCAGGAAAAGAAGTCCGGCAGGTGCAGGAAACCGATCAGGGCGATCAGGAAGAGGATGAAGGGAAACAGCGAGAACAGCATCTGGTAGGCCAGTGCCGAGGCGTAGGTCGACATTTCGTCATCGACGAACTCAGTGACCGTGCGCACCATCACCCGGTGCAGGGGCAGACCTTTCATGTCCGGAAATATCATTCGCGTCTCCTTGCGCCGCAAAAGGTTGAAGTCGTGGCGACTCAGGGGCCGTTTTTTACCTCAAGGTAGCCTACTTGGCGATCCTTCGGCGGATGACCGCAGGGTTCTGATACAAAAACGGCCATCCTTGGATGGCCGCTCGTGTGATTCGTTCAAGGCTCGCTTACGCCTTGTCGACGCCTTTTTTCACGGCGTCCTTGGCGTTGCCAACCGCTTGCTGGGCTTCGCCTTTTTTCTCTTGAACTTTGCCTTCCGCGCGCAGCTTGTCGTTGTCAGTAGCTTTGCCGACGCCTTGCTTGACGTTACCAACGGCTTCGTTGGCCATGCCTTTTACTTTATCGCCTGTGCTACTCATGGTGTTTCTCCGTGAAGCATAAAGGGAAGAAAAGTCATTACGTAACGATTGACCGGTGCGCTTTGCGCCGAGTTTCATTTATTTTGCGGGCATTTCGTCGCGACGCGCAGGTTGCGCTTTATGTTTGCCAGCGTTGCCCCGAGAATGCTCAGCCTATGGGCGTTGCGCCCCGCACACCGATTCGCAGGAATGTCATGAAGCTCAATAAAACCCAGGCCATCGCCCGTCGCAACCAGCAACTGGGCGGCGCCGTACTCGGCACCAACAACTGCCACTTCGCCGAACTGAACCGCAACCGCAACATCTGGTGGTTCGACCTGCCGGTATCGCGTCTGGCCATCGGTCAGTACGAGTGGATTCACTTGCTGCTGCACACCCCGGCCACTGATGAGCTGCTGCATTTGAAAGTGCCAACCGTGTTTCTGCGCGAGAAGCTCGAAGGGCTGGTGATTCGCAACGAAGGCAAGCGCAAGGCGGCATTGAGCCTGGAACTGAGTGCGGACAAGGATTCGTATCTGCAGGACATGCGTCCGGCGGGCACCAATGTGAATTTTGCGCCGTTCCGTCAGTAGCCAAAAAGCTTCGCGAGCAAGCCCGCTCCCACATTCAACTGCATTCCGTCAGTTGGAATACAGTCAAATGTAGGAGCGGGCTTGCTCGCGAAGACGGCATCACAGGCAACGCACGTCTACAGTCTGCATCAACAAAAAGCCCCGCATCTGCGGGGCTTTTTGTTTTAAGCGGCGCTCTTGGCCTTGAGCTTCTTCAGCTCTTCATCACGCAACTCGCGGCGCAGGATCTTGCCGACGTTGGTGGTCGGCAGCGCATCGCGGAATTCCACCGAGCGCGGCACCTTGTAGCCGGTGACGTTGGCGCGCATATGGTCCATGACCTGCTCTTTGGTCAGGGTTACGCCTGGTTTGGCAACGATGAAAATCTTGATCGCCTCACCCGACTTCTCGTCCGGCACGCCGATCGCCGCGCACTGCAACACGCCCGGCAAAGTCGCGAGCACGTCTTCCAGTTCGTTCGGATAGACGTTGAAGCCAGACACCAGAATCATGTCCTTCTTGCGATCAACGATGCGCATGTAGCCATCCGGCTGGATCAGCGCGATGTCACCGGTTTTCAGCCAGCCGTCGCTGTCGAGCATTTCATCGGTGGCTTCCTGACGCTGCCAGTAGCCTTTCATCACCTGTGGGCCCTTGACGCACAGCTCGCCGATTTCGCCCAGTGGCTGCTCGACACCGGCGTCATCGATGACTTTGCACAGGGTCGACGGCACTGGAATGCCGATGGTGCCGATCTGGATATGCTGAATCGGATTCACCGTGGCCACCGGGCTGGTTTCGGTCATGCCGTAACCTTCGCAGATCGCACAGCCAGTGACGGCTTTCCAGCGCTCGGCCGCCGCCAGTTGCAGGGCCATGCCGCCGGACAGGGTGACCTTCAACGCGGAGAAATCCAGCTTGCGGAAACCTTCGTTGTTACACAGCGCCACAAACAGCGTGTTGAGGCCGACGAAGCCGCTGAACTTCCACTTCGACAGTTCCTTGACCATCGCCGGCAAATCTCGCGGGTTGCTGATCAGAATGTTGTGGTTGCCGATCAGCATCATCGCCATGCAGTGAAAGGTGAATGCATAGATGTGATACAGCGGCAACGGCGTGATCAGGATCTCGCAGCCTTCGTTGAGGTTGGAGCCCATCAGCGCCTTGCACTGCAACATGTTGGCCACCAGATTGCGGTGCGTGAGCATCGCGCCCTTGGCCACGCCGGTGGTGCCGCCGGTGTATTGCAGCACGGCGACATCGCCGCTGTCCGGGTTTGCTTCGGCCACTGGCTGGCCGTGGCCCTTGCTCAGGACGTCGTTGAACTTGATGGCCTTGGGCAAGTGATAGGCCGGAACCATTTTCTTCACGTACTTGATGACGCTGTTGATCAGCAGGCGCTTGATCGGCGGCAGCAGATCGGCGACTTCGGTAACGATGACGTGTTTGACCCCGGTCTTCGGCACCACGGCTTCGGCCAGGTGCGCCATGTTCGCCAGGCAAACGAGGGCTTTGGCGCCGGAGTCGTTGAATTGGTGTTCCATTTCCCGCGCGGTGTACAGCGGGTTGGTGTTGACCACGATCAACCCGGCGCGAATGGCACCGAAGACCGCGACCGGGTATTGCAGGACGTTGGGCAGTTGCACGGCGATTCGATCACCGGGCTGCAAGTCGGTATGCTGTTGCAGATACGCGGCAAAGGCACCGGACAGCTCGTACAGCTCACCGTAGGTGATTGTCTTGCCCAGGTTGCTGAAAGCCGGTTTGTTGGCGAAGCGTTGGCAGGATTGCTTCAACACTGCCTGAATGTTCGGATACTCGTCTGGATTGATCTCGGCTGCGATTCCAGCCGGATACTTATCCTTCCAAAAGTCTTCGATCATGGAAGCCCACTCCTCAGCAACGCGAATTCTTCACCGCATTTGATGCGATTATTATTGGTGTGTGTTTTGTATTGGTGAATCCGGCGTTTTACAGGCCGAGAAGTCACAAAGCGCGCCGAGAGTAGCAGCTTTGCAAAGGGCCGACCAGAGCCAAAAGCGGCCCCTACAGTCACATTGATGACTCAAGACTTGCCAGCAGTCATTTTAGAGCAAAAATCCTATTATCATGTGAAAGCCCCGTTATCAGGGGGCTCAGAAGCAAAAAGATCGCAGCCTTCGGCAGCTCCTACAAGGGAACGCATTCCAAGTGTAGGAGCTGCCGCAGGCTGCGATCTTTTCGCTTTTAAGCTTTATGCGATGTCGCGCAACTCGCGCCGCAGAATTTTCCCTACAGGCGTCATCGGCAACGACTCACGCAGCACGATGTGTTTCGGCACCTTGTAGGCGGTGAAATTCTCTTTGCAGTAAGCCTTCAGTTCTTCCAGGCTGACGCCGGTTTCCCGCGCCACGACAAACAACTTCACCGCCTCCCCCGAACGCTCGTCCGGCACGCCGATCACCGCACAGTTGGCGACTTTCGGGTGAGCCATGACCACGTCTTCGATTTCGTTGGGATACACGTTGAAGCCGGAGACGATGATCATGTCCTTCTTGCGATCGACGATGCGCACGAAACCGTCCGGGTCGATCACCGCGATATCACCGGACTTGAACCAGCCCTCGGCGTCGAGCACTTCGGCGGTGGCCTCGGGTTTGTTCCAATAGCCTTTCATGATCTGCGGGCCTTTGATGCACAGCTCGCCGCGCTCGCCCAGCGGCTGTTCGACGCCGTCATCATTGATGATTTTCACCAGCGTGCCTGGTACCGGCAGGCCGACGGTGCCCAGTCGCGACTGGTCGCCGTAAGGATTGGTGCAGGCCACTGGCGAGGTTTCGGTCAGGCCGTAGCCTTCGGTGATGCGGCACCCGGTCATCTGTTCCCAGCGCTCGGCGGTGGCCTTGACCAGCGCGGTGCCGCCGGAGTTGGTCAGCTTCAGGCTGGAAAAATCCAGACTCTTGAAATCAGGATGGTCCATCAGCGCGACGAACAAAGTGTTCAAACCCAGCAGCGCCGAGAACCGCCAGTTCTTCAACTCCTTGATGAAGCCGGCAATGTCGCGCGGATTGGAGATCAACACGTTGTGGTTGCCCGACACCATCATGCACATGCAATTCGCGGTGAAGGCATAGATGTGGTACAGCGGCAGCGGCGCAATCATCACCTCCTGGCCTTCGCGCAACAGCGGCTGACCGTCCGGGCCGAGTTGAGCCAGGCAGGCGCGCACCTGCTGCATATTCGCCACCAGATTGCCGTGGGTGAGCATCGCGCCCTTCGCCAGGCCTGTGGTGCCGCCGGTGTATTGCAGCACGGCGATGTCATCGAGGCCGACGTTCAGCGGCTTGATACCCAGGCCGCGGCCCATGCGCAGCGCGCTTTTGAACGAGGTCGCTTGCGGCAACGAATACTCGGGGACCAGTTTCTTCACTTTGCTGACCACTGTGTTGACCAGCCAGCCCTTGGCGGCGGGCATCAGGTCGCCCATCTTCGCTTCGATCAGGTATTGAATGTCGGTGTCGGGCAGCACTTGCTGGACTTTCTGCCCGAACAGGTTCAGGTAGACCAGCGCCCGCGCGCCGGAATCCTTGAACTGGTGGCGCATCTCCCGTGGCGTGTACAACGGGTTGGTATTGACCACGATCAGCCCGGCGCGCAGAGCGCCGAACACCGCAATCGGATAATGCAGAACGTTGGGCATCTGCACCGCAATGCGATCGCCCGGCACCAGGTCGGTGTGGGCCTGCAGGTAACCGGCGAATGCCGCACTCTGACGGTCGAGTTCGGCGTAGGTCAGGGTGATGCCCATGCTGCTGAACGCCGGGCGATCAGCGAACTTCTTGCAGGAACGCTCAAACACTTCGATCACCGACTTGAACTCGCTCATGTCGATGTCCAGCGGTACGCCGGCCGGGCGTTTGTCATTCCAGAAATCAGGTTGCATTGTTCTTGTCCTCTTTACCTGAGCCGATCCGGGAGCCGCTTTCTGTCGTTTCTGCTTCATCCATGGAAGGCGAAAAGCACAAAGCGGAGCTCCACGGACACTAGCAGCTATGGCCAATCAGGCAAATATGGCCAAAGCCGTCATTGATCGCGTGAATCTTCCTGCCGTGGCGTGGGCTGATCAGACGCGCTATACACTCTGGCGATGCTGAGCAAAGGAATCGCCATGACCCACGACACCTTCTGGCTGGACGCGAGTGACCGCAGCCGCCTGTCCGTCAACCGCTGGCGGCCGGCCACGCCATTGAAAGCGGTGATACTGCTGGCTCACGGAATGGCCGAACACAGCGCTCGCTACGCGCGGCTCGCCGACACGTTTTGCGACAAAGACTATGGCGTCTACGCGCCGGATCTGCGCGGCCATGGTCGCACTGCGGACAACGCCACCCTCGGCCATTTCGCCGACGACGATGGCTGGTGCAAGGTCGTCGGCGATCTGGCCAGCCTCAACCAGCACATCGGCCAGCAACACCCCGGCGTGCCGATCATCCTGCTCGGCCACAGCATGGGCAGCTACATCGCCCAAGCCTATCTGCTGCACCACAGCGCCAGTCTGCACGGGGCGATTCTCAGCGGTTCGAATTACCAGCCAGTGGCGCTGTATCGCGCAGCGCGGCAGATTGCCCGGCTGGAAAAACTGCGCCAGGGCGGCAAGGGCCGCAGCGCGTTGATCGAATGGCTGTCGTTCGGCTCCTTCAACAACCGATTCAAACCGGTACGCACCCGCTTCGACTGGCTGAGCCGCGATCCGGCCGAGGTCGACAAGTACGCCGCCGACCCGTTGTGCGGCTTTCGTTGCACCAATCAACTGTGGATCGACCTGCTCGGCGGCTTGCAGCAAATCAGCAAAGCGTCCAATCTCGCGCAGATCGATCCGGGCCTGCCGCTGCTGGTGATTGGCGGCGAATGTGATCCGGTGAGCGAGGGCAAGCGTCTGACAGATCTGGCCAATGCGTTGCGCAGGGCCGGCAGCCAGCATCTGCAACTGAAGATCTACCCGCAGGCCCGGCACGAATTGTTCAACGAAACCAATCGCGACGAAGTGACCGCCGATGTGCTCGCCTGGATCAACCAGGCCCTGAGCCATCCGCGCCCGCAGCGCAGCGAATAATCTTTTGTGGATTCACTGAAATCCGTCACAGGAATCGAAACCGATGACTCAGGTTACCAACATCCCTTACGAAGCCCTTGAAGTCGGCCAGACCGCCAGCTACAGCAAGACTGTCGAAGAGCGCGACATTCAGCTGTTCGCCGCAATGTCGGGCGACCATAACCCGGTGCACCTGGACGCCGAGTTTGCCGCCGCAAGCATGTTCAAGGAACGCATCGCCCATGGCATGTTCAGCGGTGCGCTGATCAGCGCTGCCGTGGCCTGCGAACTGCCTGGGCCGGGCACTATTTATATCGGTCAGCAGATGAGCTTTCAGAAGCCGGTGAAGATTGGCGACACGCTGACGGTACGCCTGGAGATTCTGGAGAAACTGCCGAAATTTCGCGTGCGCATCGCGACCCGCGTGTTCAACCAGCGCGATGAGCTCGTGGTGGATGGCGAAGCGGAGATTCTCGCGCCACGTAAACAGCAGACGGTGACATTGCCGACATTGCCGGCGATCAGTATTGGTTAATTACGAGGACACATAACGAATGTGGGAGCGGGCTTGCTCGCGAATGCGGTGTGTCCCGCAACGAAGATGTTGCTGACACTGCCTCTTCGCGAGCAAGCCCGCTCCCACAGTTGTTTCAGTGCAGCTTAAGAGTTGGCACGAGCCTGGTTACGCAGGGCTTTCACCTGATCGTGGTTGCGTTGTACGCCGTGGTACTGACGCTCCACCAGATCCTTGATGCCTACCAGATTGTGCTTGTTGATTTTCTCGAGGGCTTCGCGATATGCCTTCAGCGCATGGTCTTCACCGCGCTCGGCCTCGTTCAGTACGGCCTCTTCATCTTTACCGGTGAACATCGATTTCACATCGACCCAGCGACGGTGCAGGTCACCGCTCATGCTGGTGGAAGTTTCCGGATCGCCACCCAACGAACGAACCTGAGCCTGCAGCTCAGCGGCCGCGGTAGCGCAGTCGGCGGAGCGAGTCACAAACAGGGTTTTGAGTTCTGGATGCTTGATGTCTTCGGCGCAAGTCTTGAACCCTTCCTGACCGTCCTTGCAGGTTTCAATCAGGTCGTTGAGTACAGAGATGGCTTCTTTATTCATGTCGGTCATTTTTCAATTCCTTGCGATGGGTTGAAGATGCAAGGGATATTGCAGCGTGCGTGCCAGCTTCGCTTATAGAAATAAAACCTTTATTTTCAGCAACTTATAAAAGATTGAACCATCTGTATGCTGGTTTTTTGCATGATCTGTCATTTGGCCTGCATGCAGAATGCCTGTATTTTTCAGGCTGATCTGGAAACCAATTGAAGCGTGCCGATGAATCCGGAAAAACTCGAACTGTTGATCACTCGCCAGATGCCTTTCGGCAAGTACAAGGGCCGAATCATTGCCGACTTGCCTGGCCCCTATCTGAACTGGTTTGCCCGAGAAGGCTTTCCCCATGGCGAACTCGGTGGCCTGCTGGCGCTGATGCAGGAGATTGACCACAACGGCCTCTCCGATTTGCTCCAACCGCTACGTGCCAAACACGGCAGACCCGCCCCGCGCCACTGATGCGCCCTCCTCTCTTGAGCCATGTCGACCATGCCTGACAACACCCGCCGCGCCCGTGACGAAGCCTTCTGGCAAACCTTCGCCGACCGATACGATGTCCAGCCCGGCCCGGTCAATCTGGAGAACGGTTATTTCGGGCGCATGTCGCGCACGGTGATCGAGGAATACCAGCGCAACATCGAGCTGATCAACACCAGCAACTCGGTTTACGTGCGCCAGCGCTTTGAACAGCACGACAACCTGGAGATTCGCGCGCAACTGGCCGAACTGATCGGCGTGCGCGCGCAAAGCGTAGCCCTGACGCGCAACGCCACCGAAGGCTTGCAATCACTGATCCGCAATTACAACCGCCTGCAGCCGGGTGATCAGGTGCTGATCTGCGACCTCGAGTACGACACGGTCAAAGGCGCCATGCGCTGGCTGGCGAAACACCGTGGCGTGGAGGTCATTGAAATTGTCCACCGCCATCCGGCCAGTTTCGACAGCCTGCTCGAAACCTACCGCGAGGCTTTTGTTCGCCATCCGAAACTCAAACTGATGGCCCTGACTCACGTCACCCACCGCACCGGGCTGGTCATGCCGGTGCAGGCCATCGCCGCGCTGGCCAAAGAGCACGGCGTCGATATCATCCTTGACGGCGCCCACGCCCTCGGCCAGATCGAGTTCGATCCGCAGGCCTTGGGCATCGCTTTCGCCGGTTACAACCTGCACAAATGGATCGGCGCGCCGCTGACCCTTGGCTTCATTTATATCGACCCGCTGCGTCTGGCCGACATCGATCCGGACATGGGCGAGATGCATTATCCGGTCGCCGATATTCGCTCGCGCACCTCGTACAGCACGCCGAACATCCCGGCGCTGATGACTTTGCCACTGGTGTTCGAAGAGCACGATGCGCTCGGCGGCGCCGCTGCCAAGGGCGCACGCCTGAATTACTTGCGCAACCTGTGGGTCGGCGCCGTTCGCCACTTGCCGGACATCGAGGTGCTGACGCCGGATGATCCGCAACTGTATTGCGCGATCACCTCACTGCGTTTCACCCGGCATGACAATCAACAAGTCATGGCCGAGCGACTGCTGAGTGAGTTCAACCTGTTCACCGTGGTGCGCACCGGCGCCGCATGCGGGCCGTGCATTCGCATCACGCCGGGGCTGACGACCACGGCTGCCGAGATGGAGCTGCTCGTGAGGGCCCTGAACCAGCTGCGCTAGAGCGCCACACCGGCGCTCTTTGCGTAGCCTTCAAGCCCGAGTTGCGACGACACGGCAAAGGTGTCGATGCCAAGGGTCTGGCAGGCGAAGGCTCCGTCTTCGAGATTCTCGCCGGCGATTGGCAGCAATATCAGTTGCGCAGCGTCATCGGCGATGCCTCCACAGCTGCAGCGGCCGGGCAGGTGCAAGGTGCCGGCCCAGGCCTTGTGGTGAGACTGCGCACCCGCCTCGTCGCCGGGAATGAATACGTTCAGGGTCAGGCAAGAAGTGCCGGGCGCCGATCGATCCGGATAGACACTGGTGAAACGGACGATGCCATGGCTATCGGTCGATTGGCTGCCGCCCAGGCGCGTGTCGCCATCGACACGCTGCTGAATGCGCACCAGCGCGCCGATGACCGGCTCGCTGGTCATCGCATCGACCAGCGACAGGCGCAGGATCAGCGGCAGACCTTCGACACCTTGACTGATATTGCGCACCTCGGGCTGGGCAACAGGCCGATCGGTGCGACCAGGGAATGGCGGCTTCGGTTGACAGGGAGATTGTGGCGTAGGGGTCAGAGACTGAAGGTCGTCCATGAGGCGTTCTCTCTTCCATAAGGTGAACGCAGGTTAACCCCGTGAAAAAGCCAGCGTGCGGTAACTATGTATCGCAAGATGTACCGGCACTTTTTCAGCGCAAAAAAAAGGTGCGCCGACCAAGCGCACCATAAAGCCGTACAGCACACAACGAAGTGTCAGGTAACAATCAGTCCAGCAGCGCCAGCGCTTCGGCGGTGCATTCCTGAATGCGGGCCCAGTCGCCGTTCTTGATCCACTCCGGATCAAGCATCCAGCTACCGCCCACGCACATGACGTTTTTCAGCGCCATGTAGCTCTTGATATTGGCCGGGCCGACGCCGCCAGTCGGGCAGAATTTCACTTCGCCGAACGGGCCGCCGAGGGCCTTGATTGCCGCCACGCCACCACTGACTTCCGCCGGGAACAGTTTGAAGCGGCGATAGCCCAGGCCGTAGCCCTCCATGATGCCGGAGGCGTTGCTGATGCCCGGCAACAGCGGGATCGGGCTGTCGACGCTGGCTTCGAGCAGGTCGCGGGTGATGCCGGGCGTGACGATGAATTGCGAGCCAGCCGCTTCCGCCGCCGCGAGCATGTTGCGGTCAAGTACGGTGCCGGCACCAGTCATCAGTTCCGGGCGCTGTTCGCGCAGGATCTGAATGGCCTTGAGGCCGAACTGCGAACGCAGGGTCACTTCCAGCGCGGTCAGGCCACCGGCGGCCAGGGCGTCGGCCAATGGCAGCACGTCCTGTTCGCGAGCGATGGTGATCACTGGCAGGATCCGCGCCTTGGCGCAGAGACTGTCGATCAGGGCAACTTTGTCCGCCATGGAAACGGTCGGGGATGGGGTTGTCATAGCGGCTGTTCCTTGGCTCATGGGCACCAGTAAATCTCTAACGTAGGTTGCAGGAATGCGCGCACCGGCATGGCCGCGACGTCATTGGATGCCAGCGCGGCATTCAGAGTGGTCAGTTTCGATTGACCGGAAATCGACAGGATCTTGTGTCTGGCCGAAGCCAGCAGCGCGCGGCTCATGGTCAGGCGCTGACGTGGCACGCTGGGCGCCAGCATCGGCCAGCAACGGCGCGTGCCATCGGCTTGCAGGGCCGCCGCGAGGTTCGGGCTGTCGGGGAACAGCGACGCGGTGTGGCCATCGTCGCCCATGCCCAACACCAGCACGTCAATCGGCGGCAGCTCGCCGAGCAGACGATCGGCCTGTTCAGCAGCTTGCTCGACATTCGCCGCAGCGCTGTAAAGGCTGAGGAACTGCGCCTTGGCCGCCGGGCCTTTGAGCAGATACTGCTTGAGCAGGCCGGCATTGCTGTCGGCGTGTTCCACCGGCACCCAACGTTCGTCAGCCAGCGTGATCACGACTTTTGACCAGTCCAGTTCCTGCTTGGCCAGATGCTGAAAAAACGCTACCGGGCTGCGTCCACCGGACACCACCAGCACCGCGTTACCGCGTGCCGCGATGGCTTCGCTCAGTTGCTTGGCAACGTTCAGCGCCAAGCCTTCGGCGAGCAAAACCGGGCTGTTGAATTCGCGAGCAGTCACGCCCGCCGGCAGTTGCACATCAGATATCGCCATACCACGACCTCCCGTCCCGCGTGATCAGTGCGATGGAGCTCATCGGCCCCCACGACCCGGCCGCATACGGCTTGGGCGCGTCACCGGATTTTTTCCACCCGGCGATCAGTTGGTCACACCACTTCCACGCGGCTTCGATTTCATCTTTACGGACAAACAGGTTCTGATTGCCGTTCATCACTTCCAGCAACAACCGCTCGTAGGCATCGGGGATCCGCGCGCTACGCCAGGTGTCGGAGAAATTCAGTTGCAGCGGCCCGCTGCGCAGTTGCATGCCTTTATCCAGGCCCTGCTCTTTGGTCATCACCCGCAAGGAGATGCCTTCGTCCGGTTGCAGGCGGATGATCAGTTTGTTGCTGATCTGCAGGCGCTGCTCCGGGGCGAAGATGTAGTGCGACGGTTCCTTGAAGTGAATAACGATCTGCGACAGCTTCTGCGGCATGCGCTTGCCGGTACGCAGATAAAACGGCACGCCGGCCCAGCGCCAGTTGCGAATATCGGCACGCAGGGCGACGAAGGTTTCGGTGTCGCTCTGGGTATTGGAATTCGGTTCTTCGAGGTAACCCGGGACGGATTTGCCTTCGCTATGGCCGGCGATGTACTGGCCGCGCACCACTTGTGTGGTCAGGCCTTCCGGGCTGATCGGCGCCAGCGCCTTGAGCACTTTCACTTTCTCGTCACGGATGCTGTCGGCGGACAGGTCGGCCGGCGGGTCCATGGCAATCAGGCAGAGCAGCTGCAACAGGTGATTCTGGATCATGTCGCGCAGTTGGCCGGCCTTGTCGAAATAGCCCCAACGCCCTTCGATGCCGACCTTCTCGGCCACGGTGATTTCCACGTGGGAGATGTAATTCTGGTTCCACTGGGTTTCGAACAGGCTGTTGGCGAACCGCAAGGCGATCAGATTCTGAACGGTTTCCTTGCCCAGGTAGTGGTCGATGCGGTAAGTGCGGTCTTCCGGAAAGAACTGCGCCACGGCGTCGTTGACCTTGCGCGACGATTCCAGGTCAGAGCCGATCGGTTTTTCCAGCACCACGCGGGTATTCTCGGCCAGACCGACTTTTTCCAGATTCTCGCAGATCGCGCCGTACACCGCCGCCGGGGTGGCGAAGTAGGCAATCATGCGCTGGCTGCTGCCGGCCAGCTCCGCCAGCGAAACGTAGTCTTCGGCCTTGAGAAAGTCGACGTGCAGATAGGTCAGGCGCGCAAGAAAGCGCTCGGCCACGGTTTCGTTCAGCTCTTTGCCGACGTAGCGGCGCAGTTCGGCGGCGATGAACGCCATGTGTTGCTGCTCGCTTCCGGGCTCACGGGCCAGCGCGATGATCCGCGTGTCCTCGTGCAACAGGTCAGCGCCATCGAGGTGATAAAGGGCAGGAAACAGCTTGCGCAGGGCCAGATCGCCAAGCGCGCCGAACAAGGCAAAGGTGCACGGTTCAACCGTTATGGAAGGCATGATGTTTGTTCTTTTATCAAGTTAAGCTACAAATACCTTTTTTCAAGGCATCACTCAAGGGAAAATGTAGTAATAACCACAACATTTTCGCAGAATACTCAATCCGAGTGGTGGTCGCCCGGACGCATCAGTAGGATAGGCCACCGTCACGGGCCATATCAAAGGCCCAATTTGCATAGCCCGACGCAACTCTGCGTCGGTGAATCAGGAATTCCATATGGACCGCGTGCGAAATTTACTGGAACAGATCCAGAGTCGCCTTGCAGAGCTGAACAAGGCCGAACGTAAGGTCGCCGAGGTGATCCTGCTCAACCCGCAGCAGGCCACCCGCTTCAGCATCGCCGCCCTCGCCCAGGCCGCCTCGGTGAGCGAGCCGACGGTCAACCGTTTCTGCCGTTCGTTCGGTGTCAGCGGTTACCCCGAACTCAAGCTGCAATTGGCCCAGAGCCTGGCCAGCGGCGCGGCGTATGTCAGCCGCGCGGTCGAAGCCGATGACAATCCCGAGGCGTACACGCAGAAAATTTTCGGCAGCGCCATCGCCTCGCTGGACAGCGCTTGCCAGGCGCTGGACCCGAACCTGATCAGCCGCGCCGTCGACCTGTTGATCCAGGCCCGACAGATCCACTTCTTCGGCCTCGGCGCTTCAGCCCCGGTGGCACTGGATGCGCAGCACAAGTTCTTCCGCTTCAACCTCGCGGTGACTGCGCATGCCGATGTGCTGATGCAGCGGATGATTGCTTCGGTGGCGCACACCGGTGAGCTGTTCGTGATCATTTCCTACACCGGGCGTACCCGTGAGCTGGTGGAAGTGGCGCGGATCGCCCGGGAGAACGGTGCTTCGGTGCTGGGCCTGACCGCGGAGAACTCACCGCTGGCCAAGGCCAGCACCCTGAGCCTGAACATTCCGCTGCCCGAAGACACCGACATCTATATGCCGATGACCTCGCGGATCATTCAGTTGACGGTGCTGGATGTCCTGGCAACGGGGATGACTTTACGCCGTGGCGTGGATTTCCAGCCGCATCTGCGCAAGATCAAAGAAAGCTTGAACGCCAGCCGGTACCCGGTGGGTGACGAGTTCAATTGATCAAGAATCTCGGCTGACTGGTCCGCCCTTTTCGCGAGCAAGCCCGCTCCCACAGAAGATCTGTTTTGAACATAAATTCAATGTTCACTGAAGATCCAGTGTGGGAGCGGGCTTGCTCGCGAAGGCATCAGCCGACTCACCACCCAACTAGGCCGCCGCCCACGCCTGCAAACTCAAATGCGCCTTCTCCCCCGGCGCCAAGTGCAAGCTGTCGGTGCCACCCGCCGCTGCTTCTACGCAGACGAACTCGGAAATCTCGTCCCAGCTCACCCCGAGCAACGGCCGCGCGCCGGGATGCCACACGACGGTGTCGCCACTGTCGCCGGTATCGATGCACAACTCGCGCTGCCAGGCGTGATCCTTGAGCTGCAATTCGCCGTCATGCTGGAACACCCGCTGACAACCGCCCTCCACGCGCAATTCACCTTCCTGCTGGCAAGCCTGGCGATTCAACTGATCATAACCCTGCGCGCCTTCGAGCCCAGACAGCGCTATCTCACCGACGTCGCCAATACGCCAATAAGCATGCAAAGCCTGGCTCAACTGGCATGGCATGTCGTCCTGATGCTCGGTGCTCAGGCGTAATTCCATGCGCTCGCCCAAGTGCGCGTGCAGATCAACCTGCCAGTCGCACAGCTGCAATCGCCAATGCAGACGCACGCCATCCTCGGCGCTGCTGCTGTCGAGCAGTTTCCAGTCAAGCAACCGTGCCCAGCCGTGCGACGGCCAGGCGTTTTCGCTCGGATGACGGCCGTACCACGGCCAGCACACCGGCACACCACCACGGATCGCTCCGACATGCGGCCACTTTGCCGCGCACCACAACCACGGCTTCTGCCCACGGGGCTGGAAATGCAGCAACTGCGCGCCCTGCCGACTGAACACCGCCTGACACAGCGGATGATCGATCACCAACACGTCGCGCATCTGATAGCGCTCCCAAGCGAACACCGGTCGCTCGCGCAGGGATTTGAAGAAGCGTTGCAGCGGATGCTCAGGCATTGGCCACGGTCCAAAAATTACGGGCTGCGCCAGCCCTGCAAAAAAAAGCGGACAGCCTGGGCTGCCCGCAAATATGCGCACATAGAGAGGAGCTTATCGCAGACGCGTCAGAACGTAGACTGAATTTTCAGACCAGCGACCAAAGCGTTATCGACTTCATCCACACCGCCCGGATGGGTGATGTATTGCAGGTTGGGACGTACGGTCAGCCAGTTGGTGACATGGATGCCGTAGTTGAGTTCGTAGTTGTATTCGGTTTCACGAATCGGCGAGAACGCGGCGTTGTCGTAATCGGACACACCGTTGGCAGCGTTCAGCAGTTCAGCATTGCGCTTGACGTCCTTGTTGACGTGGATACGCGCAGCGCCAATACCGATGTCATCTTTCGGACGCGCATCGAACGGGCCTTTGTAGACAAACATCACCGACTGGTAGTTGTCGATGAAGTTGGTGTCCTTGTCGTGGAAAGTCGCGTTGGCAGCGATGTTCAGACCGCGAGTCGCATCACCGTTGTGGCTGGTGAGTTGCTGTTGCGCAACGAACCAGTAACCGCTTTTGCTGTTGTGCGACTTGTAGTCATCACCGGTGGTTGCCGCATCGAGACCGTTGACGTCTTCGCGAACGTCGTCGGCATCGGCCGTGCTCTTGTAGTAACCGACGCGGTATTCGCCCGGCAGGCTGTTGACCTTCGGCGACCAGACCAATTCAACCGGCAGCACGGTACCTTTGGTGCCGCTGCCGCTGAGCTTGAAGCCGTTGCCGTGTTCCAGTTGCGACGGGTTCTGGTTGTACGCACCGATTTGCGCGTAGAGCTCGTCGTTGATGTTGTACTTCACACGGATCGCGGCCTGGCTGACGGGCCAGTTGTACCAGATGTTGGTCGCCCAGTTACCCACTTGCGAACCGCAGAACGCCAGGTTCTGGAAGTCGCACGGGAAGGTGTTGAAGTCTTCGCCTTCGCCGAAGTAACCGGCCTTGACGTCGAGCTTGTTGTCGAAGAACTGGTGCTGGATCCACAACTGGGTCAGACGCACCATGTGGCCACGGCCGTAGACTTCCTGCGAGGAGCTGAGGGTGCCGGCACGCGGATCGCCAACGCGGTCGTTGGAGATGTTGTAGCCGTTACGGTTGGTCAGCTGGATCTTCGCTTGGGTGTTATCCCAGCCCCACAGTTTCTGCAGGTCGAGGGCCACGCCCAGACCGAACTGGTCGGCGTAACGCGCGGTCTTGTCGTCGTTGTAGCCACCGTTCAGGTTGGCGCCCATCTCGCCAACGTAGTCGGCCTTGATGTCGATACCCTGCTCGATCAGCTTGGTGCGCTCACCGCCCCAGTCGCCGGTCATCCACTTGGAGTCGGAGCTGAACGCATCCGCCGCCATCGCATTACCGGCCAGCACCAGTGCAGCTGCCGCAGAAACCTGGCAGATCAACCGGGCATTGACGTGTTTCTTTTTCATCCCTACATCCTCGTCTTTATTGTTATTAACTGTTTTTATCTAACGCGGTTTACATAAAGTGCGACGAATGACAGGCCATTCACCGCGTTTGCCCTTGTGGGAGCGGGCTTGCTCGCGAAGGCGTCGTGTCAGTCAATACATGTGTTGCCTGACACTCCGCATTCGCGAGCAAGCCCGCTCCCACATTTGTTCTTCAGCGGCCTTTGAACTGCGCCACATTCGCCGACCGGGTTTCTGTCTGCACCTGGCCCGCAACGCCCAGACGCTCACCGGTATTGGCATCGAACAACAACACTTTCGATGGATCGAACTGCAGCGTCAGGCTTTCGCCTACCTGCGGTGCCACGTCCGGCGCCAGTCGGCAGCAGACCTTGGTGTCGTTCAAGTTGACGAACACCAGGGTGTCCGGACCGGTCGGTTCAGTGACCTGCACTTCAGCACGAATGCTCGGCAGGCCATTGCCCTCGCCGTTCGCCAGCACAATCTGCTCCGGGCGCAGGCCGAGGATCACTTCGCGGTCTTCAAGACCGGCGTCCTGCATGCTCATCGGCAACTCGCAACGCGCCTGGCCGCTGTCGAGCAGCGCCAGCAGGCGCCCGTCCTTGCGCTGCAAGCGCAGCGGAATGAAGTTCATCGGCGGCGAGCCGATGAAGCTGGCGACGAACAGGTTGGCCGGATCGTTGTAGATATCCTTAGGTGTGCCGAACTGCTGAATGATTCCGTCTTTCATCACCGCGACTTTATCGCCCAGGGTCATCGCTTCGATCTGGTCGTGGGTCACGTAAACCGTGGTGGTTTTCAGACGCTGATGCATCAGCTTCATTTCGGTGCGCATCTCGACACGCAGCTTGGCGTCGAGGTTGGACAGCGGTTCGTCGAACAGGTAGATCTTCGGCCGCCGCGCCAGCGCACGGCCCATCGCCACGCGCTGTTGCTGCCCGCCGGAGAGCTGGCCCGGCTTGCGATTGAGCAAGTGTTCGATCTGCAGCAGCTTGGCCACGCGCGCGACTTCTTCGTCGATCGCTGCCTGCGGCATCTTGCGGATCTTCAGACCGAACTCGATGTTCTCGCGCACGCTCATGGTCGGGTACAGCGCGTAGGACTGGAACACCATGGCGATGTCACGATCCTTGGGGCTCATACCGCTGACGTCCTGATCGCCGATCATGATCGCGCCGCCGGTGATGGTTTCCAGGCCGGCGATGCAGTTCATCAAAGTCGATTTGCCGCAACCCGACGGGCCGACGAGAATCAGGAATTCGCCGTCCTTGATCGACAGTTCGATGTTCTTCAGGGTGTCCGGCAGGCCGGCCCCGTAGGTCTTGTTTACGTTGCGAAGTTCAAGCGTAGCCATGATTACCCCTTGACCGCGCCGGCCGTCAGCCCGCGCACGAAATACTTGCCTGCGACCACATAGACCAGCAGGGTCGGCAAGCCGGCGATCATCGCCGCTGCCATGTCCACGTTGTATTCCTTGGCGCCGGTACTGGTGTTGACCAGGTTGTTCAGCGCCACGGTGATCGGTTGCGAATCACCGCTGGAGAACACCACACCGAAGAGGAAGTCGTTCCAGATCTGGGTGAACTGCCAGATCAGGCAGACCATGATGATCGGCGTCGACATCGGCAGGATGATCCGGCGGAAAATCGTGAAGAAACCGGCACCGTCCAGACGCGCAGCCTTGACCAGCGCATCGGGAATGCTCACGTAGTAGTTGCGGAAGAACAGCGTGGTGAACGCCAGCCCGTAAACCACGTGCACGAACACCAGGCCGGTGGTGGTGCTCGCCAGGCCCATCTTGCCGAGGGTGAACGAGGCCGGCAGCAGCACGGTCTGGAACGGCAGGAAGCAGCCGAACAGCAGCAGACCGAAGAACAACTGCGAACCACGGAAGCGCCACATCGACAGCACATAACCGTTCAACGCACCGATGGCGGTCGAGATGATCACGGCCGGAACGGTGATCTTGATCGAGTTCCAGAAGTAGCCGTCAACCGTAGCCCAGGCCTTGACCCAGCCGATGCCGCTGACCACGGTCGGCCAGCTCAGCAGGTTGCCGGTGCTGATGTCTTCCGGGGTCTTGAAGCTGGTGAGCAACATGACCACCAGCGGTACCAGATACAGAATCACCGCGAAAATCAGCACCGCGTAGATCGCGATGCGGCTGAAGCTGATCGCAGGTTTGGCAGCGAGACTAGTCATTGCGCTTGGTCCTCAGCTCGGAATACAGGTAAGGCACGATGATCGCGAGGATCGCACCGAGCATCAGAATCGCACTGGCCGAGCCCATGCCCATCTGGCCGCGACTGAAGGTGAACGAATACATGAACATCGCTGGCAGGTCGGAGGAATAACCCGGGCCACCGGCGGTCATCGCAGCAACCAGGTCGAAGCTCTTGATCGCAATGTGCGCCAGAATCATTACCGCACTGAAGAACACCGGACGCAGGCTTGGCAGCACCACTTTCCAGTAGATGCGCGGCATGCTCGCGCCGTCGATCTGCGCGGCACGAATGATCGACTGATCAACGCCACGCAGGCCGGCGAGGAACATCGCCATGATGAAGCCCGAGGCTTGCCAGACAGCGGCGATCACCAGGCAGTAGACCACGCGATCGGGGTCGATCAGCCAGTCGAGACGGAAGCCTTCCCAGCCCCAGTCACGCAACAATTTGTCCAGGCCCATGCCCGGGTTGAGCAGCCATTTCCATGCGGTACCGGTAACGATCATCGAGAGCGCCATCGGGTACAGGTAAATGGTGCGGATAAAGCCTTCGCGACGGATGCGCTGGTCGAGAAACACTGCCAGCAACACACCGATTACCAACGTGATGCCGATGAACATGCCGCCGAACACGGCGAGGTTCTTGCTCGCCACCCACCAGCGATCGTTGTCGAACAACCGCGCGTATTGCGCCAGACCGGCCCATTTGTAGTTGGGCAGGAAGGTCGAGGTGGTGAACGACAGAATGAACGTCCAAAGGATGTAGCCATAGAAGCCCACCAGCACGATGAACATGCTCGGCGCCAGCACCAGTTTCGGTAGCCAGCGCTGCAATGCATCGAACGGCGAGGCCTTGCTGAACACAGCAACAGAACTCATGGGGAAATCCAGTACGAAGATAGAAAATTCACACGCACTCCCCTTGTGGGAGTGAGCTTGCTCGCTCCCACAAGGGCTGCGGTGTTGATGCTTATTTAGCTGACTGCACCGCCGCGCCGAGTTTCTTCGCTGCATCGGCCGGGTCGGCTTTCGGGTCGTTGATGTAGTTGGTCACGACATCAAAGAACGCGCCTTGCACCGCCAGCGTGGTCGCCATGTTGTGCGCCATGCTTGGTTGCAGGCCGCCGGACTTGGCGTCCGCGAGGAAGTCCTTGGCAGCGGTCTGTGCGCAGGAATCGAAGCCGAGCTTGTCCATGTTGTTCAACATGTCGTTGCGCACCGGGATCGAGCCTTTGTTGATGCTGAAGACCTTCTGGAAGTTCTCACCCAGCACGACTTTGGCGATGTCCTGCTGACCGGCCGCAGTGCCCGCGTCCTTCTGCTTGAACACGGCCAGCGAGTCGATGTTGTAGGTGAACGCTTTGTCGGTGCCCGGGAACGCTACGCACTCGTAGTCCTTGCCGGCGACTTTCTTGGCCGCGGTCCATTCGGACTTGGCCCAGTCACCCATGATCTGCATGCCGGCCTTGCCGTTGATGACCTTGGCCGCTTCGAGGTTCCAGTCCTGACCTTTGCCGTCAGCGTCCATGTAGGTCGCGACTTTCTTCAGTTCGGTCAGCGCCTTGACCATTTCCGGGCCGGTCAGCGCTTTGTTGTCGAGGTCGACCAGGGCTTTCTTGTAGCCGTCGACACCCATGACCGAAAGCACCACGGCTTCGAACACGGTGCTGTCCTGCCAAGGCTGACCGCCGTGAGCCAGCGGAATGAAGCCCGCAGCTTTCAGCTTGTCGCCGGCTGCGTAGAACTCTTCGAGGGTGGTTGGATTCTTGGTGATCCCGGCTTTCTTGAAGACTTCCGGGTTGATCCACAGCCAGTTCACACGGTGAATGTTCACCGGAACCGCCACGTAATCACCTTCGTACTTCACGGTGTCGGAGACTTTCTTGTCGAGCAGGCTGTCCCACTTTTCCGACTTGGCGACGTCTTTCAACACGTCGGTATCGAGCAGGCCGGTCGACGCCCATTCCTGGATATCCGGGCCTTTGATTTGCGCAACGCCCGGCGGGTTACCGGCAACGGCGCGGCTTTTCAGCACGGTCATGGCAGTTGCCCCGCCACCACCGGCGACAGCGCCGTCCTTCCAGGTGAAACCGTCTTTTTCAACTTGAGCCTTGAGCACATCGACGGCGGCTTTTTCGCCACCGGAGGTCCACCAGTGCACGACTTCGACCGAACCTTTGGATTCGGCAGCGGAAACACTGAGCGGCAGGATTGCGAGCGGGAACAGGGAGGCGACAGAAATGACAGTAGCGAGGCGAGAAATCGCATTCATTCGAGATGTACCTTTCTTGTTGTTATGCATTGCAAGTCTGGTGCTTGCGCTGCACGGAGTTTAAACAGAGCGTTTCCGTTCGCAGGTAACGAAGGGACGCGTAAATGTCACGACATGGTTACACAGGACTGCCGCAGGATAACTGCGCCAAAGCCTTGGCCATGCTTGGCGCAAGCGGCAATCGTGGAATCAGTACCGCTTGCCAGGCGTGATACAGGTCAGGCTTGCCCGGCCAGATATCGGCACTTGGCTGGTTTTGCGGATCGAGTTCGTGATGCCAGCTGCCGTTGCAGCGGTCGATGAAATTCGTCTCACAGAATTCCCAAAACAGTCGGTACCAGGTTTCGTACTGCGCATCGCCGGTGCGTTTGAGCAAAGCGCTGGCGGCGGCGCTGGCTTCGGCATGCGTCCAGTGCAGGCGATGGCGGACGACGGCCTGGTTATCCCAGTCGAGGGTGTAGACGATGCCTGGCGCGCCATCGACGTTCCAGCCGTGGCGGCAATTGTTGTCGAACAGTTTTTGCGCATCAATGGCCAACCAGCCCGGTGTGAGCATGCCGGCCTGCACCCGCGCTGCTTCAAGATGCAGCAGCAATCGGGCCCATTCGAAACCATGGCCCGGCGTGGTGCCGTACGGACGGAAACCGTCGGCAGGATTATCCTGGTTGTACTCGCGCAGCGGCTGCCAGTCACGATCGAAGTGTTCGATGACCCTGTAATCATTGGCCGCAGCGTGGCCGTGAATCACTCGCTCGACGATGCGCTGGGCGCGCACCAGCCAGCGTGGGTCTTCGGTGACATCTGCCAGCGCAAGGAAAGCTTCAGTGGCGTGCATGTTGCTGTTGGCGCCGCGGTAGGCTTCTTCTTCGCTCCAGTCCTGGTTGAAGAATTCGCGCATGGCGCCCTCTTCTTCGCTCCAGAAATACGTGTCGATAATGTCGATCGCGTCATCGAGCAAGGCTTGGGCATCGGGCCGTTGTGCGACCACGGCGGAACTGGCGGCGAGTGCGACAAAGGCATGCAGGTAGGCGTTCTTGCCAGTGTTGCCATCGCGATGCCCGGCAACTGCGAACCAGCCGCCGTGCAGCGCATCACGCAGCGGCCCGCGCAGGGCGGCGATGCCGTGATCGACCAGTTCGGCAAACCCTGGCAGGCCCTGGATATGGGCCATGGCGAAGCTGTGGGTCATTCGCGCGGTGTTCATGGTTTCGGCTTGCGCGTGCGCCGGCAGATGGCCGCGTTCGTCGAGATTGCCAAAGCCTTCGGGCAGTTTCGCAGCCTTGGCAAAGTCCAGCAGACGCAGGCCTTCGGCGGCGAGCCATTGCTGGTGGGCAGGGGCATTCAGCCAACTGCTGAAGTCTGGGTGAAAGGTGTCCATGCAATGACCCTTTTTTGTTGTTAGGACTGCGGGCAGTCTAAACAACAGGCCGGGGTGGGCTTGTAACGAAGGGGACGGGGTTTGTCACTGACCCGTGACATTTGTATTGATG
Organism: Pseudomonas sp. NPDC079367; assembly: GCF_044542195.1. Lineage (NCBI taxonomy): Bacteria > Pseudomonadati > Pseudomonadota > Gammaproteobacteria > Pseudomonadales > Pseudomonadaceae > Pseudomonas > Pseudomonas sp. NPDC079367. Next base: position 63,577 of record NZ_JBITTW010000017.1, read on the forward strand.
CATCTGACGCCTTCGCGAGCAAGCCCGCTCCCACACTCGATTGCATTCCATCAGGCGGAGTGCGGGCGAATGTGGGAGCGGGCTTGCTCGCGAAGAACGATACCGCGATCTAACTAATCAGCGCTGCGCGGCAACTGCAGGGTCACCCGCAACCCACCCTCACGCAGGTTCTGCAACGTCACTTCGCCGCCATGGCTATGGGCAATATTGCGCGCAATGCCAAGGCCCAACCCATAGCCCTGCTGCTGCCCCGCCAGGCGGAAGTGCGGTTCGAACACTTGCTCCAACCGTTGCTGCGGCACGCCCGGCCCCTCATCGTCGACATGCAAAACAAACGCGCTGTCATCGTCATCGATGTGCAGGTGCGCGTTCTGTCCATACTTCAAGGCGTTGTCGATCAGATTGCCGATGCAGCGCTTGAGCGCCAGTGGTTTGCCCGGATACGCCGACAGCGCGCGGCCATGCTGAGTGACGCGGCCATTGCCGTTTGGCGCCAGATACGGCTCGACCAGGCAATTGAGCACATGGTTGAGATCCACCGGCTCGATGTTCTCGTGGATGTCTGTGTCTTTCACGCATTGCAGCGCGCCTTTGACCAGCAGCTCCAGCTCATCCAGATCACGGCCGAACTTGGCTTGCAGCGTTTCGTCTTCGAGCAGTTCGACGCGCAAGCGCAAGCGCGTGATCGGCGTGCGCAGGTCATGGGAAATCGCGCTGAACAACTGGCTGCGCTCGGTCAGGTAACGGCTGATGCGTTCGCGCATGGTGTTGAACGCACGGCCCACTTCGACCACTTCACTACCGCCACCCTCGGCGACGGGTTCAACGTCGGCGCCCAGCGACAGATCCCGCGCTGCTCGCGCCAGACGCTTGAGCGGCCGGCTCTGCCAGTGCACCAGCAAACCGATGAACAACAACAGAAAGCCGCTGGTCAGGACGATAAACCACACCTGCTGCGCTGGCAGGCCTTGCTCTTCCAGACTGGTGTAGGGCTCCGGCAGCAGCGAGGCGATGTACAGCCATTCCCCCGGTGCCATTTGAATCTGCGTCACCAGTACCGGCGGATTGACCGGCTCGAGCGTCAGCGCGTAATGCGCCCACGAGCGCGGCAATTCATCAAGTTTCAGCCCGGCGTTGAAAATCCGCAGGTCTTCGGGGCTGACGAAGGTCACCGAAATATCCGTGTCATGGCCGAGGGTCTGGCGCAGCACTTCATCCACCGCTTGCATCACCGCTGCTTTACGCGGCGTCACCGGCAGCACGTCCATGCCCAGCGGTTTGTCATTCAGTGTCACGACAAATCGGGTGCCGCCCATGCTGCGCAATTGATCAAGTACCAGCGGCCGGTAGGCCACCGGCAGGGAGCGAAAATAGCTGACGCTGGCGGTCATCGAATGCGCCAGGCTGCGGGCGCTGGTGACCAGACCTTCCAGCTGCGTCGCGCGCAGTTGCGAGACCCAGATCACGCTCGACAGCGTCTGCGCGAACAGCACCGCCAACAGGGTCAGCAGTAACATCCGCCCGAGCAGGGAACGCGGTACCGGAATGCGCCTGACGAACTTGCGCAGCGACTCAGTGAGCATTGCCGGCAACCACATTGGCTGCCAACTGATAACCGCTGCCACGCACGGTACGAATCAGCCGTGGCGGTTTTTCGGTGTCGCGCAGGCGCTGGCGCAAACGGCTGACGGCCATGTCGACGATGCGATCAAGCGGCATCAGATCGCGGCCACGGGTGGCGTTGCCGATGGTGTCCCGGTCGAGGATTTGCTGCGGGTGGTCGAGAAACAATTTCAGCAGGGCGAAATCGGCACCGGAGAGGATCACTTCCTCGCCGTCGGTGTGGAACAGCCGATGACTGACCGTGTCCAGACGCCAGTCGTCGAAGACCAGCACTTCGCTGCCGCTGCGTTCGTGTGCGAACTGTGCGCGGCGCAGCAGGGCCTTGATCCGCGCTTGCAGTTCACGCGGGCTGAACGGTTTGCCAAGGTAATCGTCAGCACCGAGCTCCAGACCGATCACCCGGTCGGCCTCGTCGGAGCTGGCGGTCAGCATGATGATCGGCACCTGCGCCTGACGCGGATGTTGGCGCACCCAGCGGCACAGGCTGAAGCCGTCTTCGTCGGGCAGCATGACGTCGAGAATCACCAGATCGCTCGGCGCCTCGTTGAGCGCCTGACGAAAACCGGCGCCATCGGCGGTGGCCCGCACCTGAAACCCGGCGCGGGTCAGGTAGGTTTCCAGCAACTCGCGTATTTCCTGGTCGTCATCGACCAACAATATCGACTTGTTGACTGAGCTCACTTCGAAGGCATCCTTGTTGTTGGAGTTGGGGCGGATTATGCCTTAAGCGCTGATTTTACAAACACCACAAAACCACTGTGGGAGCGGGCTTGCTCGCGAACGCGGTGTGTCAGGCACCTTGAATGTCTCTGACGCACCGCTTTCGCGAGCAAGCCCGCTCCCACAATTCAGACCGTATTTCAGGCCCGGATTGCCTGATCCAGAGCCACACCCGCGCCCATTAGGCCGGAGTACGGCGCCGTCACCAGCCACACCGGGATGCCTTTGAAGTAATCGCTCATGCAGCCCTTGTCGGCGAAACAGCGGGCAAAGCCGCTTTCGAGGAAAAAATCGGCGAAGCGTGGAATCACCCCGCCGACAATAAACACCCCGCCGCGCGCGCCGGTGGTGAGCACGTTGTTGCCGGCAACGCGGCCGAGCCAGCAGCAGAACTGCTCGAGCACCTCCAGGGCAATCGGGTCACCGGCAAGGCCTGCTGCGGTGATCGCTTCCGGCGTTTCAAGCGTCGGCTCATGGCCATCCACCGCACAGATCGCCCGGTACAGCCGAGGCAGGCCGCCGCCGCTCAACGCAGTTTCCGCGCTGACATGGCCGATCTCGTTGTAGATGTGTTGCCACAGCTGCGTTTCGCGCGGGCTGCTCAGCGGCAGGTCGACGTGGCCGCCCTCGCCCGGCAATGCCGCGAAGCGACCTTCGCCGAGGTCGAGCAGGGTGCCAACCCCCAGGCCGGTGCCCGGGCCGATCACCACCGCCGGGCGCAACGCCTCCGGCGTGCCTTCGCAGACCACGCGGAATTCGCCCGGCTGCAAACGGGTCATGCCCAGCGCCATCGCCGAGAAGTCGTTGGTCAGCAACAACTGCTCGACCTGCAAGGTCTTGCAGAACGCGCTGCGACTGAGCCGCCAGTGATTGTTGGTGAATTTGAATTCATCGCCGCTCACGGGGCCTGCCACCGACAGGCACACCGAACCGATCGAACCCGGCGCCAGACCCAGCCCGCTCAGATACAAGGCGATTGCCTCTTCCGGGCTGGCAAAGTCGGCCGTGGCCAGCACCTGAACCGATTGCAGTTGCTGGTTTTGCCACAACGCGAATCGCGCGTTGGTGCCTCCGATGTCACCGACCAAAGCCAGTTTCAATTAAGCGTCTCCAGGGCAGAAGTGAAGGCGCTGGCGCCCTGCTCCGCCGAGCTGAAGGCCATGCGCATGAAGCCGAACAGTTCGCGACCGCTGCCGATGTTGTTGCCCAACAGGCCCTTGGCAGGTTCGCGTGCTGCAAATTCGGCGGCGTCGACCTTCAGTTCCAAGGTGCCTTTGACGCCATCGACGCGGATGATATCGCCCTCTTGCACTCGCGCCAAAGCACCACCGACATAAGCTTCGGGGCTGACGTGAATCGCCGCCGGGATTTTCCCCGACGCGCCGGACATGCGCCCGTCAGTCACCAGCGCCACTTTGAAGCCGCGATCCTGCAGCACGCCGAGGAACGGCGTCATCTTGTGCAGCTCGGGCATGCCGTTGGAGCGCGGGCCCTGGAAGCGCATCACCGCGACGAAATCCTTTTCCAGCAGACCGGCCTTGAACGCATCGGCCAGATCCTGCTGATCCTGGAACACCATCGCCGGTGCTTCGACGATCTGGTTTTCCAGTGCCACCGCCGAAACTTTCATTACGCCGCGACCGAGGTTGCCTTCCATCACCCGCAAGCCGCCCTCTTGCGAAAACGCACGGGACACCGGACGCAGAATGTTTTCGTCGAGGCTGTCGGTCGGGCCTTCGCGCCAGACCAGCTCACCGTTATCAAGGAACGGTTCTTTGGTGTATTTGCTCAAACCGTGGCCGAGCACGGTGTTGACGTCTTCATGCAGCAGGCCGGCGCCGAGCAGTTCGCGGATCAGGAACGACATGCCGCCTGCGGCCTGGAAGTGGTTGATGTCGGCTTTGCCGTTCGGGTAGACGTGGCTCAGGGTCGGCACGACTTCGGAGAGGTCGGCCATGTCCTGCCAGGTCAGCTGAATGCCCGCCGCCATGGCGATGGCCGGCATGTGCAGGGTGTGGTTGGTCGAGCCGCCGGTGGCGTGCAGGGCAACGATGGAGTTGACCAGCGCCTTCTCGTCGACGATTTCGCCGATCGGCATGAAGTTGCCATTCTGCTTGGTCAGGCGCGTGACCTGATGCGCGGCTTCGCGGGTCAGGGCGTCGCGCAGCGGCGTGTTCGGGTTGACGAAAGAGGCGCCCGGCAAGTGCAGGCCCATGACTTCCATCAGCAACTGGTTGGTGTTGGCGGTGCCGTAGAAGGTGCAGGTGCCCGGGCTGTGGTAGGACTTCATCTCCGATTCCAGCAACTCTTCGCGGGTTGCCTTGCCTTCGGCGTATTTCTGGCGGACGTCGGCTTTTTCCTTGTTGGAAATCCCCGAAACCATCGGCCCGCCCGGGACGAAAATGGTCGGCAGATGACCGAAGCGCAACGAGCCCATCATCAGCCCCGGCACGATCTTGTCGCAGATGCCGAGCATCAGCGCACCGTCGAACATATTGTGCGACAGCGCCACCGCAGTCGACATGGCAATCACTTCGCGGCTCGGCAGGCTCAGTTCCATGCCCGGCTCGCCCTGGGTCACGCCGTCGCACATCGCCGGGGTGCCACCAGCGAACTGGCCGACCGAGCCGATCTCGCGCAGGGCGTTCTTGATCTGTTGGGGGAACACTTCGTACGGCTGGTGCGCCGAAAGCATGTCGTTATACGAAGACACAATGGCGATGTTCGCCGAGTTCATCATCCGCAGGCTGTGCTTGTCTTCGCTGCCGCAACCGGCCACGCCATGGGCGAAGTTGGCGCATTGCAGCTTGCCGCGCATCGGCCCGTCGCTGGCGGCGCCGCGAATCAGTGCAAGGTAAGCCTGACGCGTGGCGCGGCTGCGGGCGATAAGCCGTTCGGTGACCTCAAGAACGCGGGGATGCATGTGTAGAACTCCAGGCTAACGGATGTGGCGACCTGATTGTCTATGCTGATCAAACGCCGTTGTGGTTGGAATGACAGACGGTTTTTTTGACCATTCGGACCAGTTGATTCAGGTCACTCGTTGTAGATAAAACAAAATATTGCCACTAAAAAGGCTTGTTTTCTATTTTTATGCGAATAATCTTGTAATTCCAACAACAAAACGACGGCGGCGCTGTTCCATGACTCTTCGAATCGCAATCAATGGTTTTGGCCGCATCGGCCGTAATGTCCTGCGCGCACTGTATACCCAAGGCTATCGTCAAGACCTGCAGATCGTCGCGATCAACGATCTGGGTGACAGTTCGATCAATGCCCACCTGCTCAAATACGACACCGTCCATGGCACTTTCGACGCCGAAGTAGCGCACGATAATGAAAGCCTGACGGTCAATGGCGACCGCATCGCGGTCAGCGCCATTCGCAACCCGGCCGACCTGCCATGGGCCGCAGAAAAAATCGACGTGGTGTTCGAATGCACCGGTCTGTTCACCGACCGTGCCAAAGCCGCCGCGCATATCAGCGCCGGCGCGCGCAAGGTGATCATTTCAGCACCGGCCAAAGGCGCCGATGCCACTGTGGTTTATGGTGTCAACCACGACATCCTGCGCCAGTCGCACCAGATCATTTCCAATGCATCGTGCACCACCAACTGCCTGGCGCCGGTCGCGCAAGTGCTGCACCGCGAGCTGGGCATCGAAAGCGGTCTGATGACCACCATCCACGCCTACACCAACGACCAGAATCTCACCGACGTTTATCACAGCGACCCGTATCGCGCCCGTTCCGCCACGCAGAACATGATCCCGAGCAAGACCGGCGCGGCCGAGGCGGTAGGCCTGGTACTGCCGGAACTGGCCGGTAAACTGACCGGCATGGCTGTGCGCGTCCCGGTGATCAACGTGTCGCTGGTCGACCTCACCGTGCAACTGAAGAAAGAAGCCAGCGCCGACGAAGTCAACGCGCTGCTGAAAGCGGCGAGCCAGCATTCGAAAATTTTGGGTTACAACACGTTGCCGCTGGTTTCCAGCGACTTCAACCACAACCCGCTGTCGTCGATCTTCGACGCCAACCACACCAAAGTCAGCGGCAAGTTGCTCAAAGTGCTGGCCTGGTACGACAACGAATGGGGCTTCTCCAACCGCATGCTGGATAACTGCCTGGCGTTGTGCAACGCGGAATAAGCGGGCGCTCCTTGATTTGAGGCACATCCCCGTAGGAGCTGCCGAAGGCTGCGATCTTTGCTTTTGACTTTCTAAAAACAAGAGCAAAAGATCGCAGCCTGCGGCAGCTCCTACAGGGGGCCGGTTCGATCCTGAGCTTACCGTTCTCTGACAAATCAGCACTTGACCATTCAGCTGGATGATAAGCATTATCATTCGCTCGAAATGGATCAGGTTCTCCCGTGAGTCAACTGCGCTTCAACCACGTCTTCCTCGCCCAGCGCACTTCCCTGCTGCGCACGCTGGAACGGATGGTCAACAATCACAGCACCGCTGAAGACCTGTTGCAGGAGACCTACCTGCGCGTGACCCGGGCGTTGAGCGAGCGGACCATTGATCACCTTGAACCCTTTGTTTTCCAGACCGCGCGCAATCTGGCGCTGGACCATTTGCGTGCGCGCAGGATTCACGCGCGGACCATGGTCGATGACGTGCCGCAAGAGGTGGTGCAAAGCATCGCCGCGCCGGCCAGCAGCGCCGAAGACGCCGCCCACGCGGAACAACTGCTGGAGCGCCTGAACGTGAGCCTCAGTCAACTCAGCCCGCGCCAACAGCAGATCTTCATCCTCAGCCGCCTGCACGGGCACAGCTATCAGGAAATCGCTGATGAACTGCATGTTTCACTGAGCACTGTGCAGAAAGAATTGAAACTGATCATGTCGATCTGCATCGGCGTTGCCGAACGACATAACAGCAGCGGCAAGCTTTGAGCTGCAAGCAAGTAAAAACAAAAAGCAGCAAAGCATCCGGCTTGCAGCTGGCAGCCTGAAGCTGGAAACTGCTTCGCCAGAAGCCCTGAGGAAACACCGTGACGGACACCCATCGCTCGCCTTCGCCTGATCCGGCGCGGGACGCTGCAGCTGCAATGGACCAGGCGCTGGACTGGCTCATCGTGCTCGGCAGCCCGGACGAGGAACAGACTCGGCAATTTCATGCCTGGCTGGCGGCTGATCCGTTGAATGCCGAAGCGTTCGCCAAGGCTCAGGCCATCTGGGACGGCCCGCAGGTTGCGCTGTGCGCCGAAGCCCTGGCGGCAAAACCGGCGAGAGTCAGCTTTCTCCAACGCCTGCGCCCGCACTGGAAACCGCTGGCCACGGCGGCGGTGCTGGTGCTCGGCCTGTTCAGCTTCAGCAACCTGCCGATGCGCCTGCAGGCCGATCATCTGACCGTGGTCGGCGAACGCCAGCGCCTGCAATTGGAAGACGGCTCGAAGGTTCTGCTCAACACCAATTCGGCTTTTTCCAGCACCATCAACGATCAGCAACGCGTGGCCCGGTTGTTTCAGGGCGAAGCGTTTTTCGAAATAGCCAGCGGGCGCAATCAACCTTTGGAGATCGACGCCGGCCCGGTAACCGCCAGCGTTCATGACACCGCATTCGCCGTGCGTTATCTGGACGGCGTCGCGCAGGTCAACGTGCAGCGCGGCGATGTCGATCTGCGCGCTACCCACGACGATGCCCGCGTGCGCCTGCGCGCCGGGGAAAGCATCCGCATCGGCCCCAACGGCTTTGATCGCCCGGCCAAGCTCGACGTCAACGCCGATCTGGCCTGGGTTGAGGGCCGCCTGGTGTTCGAGAACTGCCCGCTGAATCAGGTGCTGGCCGAGCTGCGCCGCTACTACCCGGGCTGGATCATCAACAACAACGAGCAACTGGCCGACGTCGCCGTCACCGGCAATTATCGTCTCGACCAGCCGCTCGACGTGGTCCGTTCCCTCGCCCACATCACCTCGGCGCGCCTGCAGGAATTCCCCGCGCTGGTGATCCTGAACTAAATGAGAATTATTTTTACTCGATAGCCAACGGCAGTTCGTCTCGTTATAGCCAATGCAATTGATTCGCATCTAATCATGCCGATCAGCACCTATAAAGATTCGTGCGACACGGAGCGCTATCGATGTCCTCACGCCTTACCCGCCAGACCGCTTCCCCTTCCCGCGTCCTCTCGCTACTGACGGCGGCCATCCTCATGGCCGGCACCGCACCGCTGCTGGCGGCCACCGAGCAACCGGCGCGCAACATGGGCGATTACGCGTTCGCCATCAATCAGCAACCGCTGGTTTCCGCGCTGAATGCCTTCACCGCTGTGACCGGTTGGCAGGTCGGCTTGCCGGCAGAATTGGGCCGGAACGTTTCGTCGCCGGGCGTGCGTGGTTCGCTGCCGCCGGAAAAAGCCCTCGAGCGCCTGTTGGTGGGGACCAACCTGAGCTTTCGCAAGCTGAGCAACAACAATGTCGTGCTGGAAAAACGCAACGGCAGCGGCACGCTGAATCTGGATCAGGTGACCATCAGCGCCACCCGCCAGGAGCAGTCGGTCAACAGCGTGCCTTCGACGGTCAGCGTGCATGATCGCCAAGAACTCGACCGCAACAACGTCAACACCATCAAGGATCTGGTGCGCTATGAACCGGGTGTTTCCGTTGGCGGCGCCGGTCAGCGCGGCGGCATCAGCGGCTACAACATTCGCGGTATCGACGGCGACTGCATCCTGACCCAGGTTGATGGCGTGGAAATCCCCAATGGTTTCTTCAGCGGCCCGTACGCCAAGAGCCAGCGCAATTACGTCGACCCGGAAATCGTCAAACGCGTGGAAATCCTCCGTGGCCCGGCTTCGGTGCTGTACGGCAGCAACGCCATTGGCGGCGCAGTCAGCTATTACACGCTGGACGCCGACGACATCATCAAGCCGGGCAAGGACGTCGGCGCACGTCTGAAAAGTGGTTACAGCTCTGCCGATGACAGCTGGCTGAAATCCGCCACCGTCGCCGGGCGCAGCGGTGAGTTCGACGGTTTGCTGCATTACAGCCAGCGCGACGGTCACGAAACCGAATCCTTCGGCGGCAACAACGGTACCGGTCTGGAACGTACCGCCGCCAACCCGGAAGATGTGCGCGCGACCAACGTCCTGGCCAAGCTCGGCTGGAACTACAACGACGATTCGCGCCTTGGCCTGACCTACGAAAAGTACAAGGACGATCGTGACACCGATCAGAAAAGCGCGTACGGCGGACCGTATGCCGACGGCGGCCCGACTATTCCGACCAGCATGCTGCCCGGCGGCATGTATCAGTGGCGCACCGGAAACGACACCGTCACCCGCGAACGCTTCGGCATCGAACATGCGTTCGCTCTCGACAGTCTGCTCGTCGACAACGTGAAGTGGAGCCTCAACCACCAGATCGCCAAAACCGACCAGAGCACAGAAGAGTATTACTACCCGATCATCCGTCAGGTATTGCGTACTCGCGACACACTCTACGAAGAAAAACAGTGGGTGTTCGACGCGCAACTCGACAAGGCTTTCGCCATCGGTGACACCGATCACCTGCTGACCTACGGCACCACCATCAAGCAGCAGAAAGTCACCGGTTCACGCAGCGGCGATGGTAAATGCCTGGCGGTCGGTGCTGGCTGCAGGGCGATTGGCGCGACCAGTGCGGCCGATGTATTGGCCAAGGCCAGCGATTTCCCCGATCCGACCATCAACACTTACAGCCTGTTCGCTCAGGACCAGATCAGTTGGAACGACTGGACCTTCCTGCCGGGCCTGCGCTACGACTACACCCAGCTCAAGCCGCACATCACCCAGCAATTCCTCAACACCGTGAACGCCGACGGCAAAGGTACGGTCAGCGACAAGAACAAGACCTGGCACAAAGTCTCGCCGAAATTCGGCCTGACCTATGCCCTGACGGAGAATTACACCTGGTACGGCCAGTACGCCGAGGGTTTCCGTACGCCCACGGCCAAAGCGCTTTACGGGCGTTTCGAAAACAGCGTCACCGGCTACACCGTTGCGCCAAATTCCGGCCTTGAGCCGGAGAAAAGCAAAGGCTTCGAAACCGGCCTGCGTGGCAACTTCGAGCAGGGTTCCTTCGACGTCGCGGTGTTCTATAACAAGTACCGCGACTTCATCAATGAGGACGCGGTCAAGCCGGGCGACGATCAGTTGAAGTTCCAGAGCAACAACATCAAGCGCGCCACCATCAAGGGCGCGGAAGTCAAAGGACGCTTGAACCTGGATGCGTTCGGCGCGCCGCAAGGCCTGTACACCCAGGGCTCGATCGCCTACGCCTACGGGCGCAACAATGACACCGGCGAGCCGATCAACAGCGTCAACCCGCTGACCGGCGTGTTCGGCCTCGGTTACGACCAGGACAACTACGGCGGCCTGCTGAGCTGGACAGTGGTGAAGAAAAAGGACCGCGTCGACGACAGCAACTTCAAGTCCCCGGACGGCGTCAGCAGCCAGTTCAAGAGCCCGGGCTTCGGCGTTCTCGACCTGGCCGGCTATTACAAAGTCAGCGACGACGTCACCGTCAGCGGCGGCATCTACAACCTGAGCGACAAGAAATACTGGCTGTGGGATGACGTGCGCGGTTACGACAGCGTCGGCGAAGCTTCGGTGACGCAACCGGCCAACCTTGATCGACTGACCCAACCGGGACGCAACTTCGCGATCAACCTGATCTGGGACATCTGATCCGTACGACCTCACTGCGCTTATCGCCGCGCAGTGAGGTTTTTTTACTGTCTGGCACTCGCCCGAACGTCTTGTTATCAAGCGCCTCATTTATCAAGGACACCCCCATGACTGCCTCGGAAAAAGCCCTGCGTTCGCAACGCCTGAACCAGATCACTCATGAGCCGCACAGCAAGCTCGATGCGCTGGTCAAAGCCCACGCGCCCTTCGAAACCCGCGCCAGCTTCGCCCGTTTTGTCGTTGCGCAGTACCTGTTCCAGGCGGAACTGGTCGAGCTGTACAACGATGCCGAACTGACCGCGATCATTCCTGACCTGCCGGACCGTTGCCGCGCCGAAGCGGCCAAGGCTGACCTTGCCGACCTTGACACCGAAATCCCGGCGCCGGCGGCCGGCGCCGTGAAGAACCCGAGCAAGGCGCGCGCGCTGGGCTGGCTGTTCGTCTCAGAGGGCTCCAAGCTCGGCGCGGCGTTTCTGATCAAACGTGCGGTGGCGCTGGAGCTGAGCGAAAGCTTCGGCGCGCGTCATCTCGGCGAACCTGCAGGTGGCCGAGCCGAAGGCTGGAAAAGCTTTGTGCGCACCCTCGATGCACTGCAATTTACCGCTGAAGAAGAAGCCGAAGCCGAACAAGGTGCGCTCGATGCGTTCAATCGCTTTACCGTGCTGCTGGAGCAGGCTTACGCCACAGAAGCCGAACCTGCCTGAGAGCTACGCATAACCGGTGTAGGAGCTGCCGAAGGCTGCGATCTTTTGATCTTCACAAGCAACATCAAAAGATCGCAGCCTTCGGCAGCTCCTACAGGAGTCTGCGTAAGTCTGTAAGATCCCCGTTCCGCTTCGGAAGCCGCCGCTGAGCCATGCCCGCACCCGCCCCCTCAAAACTTGCCCGCCTTCTGTTCGGCCTGCTCGCCTACGTCAGCCTCGGCATTGGCCTGATCGCCATCGTCGTGCCCGGTCTGCCGACCACCGAGTTCATCCTTCTTGCCGCGTGGGCGGCGACTCGCAGTTCGCCGCGCCTGAGTGCCTGGCTGGAAAACCATCGCCTGTTCGGGCCGATCTTGGGCAACTGGCGCAACGGCAGAATCATCGCGCGCAAGGCCAAGGTCAGCGCCACCGTCAGCATGCTGCTGTGCGCAACATTGATGCTGGTGCTGCTCGACCACGGCTGGCCGATCTATCTGGCGATTGCCGGCATGGCGCTGGGCAATCTGTGGATCTGGTCACGCCCGGAGAACCTTCCCGCGGCACACTGAAACATCCCTGTAATTAATCGCCTTTTCAGCACAATCCCCTGCGCAAACGTTTAGCACTGACCGTTCGTCGGCAGCGGCCTCATGCCGTCTCGTTGCGCGCCGATGAGCAGACATGGCGCTGAATGGATTTGGCGAACCGGGTAGTTCATTTGCCCGACAGTCACTTTTCTTATCCATTTACGAGACGCCCGATGTTCGACTCTCTCTCCATTCGCCTGAAAATCGTCCTGCTCTCCGGCCTGTGCCTGCTCGGAGTGGTGGCGCTTATTGTCAGCATGAACATTTACCAGACCAACCAGAACGACGTACTGGTCAGTCAATCCAGCAACCAGCTGCTCACCGCCAGCGTGCAAAACCTGCTGCAGGCCAAAGCCGCCGAACAAGCGGTGCGGGTGCAGAAAACCTTTGGCGAAAGCCTGTTGGTGGTCACCGCCCTCGCCGACCAGATCAAGGACCTGCGGACGATGGCGGCCAAGCGTTCGCTCGAAGCCGGCGCAGTCCGCGAAGAGTTGAACCAGCACCTGAAAACCGCCTTCGAACGCAACGATAAAGTGCTGGGCATCTGGCTGGCCTTCGAACCCGACGGCCTTGACGGCAAGGACAACGAATTCGTCGATGACACCGCGCGCCAGTCCAACGAAGCAGGGCGCTTCGCCACCTACTGGAGCCGCGCCGGCGGCGCCGCGCTGAATACGATCATGGTCGAAGACGACCTGACCAAGACCACCCTCAGCGTCAGCGGCACCCCCTACAACAGTTGGTACACCTGCCCTCGCGACAACAAGCGCACCTGCCTGCTCGATCCGTATGCCGATACCGTCGGTGACAAGGAAATGCTCATGACGACCATTTCCGTGCCCGTGATGGTCGACGGCAAGGCGATAGGCGTGGTCGGTGTCGACATCGCCCTCGACGCCCTGCAAGCCGCCGCGGTCGACTCGCAACGCAGCCTGTTCAACAACGCAGGGCACATGCTGATCGTTTCCGGCAGCGGGGTGCTGGCGGCCGACAGTGCTGACGCAACGCGGGTCGGCAAAAAAATCAGCGACACCCTCGGCGCCGACGGCAAGGATGTGTTGCAACTGGTGGGCAGCGGCACAGCGAAAATTCTTGAACAGGGCGATTTGATTCGTGCGGTTTACCCGGTCGATCCGATCGGCAATTCGCGCGCCTGGGGCGTGGTCATCGACCTGCCCGAGCACGTGCTGCTGGCCGATTCGGTGAAGCTGCAAGCGGTGCTCGACGATGCCCAACAGACCGGCGTGATCACCGCCCTGCTGGTGGCTGGCGTGGCTGGCCTGGTCGGCCTGCTGCTGATCTGGCTCACCGCCTCCGGCGTCACGCGTCCGATCAACAGCGTCGCCGACATGCTGAAAAACATCGCCAGCGGCGAAGGCGATCTGACCCAGCGCCTGAACTACAGCAAGAAAGACGAACTGGGCGAACTGGTGAACTGGTTCAACCGCTTCCTCGACAAGCTGCAGCCGACCATCGCACAGATCAAACAGAGCATCACCGAGGCGCGCGGCACGGCCGATCAGTCGTCGGAAATTGCCCGCCAGACCAGCGAAGGCATGCAGGTGCAGTTCCGCGAAATCGATCAGGTCGCCACGGCCTCCAACGAAATGAGCGCCACCGCCCACGACGTCGCCAACAGTGCTTCGAACGCGGCCAACGCCGCCAAGGGTGCTGATCAGTCAGCGAAGGACGGCATGGCGATCATCGAGCGCAGCACTCGCGACATCAATCAGCTGGCCGATGAAGTCAGCAAAGCAGTGACCGAGGTCGAAGCGCTGGCGGTCAACAGCGAGCAGATCGGTTCGGTGCTGGAAGTGATTCGCAGCATCGCCGAACAGACCAACCTGCTGGCCCTCAACGCCGCCATCGAAGCCGCCCGCGCCGGCGAGAGCGGTCGCGGCTTTGCCGTGGTCGCCGACGAAGTGCGCAACCTTGCCAAGCGCACGCAGGATTCAGTGGAAGAAATCCGCATCGTCATCGAACGCATCCAGACCGGCACGCGCGGCGTGGTCGCGACCATGCACTCGAGCCAGACCCAGGCGCACAACAACGCCGGGCAGATTCGTCACGCCGTCGATGCGCTGGGCAGGATCAGCGACGCGGTGACGGTGATCAGCGACATGAACCTGCAGATCGCCAGCGCCGCCGAAGAGCAGAGCGCGGTGGCCGAAGAGGTCAACCGCAACGTCTCGGCGATTCGCACCGTGACCGAGACCCTGACTGAACAAGCGACGGAATCGGCCGCGATCAGCAGCCAGCTCAACAGCCTGGCGAGCCAGCAGATGAAATTGATGGATCAGTTTCGCGTGTAGTTCCCCTCTGATCGTTCCCACGCTCTGCGTGGGAATGCAGCCCGGGACGCTCTGCGTCCCAAGCGAAAGCCGGAACGCGGAGCGTCCCTTGAGGCATTCCCACGCAGAGCGTGGGAACGATCTTGCGGGTGTCTTTTGCACTATCATCGCCCTCTCGCTCCGGAGGGTTTTCGATGACTGATTTGCTCACCTCCCTGCAAGCCGCACTCGGCTTGCCGACCACGCCAATCGCCTTCAATGGCCGTGGCGCCCTGCCCTCGGCGTTCGCCGTCACCGATCTGGCCTGCGCCAGCATTGCGGCTGCCGGTCAAGCAGTCGGCGAATTGCTTCATCAGCAAACCGGGCAATTGTCGGCCGTTGCGGTCGACCGCCGTCTGGCCTCGTTCTGGTTCTCCACCTCGCTTCGCCCGATCGGCTGGCAGGTTCCGCCGCTGTGGGATGCGATCGCCGGCGACTATGCGAGCCGGGATGGCTGGATCCGTCTGCACACCAACGCCCCGCATCACCGCGCCGCCGCTGAACGCGTGCTCGGCGCCTGCGCCGACCGCGCCGCAATGGCGGCGAAAGTCGCCCAGTGGGCGAGCGCAGATCTCGAGCAGGCGGTGGTCGACGCCAAGGGCTGCGCCGCCGAGATGCGCAGTTGGCCGCAGTGGCAGCAGCATCCGCAGGGGCTGGCGGTGAATGCCGAACCGTTGGTGGATTTCATTGAGCAGACCGACGAAAAACGCGTCGTATGGCAAGGCTCGATCGCTCGCCCCCTGGCCGGGATCAAGGTGCTCGACCTGACCCGCGTCCTCGCCGGCCCCACCGCCAGTCGTTTTCTCGCTGGCCTCGGCGCCAACGTGCTGCGCCTCGATCCGCCGAGCTGGAATGAACCCGGTGTGGTCCCGGAAATGACCGTCGGCAAACGCTGCGCGCGGCTGGATCTGCAAGTGCCAGCGGATCGCGCAGTGTTTGAGGGCTTATTAAAAGATGCCGACATTCTCCTGCACGGTTATCGCGCCGATGCGCTGGAACATCTCGGGTTTGGTGTTGAACGCCGTCGGCAACTGGCACCGGGGCTGATCGACGTCTGCCTCAATGCCTACGGCTGGAGCGGCCCCTGGCGGAATCGCCGAGGCTTCGACAGTCTGGTGCAAATGAGCAGCGGCATCGCCGAGGCCGGACAGCGTTGCACGCACAGCGATAAACCGACGCCACTGCCGGTGCAGGCGCTGGACCATGCGACCGGTTATCTGATGGCGGCGAGTGCGCTCAGATTGCTGACGGCGCGATTGGCCAACGGTCGCGGGGGTTCGGCGCGGTTGTCGCTGGCGCGTACGGCGAAACTGTTGATCGAGCATGGGCCGGGGATGCTTGATCCGTTGCGGGCCGAAGACGCGCTGGATCAGGATCCGGCGATTGAACAGACCGCGTGGGGCCCGGCGCGGAGGTTGCGCGTGCCGGTGCAGATCAGCGGGACGGCGGTGCAATGGAATTGGCCGGCCGCCGACTTGGGGTCACATCAAGCGCAGTGGTGATTTTGAGGCCGCCTTCGCGAGCAAGCCCGCTCCCACATGGATTAGCGTAGTCCTGTGGGAGCGGGCTTGCTCGCGAAGGGGCCGGAGCAGCCAAAGCAACACTCCGATCACAGACTCAAAACCCCGCTATACAACCCATAAGCCGCCAGCCCCGCCCCAATCACCACGCAGGCAAAAATCCCTTTTTCCACTGTGGTAAAAACCGGCTGGCCCTGTTCATGTTTGGCCTTGGCAAACAGAATCACCCCCGGCGCATACAGCAGCGCCGACAGCAGCAGATATTTCACTCCCCCGGCATACAACAACCACACCGCGTAAACCAATGCGATACCGCCTATCAGCAAATCCTTGGTGCGCTCGGCCGAGGCGTGTTCGTAAGTTTCGCCGCGCCCGCTGAGCAGCACTGCGTAGGCCGCCGACCACAGGTACGGCACCAGAATCATCGACGAAGCCAGATAGATCAGGCTGGTGTAAGTGCCCGCCGAGAACAGCGTGATCAGCAGGAAAATCTGGATCATCGCGTTGGTCAGCCACAGCGCGTTGACCGGCACATGGTTCTTGTTTTCCTTCTTGAGAAACGCCGGCATGGTCTTGTCCTTGGCCGTGGCGAAAAGAATTTCCGCGCACAGCAAGGCCCAGGACAACAACGCGCCCAACAAGGAAATTGCCAACCCGATGCTGATCAGCAACGCGCCCCACGGCCCGACGATGTGCTCAAGCACCGCTGCCAGTGAAGGGTTCTGCAGGTTGGCCAGTTCCGGCTGGCTCATGATCCCCAGCGACAGCACATTGACCAGCACCAGCAGCGCCAGCACGCCGATAAAACCGATGACCGTGGCGCGGCCGACGTCGCTGCGTTTCTCCGCGCGGGCCGAGTAGACGCTGGCGCCTTCGATGCCGATGAACACGAACACGGTGACCAGCATCATATTGCGCACCTGGTCCATTACCCCGCCGAAGTTCGGGTTGCTGCGGCCCCAGATGTCGCGGGTGAAGACGTCAGCCTTGAACGCCACGGCCGCGATGACGATGAACATGATCAGCGGCACGACCTTGGCCACGGTCGTCACCTGGTTGATCAGCGCCGCCTCCTTGATCCCGCGCATCACCAGAAAATGCACTGCCCACAACAGCACCGAGGCGCAGCCGATGGCGATCGGCGTGTTGCCCTGGCCGAACACCGGAAAGAAATAGCCGAGGGTGCTGAACAGCAAGACGAAATAGCCGACGTTGCCCAGCCAGGCGCTGATCCAGTAACCCCACGCCGACGAGAAACCCATGTAATCGCCGAATCCGGCCTTGGCGTAGGCATAGACGCCCGAGTCCAGTTCCGGTTTGCGATTGGCCAGGGTCTGAAAGACGAACGCCAGCGTCAGCATGCCGACCGCGGTGATGCCCCAACCGATCAGGATCGCCCCGGCGTCGGCGCGCGCGGCCATGTTCTGCGGCAGCGAAAAAATTCCCCCGCCGATCATCGATCCCACCACCAGCGCGATCAACGCACCAAGGCGCAGCTTTTGCGTCGGTTGCGACATGCAGATCTCCTTGAAGAGCCGCTGTTGTTTATTTGTAACAACAGCTGACTAAAAAGCTAAGAGTAGATGACGTTTATCAGGTAATGCCGAGGTGCGCACACTTATATATAGCTGATGACGATAACGCGTAGCACGTTAAGTCGGTTTTGTGCGCTGATCCTGATAATTCAATTCTGTACTGAAAACAGATGACGGACATTTGCCAAACGCGCAAAAGCAACTAGCGTCATAGTTCGAAAGCATTAATAGCTATTCCCAATCACGTTACCAAAACGGCTCTGTCTCGGGCCTTTCAGACAACAGCGTTATGCCCGCAACGGGTGGATAAGTCATTCATTAACAATGGAATGTGGCCATGCACTGATCCAAGTCAGCTATTCGAACAGACAACAGTATTAGGCTGTGAGCTCTCCTTTCCTGCAATGGAGTCATGCAAATGTCTGAAGCGCCCGGAAAACTAAGACTCGGTGCACTGGTTGCACTGGTAGTCGGTTCAATGATTGGCGGCGGGATATTTTCGTTGCCACAAAACATGGCTGCCAGCGCCGACGTCGGTGCCGTGCTGATCGGCTGGGCCATCACCGCCGTCGGCATGCTCACCCTCGCTTTCGTCTTTCAGACCCTCGCCAATCGCAAGCCTGATCTGGACGGCGGTGTCTACGCCTACGCCAAGGCCGGATTCGGCGACTACATGGGTTTCTCGTCGGCCTGGGGTTACTGGATCAGCGCCTGGCTGGGCAACGTCGGCTACTTCGTTCTGCTGTTCAGCACCCTCGGCTACTTCTTTCCGATCTTCGGCGAAGGCAACACGCCGGCGGCAGTGATCGGCGCGTCGCTGCTGCTGTGGGGCGTGCATTTCCTGGTGCTGCGCGGGATCAAGGAAGCGGCGTTCATCAACCTGGTGACCACCGTCGCCAAGGTCGTGCCACTGGTGCTGTTCGTGCTGATCGCCATCTTCGCATTCAGACTGGACATCTTCACTGCCGACATTTGGGGCGTGAAAAACCCCGATCTGGGCAGTGTCATGAATCAGGTGCGCAACATGATGCTGGTCACCGTCTGGGTGTTCATCGGCATCGAAGGCGCGAGCATTTTCTCCGCCCGTGCCGAGAAACGCTCGGACGTCGGCAAGGCCACCGTGATCGGTTTCATCACCGTGCTGCTGTTTCTGGTGCTGGTCAACGTGCTGTCGCTGGGCATCATGACCCAGCCGGAACTGGCGAAACTGCAGAACCCGTCGATGGCCGCCGTGCTTGAACACGTGGTCGGTCACTGGGGCGCGGTGTTGATCAGCGTCGGCCTGATCATCTCGCTGCTGGGGGCGTTGCTGTCATGGGTGCTGCTGTGTGCGGAGATCATGTTCGCCGCCGCCAAAGACCACACCATGCCGGAGTTTCTGCGCAAGGAAAACGCCAACCACGTGCCGGTCAACGCCCTGTGGCTGACCAACGCAATGGTGCAGGTGTTCCTGATCATCACGCTGTTTTCGGCCAGCACTTACCTGTCGCTGATCTACCTCGCCACGTCGATGATTCTGGTGCCGTACCTGTGGTCGGCGGCCTATGCGCTGCTGCTGGCGGTACGCGGCGAGAGCTACCAAGGGTTTGCCGCCGAGCGACGCAAGGATCTGATCATCGGCGGTATCGCCCTGATCTATGCGGTGTGGTTGTTGTACGCCGGCGGGGTCAAGTACCTGCTGCTGTCGGCCCTGCTCTATGCGCCCGGCGCGATCCTGTTCGCCAAGGCCAAGCTGGAACTCAAACAACCGGTTTTCACCAACGTCGAGAAGCTGATTTTCGCCGCAGTGGTCATAGGCGCCGTGGTGGCGGCCTACGGTCTCTACGATGGCTTCCTGACGCTGTAACCCCTGATTGATTGTCATCTGGAGGAACACAGAAATGACCACGGAAAAAGTGAAGTACGGCGTCCATTCCGAAGCCGGGAAACTGCGTAAAGTCATGGTTTGCTCCCCAGGTCTGGCCCATCAGCGGCTGACCCCGAACAACTGCGATGAACTGCTGTTCGACGACGTGCTGTGGGTGGCGCAGGCCAAGCGCGACCACTTCGATTTCGTCACCAAGATGCGCGAGCGCGGCATCGACGTGGTGGAAATGCACAACCTGCTGACCGACATCGTCGCCATTCCCGAAGCGCTGGACTGGATCCTTGAACGCAAGGTGACGGCCGATTCAGTGGGCCTGGGCCTGATCAGTGAAGTGAAATCCTGGCTGAAAAGCCTCGAGCCACGACACATCGCCGAATTCCTGATTGGCGGCGTCTCGGCCGATGATTTGCCGGACAGCTTCGGTGGCAAGACCATCCAGATGTTCCGCGACTTCCTCGGCCACTCCAGCTTCATCCTGCCGCCGCTGCCCAACACCCAGTTCACCCGCGACACCACTTGCTGGATCTACGGTGGCGTGACGTTGAACCCGATGTACTGGCCGGCGCGCCGTCAGGAAACCCTGCTGACCACCGCCATCTATAAATTCCATCCGCAATTCACCAACGCCGAATTCGAGATCTGGTACGGCGACCCGGACAAGGATCACGGCAACTCCACGCTCGAGGGCGGCGACGTCATGCCGATTGGCAACGGCGTAGTGCTGATCGGTATGGGCGAACGCTCATCGCGTCAGGCCATCGGCCAACTGGCGCTGAACCTGTTCAAGAACAAGGCGGTGGAAAAAGTCATCGTCGCCGGCCTGCCGAAATCCCGCGCAGCGATGCACCTGGACACGGTGTTCAGCTTCTGCGATCGCGACCTGGTGACGATCTTCCCGGAAGTGGTCAACCAGATCGTCGCCTTCACCCTGCGCCCTGACGAAAGCAAACAGGGCGGCATCGACATCCGCCGCGAGGAAGGCAGTTTCCTCGACACCGTCGCAGCGTCGCTCAACCTGCCGAAACTGCGCGTGGTGGAAACCGGCGGCAACAGCTTCGCCGCCGAACGCGAGCAATGGGACGACGGCAACAACGTGGTGGCGATGGAGCCCGGCGTGGTTATCGGTTACGACCGCAACACTTACACCAACACCCTGCTGCGCAAGGCTGGCGTGGAGGTCATCACCATCAGCGCCGGCGAACTCGGTCGCGGCCGTGGCGGCGGCCACTGCATGACCTGCCCGATCATCCGCGACCCGATCGATTACTAAACGACCGTCTCCCCGGCCGCACTTATCCCGTAGCGGCCGGGCCGATTACCGAATCCAAGGAGAATCATCATGGCGTTTAACATTCACAACCGTAATCTGCTCAGCCTGGAACACCACACCCCCCGTGAGCTGCGTTACCTGCTCGACCTGTCCCGCGATCTGAAACGCGCGAAATACACCGGCACCGAGCAACAACATCTGAAGGGCAACAACATCGCCCTGATCTTCGAAAAAACCTCGACCCGCACCCGTTGCGCGTTCGAAGTCGCGGCCTATGACCAAGGCGCCAACGTCACCTACATCGACCCGAACTCTTCGCAGATCGGCCACAAGGAAAGCATGAAGGACACCGCCCGCGTGCTCGGGCGCATGTACGACGCGATCGAGTACCGTGGTTTCAAACAGGAAATCGTCGAGGAACTGGCCAAGTTTGCCGGCGTGCCGGTGTTCAACGGCCTGACCGATGAATATCACCCGACCCAAATGATCGCCGACGTGCTGACCATGCGTGAACACGCCGACAAGCCGATCCACGAAATCAGCTACGCCTACCTGGGCGACGCGCGCAACAACATGGGTAACTCGCTGCTGCTGATCGGCGCCAAACTGGGCATGGACGTGCGCATTTGCGCGCCGAAAGCGCTGTGGCCGCTCGACGATCTGGTGGCGCGCTGCAAACAGTACGGCGAGGAAAGCGGTGCGCGCATCACCCTCACCGAAGATCCGAAAGAAGCGGTCAAAGGCGTTGACTTCATTCACACCGACGTCTGGGTATCGATGGGCGAACCGGTCGAGGCCTGGGCCGAGCGCATTCAGCAACTGCTGCCGTATCAGGTCAACGCCGAGCTGATGAAAGCCACCGGCAACCCGCGCACCAAGTTCATGCATTGCCTGCCGGCCTTCCACAACAGCGATACCAAAGTCGGCAAGCAGATTGCCGAGCAGTATCCGCACCTGAAAAACGGCATCGAAGTGACCGACGACGTGTTCGAGTCGCCGGCCTGCATCGCCTTCGAGCAAGCGGAAAACCGCATGCACACGATCAAGGCGATTCTGGTCTCGACCCTGGCTGATCTCTAACTGGCTGAAGATGATCGTTCCCACGCTCCGCGTGGGAATGCATCCCGTGACGCTCTGCGTCACAGCGCACGCAGAGCGTCCGTGGCGGCATTCCCACGCAGAACGTGGGAACGATCAATACGAAAAGGACATGCACCATGCGTATCGTCGTAGCCCTGGGCGGTAACGCCCTGCTCCGCCGTGGTGAGCCGATGACCGCTGACAACCAGCGCGCCAACATCCGCATCGCCACCGAGCAAATCGCCAAGATCCATCCCGGCAACCAACTGGTCATCGCCCACGGCAATGGCCCGCAAGTCGGCCTGCTGTCATTGCAAGCGGCAGCCTACACGTCCGTCACCCCGTACCCGCTGGACGTGCTCGGCGCCGAAACCGAAGGCATGATCGGCTACATCATCGAACAGGAACTGGGCAACCTGCTCGACTTCGAAGTGCCGTTCGCCACCTTGCTGACCCAGGTCGAAGTCGACGCCAACGACCCGGCGTTCAAGAACCCGACCAAGCCGATCGGCCCGGTTTACGACAAGGCCGAAGCAGGAAAACTCGCTGCCGAGAAAGGCTGGGCAATTGCCCCGGACGGCGACAAATACCGTCGTGTGGTCGCCAGTCCGCGGCCGAAACGCATCTTCGAAATCCGCCCGATCAAGTGGCTGCTCGACAAGGGCAGCATCGTGATCTGCGCCGGGGGTGGCGGGATTCCGACCATGTACGACGAGAACCGCAATCTCAAAGGGATTGAGGCGGTGATCGACAAGGATCTGTGCTCCTCGCTGCTCGCCGAGCAACTGGAAGCCGACCTGCTGGTGATCGCCACAGACGTCAACGCGGCTTTTATCGACTATGGCAAACCAACCCAGAAAGCCATCGCCCAAGCGCACCCGGACGAACTCGAACGCCTCGGTTTCGCCGCCGGCTCCATGGGGCCGAAGGTGCAGGCAGCCTGCGAATTCGCGCGCCATACTGGCAAGGTTGCGGTGATCGGTTCGCTGGCCGATATCGAAGCCATCGTTCAGGGCACCGCCGGTACGCGGGTCAGCACGGCGAAGCCGGGGATCAGCTACCGATAACAATAAACACCGGAGCAGGCTCAAGGCCTGCTTCGCTCCCATGCCTTGAAAGGAGTAGCTCAATGGCCCAGTTCGAACCCGGTCATCTGCACATCGAGCGGCACGCGTTGACCGATGATGACGTCAATTACAACGTCAGCCTCGACTATGAAGTGTTCACCGACCCGCAGAAAGGCAAGGGGATTCAGTTCATCCTGCACGGCAGCATGCAGGGCAAGGACATGAAGGAGACGTTTTTCCTGCCCAAGGAAGAGGCCTACAACTTCGCCCGCGATGTCACGCGCATTGCCGAGAAATACGGAATTCCCAAGACCCACAGCCAGATCGGCTCGGTGCACAAGCACTACGACCTGATGTTTGAAGACATTCGGCAGAAGTTGAATATGCACTCCGGGGATCCGGTCAATCCCGAGCATTTCGAATAACCCGAGTCCACCACAACCTCCTGTGGGAGCGGGCTTGCTCGCGAAGTCGGTGTATCAGTAACGAAAATATCGACTGACACACCGCCTTCGCGAGCAAGCCCGCTCCCACAGAGCATTGTGTTGTGACGAAAGTCGCCGCAGATTTCATCATTAGCCCGCCCCAAGGCATACTTGCCCCCCTCCGCACTGCAGATCACTGAACCGCCCCATGCGTATCCACGTCAGCTTCATCGACCGCGTCGGCATCACCCAGGAAGTCCTGGCTATCCTCGGTGGGCGCAATCTCAATCTGGATGCGGTGGAGATGATCCCGCCGAACGTCTACATCGACGCGCCGACCCTCAGCCCGCAAGTGCTCGAAGAACTCAAAGATGCGCTGTTTCGCGTACTTGGCGTGGAAGCGGTGACCGTGGTCGATATCCTGCCTGGCCAGCGTCGGCACTTGCAGCTCGATGCGTTGCTCGCGGCGATGACCGACCCGGTGCTGGCCCTCGACAGCGCCGGCAAGGTGCTGCTGGCCAACCCGGCGCTGATTGCCTTGTACGGTCGCGAACCGGCCGGGGAAAGTGTCGCGCAATTGTTCAACGATCCGGCACTGCTCGACACCTTGCTCGAACAGGGCTTTCGCCTGCCGCTGCGCGAGATCACCGTCAACGGCCAGACCCTGTTACTCGACGCCACGCCGATCACCGACGCCGGCGCCCTGCTGACTCTCTATCAACCGAACCGCATCGGCGAACAGCTATCGGCACTGCATCATGATCACGCCGAAGGCTTCGACGCCCTGCTCGGCGAGTCCCCGGCGATTCGCACACTCAAGGCCCGTGCGCAACGGGTCGCGGCCCTTGATGCGCCGTTGTTGATCCAAGGCGAGACCGGCACCGGCAAAGAACTGGTGGCTCGCGCCTGCCACGCCATCAGTGCGCGGCACAGCGCTCCGTTTCTCGCACTCAACTGCGCGGCACTGCCGGAAAACCTTGCCGAAAGCGAACTGTTTGGCTACGCCCCTGGTGCCTTCACTGGCGCGGCGCGCGGCGGTAAACCGGGGCTGATGGAGCTGGCCAACCAAGGCACGGTCTTTCTCGATGAGATCGGCGAGATGTCACCGTACTTGCAGGCTAAATTGCTGCGTTTTCTCAACGACGGCAGCTTCCGCCGTGTGGGCGGTGATCGCGAAGTAAAGGTCAACGTGCGCATCCTCAGCGCGACCCATCGCGATCTGGAGAAAATGGTCAGCGAAGGCCTGTTCCGCGAAGACCTGTTCTACCGCCTCAACGTGCTAAACGTCGAAGCGCCACCGCTGCGTGAACGTGGTCAGGACATTCTGCTGCTGGCGCGGTATTTCATGCAGCAGGCCTGTGCACAGATCCAGCGCCCGGTCTGTCGCCTGGCTCCGGGGACGTATCCGGCGCTGCTCGGCAATCGCTGGCCGGGCAATGTGCGGCAATTGCAGAACGTGATTTTCCGTGCCGCGGCGATTTGCGAGAGCAGCCTGGTCGATATCGGTGACCTCGACATCGCCGGCACCTCGGTGGCTCGGCAGGCCGACTCCGACGTTGAAAGCCTCGAACAGGCGGTTGAATCGTTCGAAAGAGAACTGCTGGAAAAGCTCTACGTCAGCTACCCCTCGACCCGGCAACTGGCGAGCCGCTTGCAAACCTCACACACCGCCATCGCCCATCGATTGCGCAAATACGGCATTCCCAATAAACCGTAAGCCGAACGCGGACAAACATGTGGGAGCGGGCTTGCTCGCGAATGCGGTCGATCGTTCGACACTAATGTCGACTGATCTGACGCCTTCGCGAGCAAGCCCGCTCCCACAGGGGTTTGAAATTTGTTCAAAAGCGACCTCCACTGTACCGAAAGCGCTACAGCGGAACGATATCGCTACACCCGCCTATGACCAGCGCTGTGCAACGCTTTGATCCCGCTCAGCTTTTTTCCCCGCCCCAAGCTGTAGCGATTTCGCTACACCGCACACAAGCCTGAAAATTACAAAATCCATCAAGTTATTGATTTATATAGATAAATCAACCTTGGCCGCATTCTTGCTACCTGACTCTTCATCTATAAAGGGCTTCCCGCCCCCAAGCTTTCCACCGCGTCCACCGGACGAGTCTGGCCCCCTGAGGAGTTTCCATGAGCGAGTTGCGTTTTACTGAAGATCACGAATGGCTGCGCACCGAAGCCGACGGCAGTGTCACTGTTGGCATCACCGCTTTCGCGCAGAACGCCCTGGGCGACGTGGTGTTCGTGCAACTGCCTGAGCTGCAGGCTTACGAAAAAGGCGCTGAAGCCGCCACCGTGGAATCGGTGAAAGCCGCCAGCGGCGTGTACATGCCGCTCGATGGCGACGTGCTGGAAGTCAACCCGGCGCTGCAAGACGCTCCGGAGCTGGTCAACGAAGATCCGCTGGGCGAAGGCTGGTTCTTCCGCTTCCAGCCAAGCGACGCCGCCGCTGTCGGCAAACTGCTCGATCAGGATGCCTACGACCGTCTGATCAAAGCCCAAGCCGAAGCCTGAGGAAATACGCCATGACCGCCATCAATCTCGGCACCGCCAACGAATTCATCGCCCGTCACATCGGCCCGCGCGCCGGTGACGAGCAAGCGATGCTCAACAGCCTCGGCTTCGATTCACTTGAAGCCCTGAGCGCCAGCGTCATTCCGGAAAGCATCAAGGGCACCAGCGTGCTCGGCATGGACGACGGCCTCAGCGAAGCCGATGCCCTGGCGATGATCAAGTCCATCGCCGGCAAGAATCAGCTGTTCAAAACCTACATCGGCCAGGGCTATTACAACTGCCACACGCCGTCGCCGATTCTGCGCAACCTGCTGGAAAACCCTGCCTGGTACACCGCTTACACGCCGTACCAACCGGAAATTTCCCAGGGCCGTCTCGAAGCGCTGCTGAATTTCCAGACAATGATCAGCGACCTCACCGGCCTGCCGATCGCCAACGCATCCCTGCTCGACGAAGCCACCGCTGCTGCCGAAGCCATGACTTTCTGCAAACGCCTGAGCAAGAACAAGGGCAGCCACCAGTTCTTCGCCTCCATCCACAGCCACCCGCAAACCCTGGACGTGCTGCGCACCCGTGCCGAGCCCCTGGGCATCGACGTGGTCGTGGGCGATGAACGCGAACTGACTGACGTGACGCCGTTCTTCGGCGCGCTGCTGCAATACCCGGCGAGCAACGGTGATGTGTTCGACTACCGCGAACTGACCGAGCGTTTCCACGCCGCCAACGCTCTGGTGGCTGTGGCCGCAGACCTGCTGGCCCTGACGCTGCTGACCGCGCCGGGCGAGTTCGGCGCTGACGTCGCCATCGGTTCGGCGCAACGCTTCGGCGTGCCGCTGGGCTTCGGTGGCCCGCACGCTGCTTATTTCTCCACCAAAGATGCGTTCAAACGCGACATGCCGGGCCGGCTGGTCGGTGTCTCGGTTGACCGTTTCGGCAAGCCAGCCCTGCGTCTGGCAATGCAGACTCGCGAGCAACATATCCGTCGCGAGAAGGCCACTTCGAACATCTGCACCGCGCAGGTGCTGCTGGCCAACATCGCCAGCATGTACGCCGTGTATCACGGCCCGAAAGGCCTGACCCAGATCGCCAACCGCGTGCATCACTTGACCGCGATTCTGGCCAAGGGCCTGACCGCGCTGGGCCTGAGCGTTGAACAGCAAAGCTTCTTCGACACCCTGACCGTAGCCACCGGCGCGAACACCGCCGCGCTGCACGAGAAGGCTCACGCTGCGCAGATCAACCTGCGCGTCATTGATGCCGAACGTCTGGGCCTGTCGGTCGACGAAACCACCACGCAAGCCGATATCGAAGCCCTGTGGAGCCTGTTCGCTGACGGCAAGACCCTGCCGGATTTCACCGCGCTGGCCGCTTCGGTGCAGAGCACCATTCCTGCCTCGCTGGTTCGCCAGTCGCCAATCCTCAGCCACCCGGTGTTCAACCGTTATCACTCGGAAACCGAGCTGATGCGCTACCTGCGCAAACTGGCGGACAAAGACCTGGCGCTGGATCGCACCATGATCCCGCTGGGCTCGTGCACCATGAAACTTAACGCCGCCAGCGAAATGATCCCGGTGACCTGGGCCGAGTTCGGCGCGCTGCACCCGTTCGCCCCGGCCGCGCAAAGCGCTGGCTATCAGCAACTGACCGATGAACTGGAAGCGATGCTCTGCGCCGCCACCGGTTACGACTCGATCTCGCTGCAGCCGAACGCCGGTTCGCAAGGTGAATACGCAGGTCTCCTGGCGATCCGCGCCTACCACCAGAGCCGTGGTGATGAACGCCGCGACATCTGCCTGATCCCGTCGTCGGCCCACGGCACCAACCCTGCCACCGCGCAAATGGCTGGTATGCGCGTCGTGGTCACCGCTTGCGATGCCCGTGGCAATGTCGACATTGAGGACCTGCGCGCCAAAGCCCTCGAGCACCGCGAACACCTCGCCGCACTGATGATCACCTACCCGTCGACCCACGGCGTGTTCGAAGAAGGCATCCGCGAAATCTGCGCGATCATTCACGACAACGGCGGCCAGGTGTACATCGACGGCGCCAACATGAACGCCATGGTCGGTCTCTGCGCACCGGGCAAGTTCGGCGGCGACGTCTCGCACCTGAACCTGCACAAAACCTTCTGCATTCCTCACGGCGGTGGCGGCCCGGGCGTCGGCCCGATTGGCGTCAAGTCGCACCTGACCCCTTTCCTGCCGGGCCACGGCCAGATGGAACGCAAGGAAGGCGCAGTTTGCGCGGCACCGTTCGGCAGCGCGAGCATTCTGCCGATCACCTGGATGTACATCCGCATGATGGGCGGCGCCGGTCTGAAGCGCGCTTCGCAACTGGCGATTCTCAATGCCAACTACATTTCCCGTCGCCTCGAAGAGCACTATCCGGTGCTGTACACCGGCAGCAACGGCCTGGTGGCGCACGAGTGCATCCTCGATCTGCGTCCACTCAAAGACAGCAGCGGCATCAGCGTTGATGACGTCGCCAAGCGCCTGATCGACTTCGGTTTCCACGCCCCGACCATGTCGTTCCCGGTCGCTGGCACGCTGATGATCGAGCCGACCGAAAGCGAATCCAAAGAAGAACTGGACCGCTTCTGCGACGCGATGATCCGCATCCGCGAAGAAATCCGCGCAGTGGAAAACGGCACGCTGGACAAGGACGACAACCCACTGAAAAACGCCCCGCACACCGCAGCGGAACTGGTGGGCGAATGGACTCATCCATACAGCCGTGAGCAAGCGGTGTACCCGGTGGCGTCGCTGGTTGAAGGCAAATACTGGCCACCGGTCGGTCGTGTCGACAACGTCTTTGGTGATCGCAACCTGGTCTGCGCCTGCCCGTCGATCGAAAGCTACGCTTAAGGGAATGAGGGGCGGGTTTGCCTGCCCCGATTTTCAGCAACACCGCAGATCCAAATGTGGGAGCGGGCTTGCTCGCGAATACGGTGTGTCATGCAATATTGATGGCGACTGATACACCGCATTCGCGAGCAAGCCCGCTCCCACCGCAGATCTGTACCCAGCCTAATGCTTGCGCCAATTCCCATAACAAGAAACCGGAGAAACACTCATGTCGTTAAGCGTGTTCGACCTGTTCAAGATTGGCATCGGCCCCTCCAGCTCCCACACCGTCGGCCCGATGCGGGCGGCGGCGCGGTTCGTCGAAGGTTTGCGCCGTGAAAACCTGCTGACCGCCACTGCCAGCGTGCGCGTCGAGCTGTACGGTTCGCTCGGCGCCACCGGCAAGGGACATGGCAGCGACAAGGCCGTGTTGCTCGGCCTCGAAGGCGAGCACCCGGACACCGTCGACACTGAAACTGTCGCGGCGCGCCTGCAGGAGATTCGCGGCAACGGCCGACTGAATTTGCTGGGCGAGCACAGCATCGCCTTCAACGAGAAAGAGCATCTGGCCATGATTCGCAAACCGTTGGCCTACCACCCCAACGGCATGATCTTTCGCGCCTTCGATGCGGCGGGGCTGCAGGTTCGCAGCCGTGAGTACTACTCGGTGGGCGGTGGTTTTGTCGTCGATGAGGATGCGGCCGGTGCCGACCGCATCGTCGAAGATGCCACGCCACTGACCTTCCCGTTCAAAAGTGCCAAGGACTTGCTTGGCCATTGCAGCACCTACGGTTTGTCGATCAGCCAGATGATGCTGACCAACGAAAGCGCCTGGCGCCCGGAAGCAGAGACTCGCGCCGGGCTGCTGAAGATCTGGCAGGTCATGCAGGATTGCGTCGCCGCAGGATGCCGCAACGAAGGTATTTTGCCCGGTGGCCTGAAAGTGAAACGTCGGGCCGCAGCGCTGCATCGGCAGCTGTGTAAAAACCCGGAATCAGCATTGCGTGACCCGCTGTCCGTGCTCGACTGGGTCAACCTTTATGCATTGGCGGTCAACGAGGAAAACGCCAACGGCGGCCGCGTGGTGACTGCGCCCACCAATGGCGCGGCGGGGATCATTCCGGCGGTGCTGCATTACTACATGCGTTTTATCCCCGGGGCGAATGACGACGGCGTCGTACGTTTTCTCCTGACTGCTGCGGCCATCGGCATTCTTTACAAGGAAAACGCGTCGATCTCCGGCGCCGAAGTCGGTTGTCAGGGTGAAGTCGGTGTGGCCTGCTCCATGGCGGCCGGCGCCCTGTGCGAAGTGCTTGGCGGCAGCGTTCAGCAAGTCGAGAACGCTGCGGAAATCGGCATGGAACACAACCTCGGCTTGACCTGCGACCCGATCGGTGGCCTGGTGCAAGTCCCGTGCATCGAGCGCAACGCGATGGGTTCGGTGAAAGCCATTAATGCGGTGCGCATGGCCATGCGTGGCGACGGCCAGCATTTCGTTTCCCTCGACAAAGTCATCCGCACCATGCGCCAGACCGGCGCCGACATGAAAAGCAAATACAAGGAAACCGCCCGTGGCGGTTTGGCAGTCAACATTATCGAATGCTAATTAGCCCCCTCTCCCTGCAGGAGAGGATTGGGATGAATCAAGGAGTCCCGTATGACCACCGAACACCTGTCGAAAACCCCGCTGCACGCGCTGCACCTCGAACTCGGCGCACGCATGGTGCCGTTCGCCGGCTACGACATGCCCGTGCAATACCCGCTCGGCGTGATGAAAGAACACCAGCACACCCGCGAACAGGCCGGGTTGTTCGACGTCTCGCACATGGGCCAGATCCGCCTGACCGGCGCCGATTCTGCCAAAGCCCTGGAAACTCTGGTGCCGGTGGACATCATCGACCTGCCGGTAGGCATGCAGCGTTATGCGATGTTCACCAACGAAACCGGCGGCGTTCTCGACGACCTGATGGTCGCCAACCTTGGCAACGACGAACTGTTCCTGGTGGTCAATGCCGCCTGCAAGGATCACGATCTCGCGCATCTGCAACAACACATCGGCGATCAGTGCACCATTACGGCGCTGTTCGAAGAGCGCGCCCTGCTCGCCTTGCAAGGTCCGGCAGCCGTTACGGTGCTGGCGCGTCTTGCGCCGGACGTGGCGAAAATGACTTTTATGCAGTTCCAACGCGTGACGCTGCTCGGCGTTGATTGCTTTGTCAGTCGTTCGGGCTATACCGGTGAAGACGGCTTCGAAATCTCGGTACCGGCCGCTGAAGCGGAAAAACTCGCCCGAGCCTTGCTCGCCGAGTCAGAAGTTCAGGCCATCGGCCTCGGCGCCCGCGACTCGCTGCGTCTGGAAGCCGGTCTGTGCCTGTATGGCCATGACATGAACACCGAGACCACGCCGATCGAAGCCAGCCTGCTCTGGGCGATCTCCAGGCCACGCCGCGCCGACGGCGCCCGGCCCGGCGGCTTTCCGGGCGCAGAGCACATTTTCGCGCAGCAACAAAATGGCGTCGCACGCAAACGCGTCGGCCTGCTGCCACAGGAACGTACTCCAGTGCGCGAAGGTGCAGAGATCGTCAACGAGGCTGGCGAAATCATCGGGAATGTCTGCAGTGGCGGCTTCGGTCCGACCTTGGGCGGGCCATTGGCGATGGGTTATCTCGACAGCGCTTACGTTGCGCTCGAAACACCGGTATGGGCCATCGTACGTGGGAAAAAGGTGCAAATGCTTGTAAGCAAAATGCCATTTGTTCCACAACGCTACTATCGCGGCTGATCGACTGTTTCTATAAGTAACGCGATTGCGTCATGCATGCACTAATGTGTAACGCAATCGCCATAAAACAGTGCGTTTTTTTACATCTGTTTCGTATATGAACGTTGCTTATAACTTTTGAAAAAAATAGAACCCTACATTCATCTAAGAACGCACTAGTGAACTGACAAACTGCCATGAAGCGCAGTGAAACCGGGCCCTTCGCAGGGCTTGTTTTTTCTCCCGTAGTTGGCGTAGAGTTTGTCCACTGTGTTTGCATGGGTCAGCTTGGAATCGTGACCTGGGCAGTAGCCTACAAGTTAGCTACATCCCGCTCGACGTCTTCTTACTCCTTGCAACCAGCTCCAGTACTCTTTCATGTGAAAGGGGCTGTCATCAATTTATGCGTCAAAGGAAATAAGAAATGTCCACACGTCAGAGCGGTACCGTCAAGTGGTTTAACGACGAGAAAGGTTTTGGTTTTATCACTCCAGAAAGCGGTCCGGATCTGTTCGTACATTTCCGCGCCATTCAGGGCAACGGCTTCAAAAGCCTGAAAGAAGGCCAGAAAGTGACTTTCGTTGCTGTGCAAGGTCAGAAAGGCATGCAGGCTGACGAAGTACAAGCTGAAGCCTGATTTCTGCTACGAAAAAGCCCCTGATATTGATATCAGGGGCTTTTTTGTGCGCGCGAGTCCGTAAAATGCCATTTCCTTTCGCCCTCAGAGGCTGCCATGTCGAAAAACCTGCTCACCCCACAGGGCGACTTTCCTGCTGTTGGCCTCGGCCGCCGTCTGGCCGCGATGTTCTATGATTTTCTATTGTGTACCGCACTGCTGATCGTCACTGGCTTCGTTTACAAACTGATCCAGGCCGCGATCATTGGCGAAGAACGTCTGCGGGCGATGACCGATGCCGGCCAGCTCGATGGCGACCCGCTCTACTCCACGGTGCTGCTGTTGGTGCTGTTCGGTTTCTTCGCCAAGTTCTGGACCCATGGCGGGCAGACACTCGGCATGCAGGTGTGGGGCATTCGCGTGCAGAACGCCAATGGCACGGCGATCAGCCTGTGGCAGGCGCTATTGCGCTTTATGGTGTCGATCGCGTCGTGGCTGTGCGCGGGGCTGGGGTTCTTCTGGTCGCTGTATGACAAGCAGAAGCGCACCTGGCATGACATCTATTCAGATACCCGCGTGGTGCGGATCCCGAAGAAGAGTAAATAATTTCCAGACAGCGAATACCAATGTGGGAGCGGGCTTGCTCGCGAAGGCGCCGTATCAGTCACTTCAATGGTGACTGATACACCGCTTTCGCCAGCAAGCCCGCTCCCACATCTGAATTGCGGTGCCTGAAAATCAGGCGTTACCGGCCAGTTTCATCCGTGCTGCCTGGGTGAAATCCAGCATTCGCTTCAACGGTCGAATCGCCTGCGGAATCAACGCCGGGTCAACGAAGATCTCGTTCGTGCCTTCCTTCAAGCTCTTCAGCGTGCGCTCAAGGGTGTTCATGGCCATCCACGGGCAATGTGCGCAACTGCGGCATGCCGCGCCGTTACCGGCGGTCGGCGCCTCGATGAAGACCTTGTCCGGGCACAGCTGCTGCATCTTGTAGAAGATGCCACGGTCGGTAGCGACGATCAGGGTCTTGTTCGGCAGGCTTTGCGCGGCGGCAATCAACTGACTGGTCGAGCCGACGGCATCGGCCAGTTCGATCACCGAAGTCGGCGACTCCGGATGCACCAGAATCGCCGCGTCCGGGTACAGCGCTTTCATGTCTTCAAGCTGCTTGGATTTGAACTCTTCGTGAACGATGCAGGCACCGTCCCACAGCAGCATGTCGGCACCGGTCTTGCGCTGAATGTAAGTGCCCAGGTGCTTGTCCGGGCCCCAGATGATCGTCTCGCCGTTGTCCATCAGGCTTTCGACGATTTCCAGTGCGCAGCTCGAAGTCACCACCCAGTCGGCACGCGCCTTTACCGCTGCAGAGGTGTTGGCGTAGACCACCACGGTACGCTCCGGATGCTGATCGCAGAACGCCGAGAACTCGTCGACCGGGCAACCAAGGTCCAGAGAGCAGGTTGCCTCCAGCGTTGGCATCAGCACGCGTTTTTCCGGGTTGAGAATTTTTGCCGTCTCGCCCATGAACTTCACGCCGGCGACCACTACGGTCTTGGCCGGATGGGCATTGCCGAAGCGAGCCATTTCAAGGGAATCGGAAACACAGCCGCCGGTTTCTTCGGCCAAGGCCTGAATCACCGGATCGCAATAGAAGTGGGCCACAAGCACCGCGTCCTGAGCCTTGAGCTCGGCGGCGATGGCGGAACGGTAGTAAGCCTCCTCCTCTGCCGTCAGCGGTTTGGGCTGTTTGGCATCGAGGTGGGCTTGAACCAGAAGGCGTTCGGAAATCTGCGTCATGTTCGCAAGACCTGCAGGCGCATTCGCGCGAAAGTCGAGTATACACCCGGCTCCGGACCGCTAGAGGGTACCGCCGGGAGAGTGAGTATCATCAGGCACGGACAGCGTTGAAGTTGCGCAAGGCTACAGAATATCCCGTTGATACAAAAGATGATTCTGACCTGTGTCAGGTTGGGCGACGGAGAAAAACGGAGGTCAGAATTGCAGGCAAAAAAAAACCCGGAAATCCTCACTTTCGTGGGCCTTCCGGATTTTCTAAACCGCCAAATATGGTGGGTCGTGTGGGATTCGAACCTACGACCAATTGGTTAAAAGCCAACTGCTCTACCAACTGAGCTAACGACCCGCTGTGTGGTGGCGCGTATAATACTGATTTTTAAGGACTATTCAACACTTTTTTTGAAAAAGATCAAAAATAAGGAGTTGGATCGCTCACACCCGCCGCCGCAAAGCCTTCAGCACGCAGGCGGCAGCTGTCGCATTTGCCGCAAGCGCGGCCGTCATCGTCTGCCTGATAGCAGGAAACAGTCAGGCCATAATCAACGCCGAGCTTCACGCCGGCCTGGACGATCTGCGCCTTGCTCAGGTTCTGCAGTGGCGCCTGAATGCGGAAGCCGTTGCCTTCAACGCCCGCCTTGGTTGCCAGATTGGCCATGCGCTCGAACGACTCGATGAACTCCGGGCGGCAATCCGGGTAACCGGAATAATCCACCGCATTCACGCCAATAAAGATATCCCGTGCGCCGAGCACTTCCGCCCAACCCAATGCCAACGACAGGAACACAGTGTTTCGCGCCGGCACGTAAGTCACCGGAATGCCTTCGCCCAGCTCTTCCGGAATATCGATGCTGGTGTCGGTCAGCGCCGAGCCGCCCATGCCATTGAGATTCAGCCCGATAACCTTGTGCTCGACCACACCCAGATCGCGCGCAACGCGGGCGGCGGCGTGCAATTCGGCATGCGAGCGCTGGCCGTAATCGAAGCTCATGGTGTAGCAGGCGTAGCCTTCAGCGCGAGCCATCGCCACGACAGTCGCCGAGTCGAGGCCGCCGGACAGCAGGATGACTGCGCGTTTTTCGGTAGTGTTCAGTAGTTGATTCATTTCAGCGTCCTGGCTCGTCGTTCCAAAGATATTTATGCAGCTGCAATTGCAGGCGTACCGGCAGATTGTCCGCCACCACCCAGTCAGCCAGCTCCCGAGCATTCAGGTCGTGGTGACTTGGCGAAAACAGCACTTCGCCGGCGCGCTGATCAAGACCGTACTGGATCAGCTTGGAAACCGCCCAGTCATAGTCCTCGCGCGAGCAGATGACAAACTTCACCTGATCGTTGCGGGTCAGCAGTTCGATGTTCTCGTAACGGTTGCGATGAGCTTCTTTCGAGCCCGGCGTTTTCAGATCGACTACGCGACTGACTCGCGGATCGACGGCCGAAACGTCGAGGGCGCCGCTGGTTTCCAGCGAGACCTCGTATCCGGCATTACATAACCGTTCAAGCAAAGGGATGGCGTTCGGCTGGGCCAGCGGCTCACCGCCGGTGACACAGACGTAGCGCGGACGATATCCGGCCACTTGCTCAAGAATATCGTCGAGGGTGCGCACGGTGCCGCCGCTGAACGCATAAGCGCTGTCGCAGTATTGGCAACGCAACGGGCAACCGGTCAGGCGCACGAAAACTGTGGGCAGCCCGGCAGTCCGAGTTTCCCCCTGCAACGAGTAGAAAACTTCGGTGATTCTCAATGTGTCTTGCATAGTCGCCACGGGCGTAACAGCTAAACAGGCTGTCCGCCTCCGTCAGGCACTTCAGGCAATCCCGCCAACGCGTAGACCGCAAGAAGCGTGTTTCAGAAAAAGGGCGTGAATTCTAACGAAAAAACCCGCGACTAGCGCGGGTTTCTTCAAAACACGGATAAACAGGCTTACATGCGCTGCAGATCACGCTGAGCCAGCTGTGCGGCGGACGTACCCGGATATTGGGACACCACCTGCTGCAGAATGCCTTTGACCTTGTCGGTGTGACCGAGGCGGCGCTCTACGTCAGCCAGTTTGTACAGCGAGTCCGGCACTTTGTTGTGCTTGGGATACACCTGCGAAACCTTGGCAAAGGCCTGACCCGCACCTTGCAGATCACCTTTGGCCAGATTCACTTCGCCGAGCCAGTACTGGGCGTTGCCCGCATATTGGCTGTTCGGGTATTTGCGCAGGAAAGCCGCGAAGGCCTGGCTGGCCTTGTCGAAATCCTTGGCTTTGATCAGGTCGAAAGCGGCATCGTAATACAGCTTTTCCTTGGCCGGATCAGCCGGTTCGCTACCCGCAGCAGGGGCTTGGGACGCCGAAGCGGCACCTGCGGCAGCACCGGCAGCAACACTTGCATCGCCACCGGCAGAAGAATTCTCGGGAGTCGCGGCTGGTGCAACGCCGGATCCTATGCGCCGATCAAGATCCTGGTATCGCTCCAGGGATTCCTGCTTCATGCGCGCAACCTGATTCTGCAGTTCTTCGATCACGCCCTGTTGGCGCGAGATCTGATCCTGCATCTGTTGCAATTGGTTGAACAGCATGCCTTGTGCCGAGGCAGGGGCCGAAGCCGCTCCCCCGGCATAGGCGCCGTTCGTACCGTAACCCGCAGGCGGATAACTGCTCCCGCTATTATTATAACCGGAG